>CP102060.1:2179572-2490939 GCA_024579835.1 Clostridiaceae bacterium HFYG-1003
TACGCAGCATGTGGCGGGTAGTGACCTGAGCTTCCATAATACCCTTGGATCGCGCAGTTGCTATGTAATCCTGATTAATTACATCCAGCATCGAGGATCTGGTCATTCTGGCGATGGTCGCCGCATTATGGGTACACAAAGTGAATGCTGGCAATATCAGGCTTTTTATCAGAGGAACAAATCCCTTGCCCATCCCCTGAGAGGGCAACCACCCCAGATTGAGTGAAAAAATCATTACCAGGATGAGTCCCAGCCAGAAGGTAGGCATGGAAACCCCCAGCATTGTCAGAAGGGTTGCGGAGTAGTCCATGGCGGAATACTGTTTCTTGGCGGAAATGATTCCCACCGGTATTCCAACCGCCAGAGCCAGTGCGATGCTAGCTAAGGCAAGAATCATGGTTGCTGGAAATCGTTCCAGTACCATAGGCAATACTGCAAGATGATTTCGATAGGAAAATCCAAGGTCACCTTTTAAAGCATTGAATAAAAATTGAAAGTATCTGATGAAAATTGGCTGATTCAGACCTAATTGCTCTCTCATTGCCTCAATACTGGATTCGGTCGCTCCATCACCTAGAATTATTGAAGCCGGATCGCCTGGTGTCATAGATAAAATAAAGTAGACGATAAACGTCACTCCTAAAAGCACAGGAATCATCATGAGTAACCGTCGAAATATGTACTTGTGCATTTCCAATTCCCCCAAATTTCTTTGATATAACCGATTGTATCACAATCTATACCTCAAATAATTATGTATACATCAATTTGCGTACGATTTGTAATCATTCATTATTTTTAAAGTGAAAACTAAAAAAATGATTAATTTTTATGTATAATAAAGGAGATGTGTAAATTTTTTACACTCCGATATACAGATTGCTATCCAACTAACGAAATTTTCAACAATAGACAATCTGAAATCATCGGTTAGTGGATACACATTTAAATCCCAAGTGCGGAAGAGGAGATTTTTCGGATGGTTGGTGGAATTTTTAAAGTAGAAAATAAAGTTTTTCAGGATAACATGTTGGTGGATCAGTTGAAAAAGGACGGTGACATCCGGTTTTTGATGTCCGGGCGCTGCGCCATCAGCCAGTGTCTGCGGGATAACCTAGTAAAGGGAGGAGTAAAAAGAGCTTATGTACCCGTCTATACCTGCGAGACTGTCCTGGCTCCGTTTGAGCAGCTAGGCTTTGAATTGAGTTTTTATGATGTAGATAGAAAGCTGAAACCGATCTTTGACCGTGATCTGCTGAAGTCTTCTCCCATCGTTCTTTTCACCGGATATTACGGGTTTCTCACATATTCGGAAAGTGATGTGCAGACAGTGAAGCGTAACGGACACTGTGTTATGCAGGATATAACTCACACTTTATTGAATGACGAACCATATTCGCCTTCCGCGGATTACATCGCCGGCAGTTTCAGAAAATGGATCGGAGTAGCTTCGGGAGGAATTGCGATTAAAAAAAATGGTCCGTTCACGGCGAATCCGATCCCGCAACATGAAAAACATCTTTTGCTGAGGCGGCAGGCTCTTCAGATGGCATCTGAAAATCAGTCTTTGGATGCTACCGACCAGGTGTTCTGGAACGGCGAACTGCTTCTGAGAGAAATTTTTGAAAATCAGGAGAGCGACCGGGAGTCCATTCAGGTCATCACTGGTTTCAACACTCCGAATGTCGTCAAAAAAAGAAGAGAAAACTTCAGCTATCTGACCTCGAAGCTAAAAACACTGAAGGATATCGAGCTGGTCTTCCCCGAGCTGGTTCCCGGAGTAACGCCTTCTCACTTGTCGATTTACTCGAAATACAGAGATGAGCTAAAGATTTTTCTGAGAGAAAATGAGATCAAGACCACCGTGTACTGGCCGACAGGGCCTTCAATACCAAAAAACCAGACATTTCAGGCAGAATACATCTTCAGTAATATTCTTTCCCTTCCCATCGACCAGAGGTATTCTTTCCCGGAAATGGACATAATCTTCGAGAAAATCGCAGAATTTTTTCAAACAAAAAAGCTAATTACACCTTAGGTTCCTTACGGAAAACATCGGAATCCGGAATAAACCAGGTTCTCTAAAACTTTCTTTCCCATAAATGGGAAGAAAATAGTATCTCGTCTTGATCACACGATAAAAACCATTGCAGCATCCAGTCCGAATAAGATCCCCCGTTAAAAACCTCAAACCCTTGGATTACCAAGGGTTTGAGGTTTTTTTCTTATTACCATTCAACTCAAACTTATAACATTTATATATTATTCATTCACCGGTATAAATCCGCTTCTACTTCCTCTGAGCCTTACGAAGTACTGTTCTTATTTAGGTTGTCCTCTAAACTAACTTCGCATCCGAATAGCCTCGTTAGCATCCCGTCCATAAGGATGATTTGGCATCAGACTTCTGTTGATGGATGTGGAAGATTCGAAAGCTGTCGGATAGATCACGTGCAGAATATTGCCTTGTTCATGCAGGAATGAGAAAAGCGCCAGCCAGTAATGGCCGGTGGCTTCCATCCCGATGCAGAAGGTTTCATCCTGCGGGAGTCGATCCTTAATCAACTGAATGAGTTTCTCAAAGCCCTCCTGGGTGTTTGTGAAGCACAGAGACTTGCCCATATGGCTACCATCCTCCCTGATGAAACCTACTTCATGGTTATTCTTGCCGATGTCAATGCCCATATAGTACATAGAACACCTCTCTAACCAAGATTTACAGGGTGAACCCACACGCTCCGGCGGCTCACAACCTCCTTGGACAAACGGAGAAGGCCCATAGGTCTCAACATCTGCTCATTCATGAACTGCCGCAAGAGGTGAGGCGCCACTCTCCTCAACGAGGAAGAACCTCAAGGAATTTTGCGGCGATACTCTCTCTGCACGCTTATATAATGGCAGTTAATTGCAGTTACGATAAACCAATTAGCTACTACAACAATATTCCAGGAGGAAGAATTGGAATACGATGGGTTTCTCATCAATAGTGGAATAAACTAGACTTCTTCCTGATCGTTTTCTTCCAGCCTGACATAGTTAACAAGCGAACCCAGCTTCTCGATTTCGACTTCAACTACATCCCCGTCCTTCAGCCATAGCTGATCTTTTATTTGATCAGGCTGGCAGCAGACCACTCCAGCTGGAGTACCCGTGAGAAAGATATCCCCTGGTCGCAGCGTGAAAAATTTGGATACTCCACTGATGAGTTCAGGCACTTTGAAAATCATGTCGGCAGTTGATGAACTCTGCCGTAATTCCCCGTTCACCCAGGTTTTCAGACTCAATGCATTCGGATCAGAAATCTCATCTGCGGTTACAATCCAAGGTCCGATGGGAGCAAACGTATCGCAGGTTTTCCCTGGCAGCCAGGATGGCGTCAGGTTCTGAAAGTCCCGGCAGGTGAGGTCATTGGTATTGCAGTAACCCAGTACATAGTCCATCGCATCTTCTTCTGCAATCATTCGTCCCGTTTTTCCGATAATAACTGCCAGTTCCCCTTCATAGTCCAGATTCCTGGTATTGACCGGTATCAGTACGTTTCCCCGATGAGGAGCCGCTGTTTCCGAGTACTTGCTGAAGATTCTCGGGAAATCTGGTTTTGGCAGACCGCAGACATCAAGGTAACTGTAGTAGTTCAAGCCAATCCCAATTATTTTATTGGGTTTGGGAACGCACGGTGCGTAAGTGATCTCTGCTTCCTCTGCATATACGCCTTTGCTGCCAATGCTCTCTACATAATCAGCCAGTTGTTTCAACGGTTTCCGGTCATCTACAAGGATTTCACTCAGCTGGCCTGGAACGCCTTCTTCGGGAAATAACTTCAGTGTATCACTAATGTCCAAAATCCCTTGTTCCAGTCTAACGCCCAAATGGGTTTCACCTCGTGTGTAAAAAGAAACGAGTTTCATATATGTCCTCCCCCGTTAATACATTAACTTTCTGGATAAAATTTATACTAATAATAAATTTCTTGATATAATATTAACATTTTTAGCTGAGGGGAACATTCTCTCTCTACCACTTTCATAGTTCGGCAAGTATTAATGACCCGATTTAATTGTATCATCTTCTTAATCGTCCTTATTCTCTCATTCATTCGAATTATTCTAATAAAATTATGAGAATGCCATATAGTAATACGGTTACAAATGAATAATAATACTGCTAAATCTTCCTGTGAACCGAACCAGGCAGGCCCGGCAAAGGCAGTGAACTTCCGCCAAACTACCTCATCCTATAAAAACAGTGCATCCTGGAGCTCCCTGGAGAGTTGAAATTTCCCAAGCTTGTGCTTTTCGGTTCCCCGATGCTGGGTGCTCGAACCCTTCCAACCCAAAATGCCCGTCAAGGCAACATCAGGACCTTCGCTTTGCCTGTCCTTTGCCGATCCAACCAGGTTCCCTTAACAAGAAATCCGCGCTGGGCATTGATGAAGCAGATCCGCGGCAGTACGGTGCTGATCTGATCAATCCCCTCAGACATGGATTCTTTTGAGACTGGTGACGCGGACAGAACGATGTTGGGTGTGATCCTGAACATGGTCAGCTGCATGGCCTGAAGAATGAACAAGGATGAGTTTCTGCAGCAGAGGCAAGAACCTCATCCTACTTCAAAGCGCTCCACACCACTTCCTTCAATACAGGCAAAACATCGCTGTCAAACCACGGATTTCGTAACAACCAACCTACGTTTAAGGGGGAAGGATGAACGAGCGGAAAATAATCCGGCAGATATTGTTGAAAGCTCCTGACCGTTTCGGTCAGGTTTTTCTCCCTTCGGCTTCCCAGATAGTATTTTTGCGCATAATTCCCGATGAGGATCAAGGTTTCAAGATGGGGCATAGCTTCCAGAAGCTGCGGATGCCATGCTTCGGCAAATCCTTTGCGCGGAGGCAGGTCTCCTGATTTCGCTTTTCCCGGATAGTAAAAATCCATGGGTATGTGAGCAATCCGGTCCGATTCATAGAAGACTTCCCGAGACAGCCCCATCCACTCTCGCAGACGGTCTCCGCTGAAATCATTCCAGACCATCCCGGATTCTTCTGCCTTTCGTCCGGGGGCCTGTCCCACGATGGCAATGCGGGCGTTCTCCGAGGCCTGAAACAATGGCTCAATCCCTTTGCCGGTAAATATCTGATTGTCTTTATGAGCCATCATTTGGTGTTTGATGGCATCAAATGTTGACATGGTGCCCCCCCTGTTTGATCAAATTCTGAATCGATCTCATCGATCCTTTCAATCCCGGAAGATTCAGAGTCTGATGATCGTTCTAATCCCATGGTATCATTCTTTGGTTTGGCCATTATCTCATTAAAATATTGTTCAAAGGATCTTCAGTTCATGGAGAGTGGACCGGTTTTTCCCTGGTTTCTGATCCCTGTCATTTAGTCACTGGCTTGCGATCCAATGAAATTATCACTGCAACCCACTGATGATTTGCCCATAACAGAGGATATTTGAAGATTGATGAGGTTGCCGGTATGGTAATATGGAATTATATCAACAACAACGAGGTGGAAACATGATTTCAAGTCTGGAAATCCCCCGCGAGGCCGTACGGCTCTCTCTGACGACCCGTGAAGAAGAAAAGGATATGATCCGCAGAATTGAAGAGATGGGCGGTCGGGCAGCCGCGGTGAACATCGGCGGGAATATCGCCAACAGTCTGCCCAAGATCATGGAAAGTGCACTGGTTGCGTCGCGTCGCGCCGGCCTGATTGAGCAGGACTACGCTTCGGAAGGGGCAGTCATGGGAGCCACCCGGGACGCGCTGTTCCAAATCCTCGAGCGCTCGAACAATCTGAATGTCGGCGGCAAAATCGGTCTGATCCGACTCGGTAACGATATCGCAGTCTGTATCTACGTCAGCATCGGACTGCTCCATCTCAATGAGTTTGCCATCGGCATCGGTCACCGCACCTTTGCCAGTCTGAACCATTAATCTTTTCTGAACTATCTACGCGTGCAGGAGCCCCAGGCTCCTGCATTTTTATGCGATTTAAGAGAATCAACTTGTAGTTGTTTACATTCTCGACATAAATGACGATTCAATAAATCCAACGCCTGTTCCTTCATTATCCATTTAAAAATACCGATCAGGAAATGTCAGTCTAATATAATAATCTGTCACACTTCGCCAAATATAATTTGCAATCCAATAAATTAATGGGTATAATCATGTCATTATCAAAATTTAATAACGAACGAAAGTTCAGGAGGACGGTAGTATGGTAGCAAAAAAGATCCTCGCAGCAGGACTGGTGGCTGCAACGGTAGGCATGGTCGGGTGCCAGAAGAGCACATCAGAGGTGACCAGTATTGGCATCAATCAGTTTATGGTCCATGCAGCTCTGGACGCATCAAGACAGGGATTTCTGGATGCGCTGAAGGAAGCCGGTTATGAGGATGGAAAAAATATTAAAGTAGAGTACAAGAACGCTCAGGGCGAGCAGCCCACGGCGCTGGCAATCTCCCAGGATTTTGTCAATTCGAAGAAGGATCTGATCTTCGCGATCGCCACGCCCAGTGCGCAGGCATCCTACAACGCGACAAAAGAAATCCCCGTCATTATCACAGCCGTGACCGATCCGGTAGATGCCGGAATCGCCAAATCCTTTGAAAAATCTGAAACAAATGTCACCGGGACTTCCGATGGGGTGCCCATCGGTCCGCAGCTGGACATTCTGGCCAAAGTACTCCCGCAGGCCAAGACGATTGGCGTTATTTACAACACGTCAGAGGCCAACTCCATCCTTCAGGTCAAGCTGCTCAAGGAAGCCGCTGCCGGCAAGGGCCTGACAATCCGGGAAGTCGGCGTCACCAGCCTGAATGACGTGAGCAGTGTTCTGCCCACCGCCCTGGAAGAAATCGATGTGCTCTACACGCCCACGGACAACACGGTGGCATCCGCCTATTCTCTCATTGTAAAAATGGCCAATGATCAGAAAGTGCCCGTCTTCTGCGCAGAAGATGCCGGTGTCAAAGCCGGAGGGCTGATCTCCGCCGGTCTGGATTACTACCAGCTGGGCAAGGAAACCGGATCGATGGCAGTCCAGCTCATTCAGGGCAAGAAACCCCAGGAACTGCCCATTTCTACGATGAAGAACCCGCTCATTGTCATCAACGAGGAAGCGGCTTCGACCCTTGGCGTCACCTTCCCCCAGGAGATCCTGGAGAACGCAAAGAAAGTGACAGATTTAAAATAGGTCGCTCGGTCATCCAGCTCAGCACCTGGAGGCAGACTAACCCTAATATCCATCAAAGAAACTTTGGCAGGAATCCGGCTGGATTCCTGCCTTCTGAAGAAGCCGGGGCAACCGTCGAGTCGACTGTCCCGGTCTCAAGAAAACCGGTGTCCATATCCGGAACATGATGGACAGGAAGAACAGGAGGACGGTAGTATGGTAAAAATAAGGAACATAATCATGCAGCACCTCACCGGAGAGTACTTCGCGGGCACCTGCAACAACAATAGCGAACTCCAGCGGCTCATCACTAAGAGTACAGCCACGTCACCGGGACTGGTGTTGCCGGCTTATGCCCCGGCAAGGGAGGGTGCCCAATCATGAACATCCTCATCAGTATCCTGGAACAGGGACTGCTCTTCGCCATCTCGGTCATGGGCATCTACATCACCTATAAGATCATGAACTTCGCGGACCTATCTATGGATGGAACGTATCCTCTGGGTGGAGCCGTGGCCGGCCTGCTACTGATGAACGGAGTAAATCCGTGGATTGCCACTTTGATCGCCGCAGCGGCCGGAGCCCTGGGCGGCTCCATCACCGGTCTGATCCATACCAAACTGAAAATCAACGGTCTGATGGCGGGAATCCTCGTGATGTTCGGCCTCTACTCAGTGAATCTTCGCATCATGGGAAAATCCAATATTCCGCTCTTCAATTCGGCCAGTGTCTTTGATCTGCCCGAGCTGAAGGTGGCTGGTACGAATCTGACTCCGCTGCTGCTCCTATGCAGCGTGGTCCTCGTGATCCGGCTGGGCTTTGAAGTATTTTTCAAGACCCGCACCGGTTTTTTCCTGCGAGCCGTAGGTGACAATGAAGAGATCCTGACATCCCTGGCCGCTGATAGCCATGCCATCAAAATTCTGGGACTGGCCCTGGCTAACTTTCTGGTTGGCCTGTCCGGTGCCCTGACAGCCCAGTACCAGGGCTTCGCCGATGTCGGCATGGGAACCGGAAGTGCTGTCACTGCCCTGGCCGCAGTCATCATCGGCACCGCGCTGCTAAAGCGCCTGGATCTGGCCATGAGCACCATTGCCATTATCGGAGCTATCCTGTATAAAGCCATCCTGGTTGTCGTACTTCGTTTCGGCCTTGATCCCAACGACTTTAAGCTGGCTACAGCCGTAGCAGTCATCATCGCCATGGGATCCTCCTATGGGTCCTTCCAGTTCCGGCATCGCGCAAAAAAAGCCTCACGGGTGAAAGGAGTTGATGAGAGTGCTCAACCTCAGAGAGCTGTCACTCACGTTTAATCCCCAGACACCCCTGGAGAATAAAGTCATCCGAAGCCTGAACCTGACCGTCCGACAGGGGGATTTCATCACTCTGCTGGGCTCCAACGGCGCCGGCAAATCAACCCTGCTCAACTTAATCTCCGGAGCATACCTGCCCGATGAGGGCGAGATTCTCCTCGAGGGCCGGGACATCACCGGACTTAAGGCGCATCAGCGAGCCCCTTTCATCGGCCGAGTCCATCAGGATCCTCGGCTGTCCGTCTCACCGAATATGACATTGCTGGAGAACCTTTCCCTGGCCGACGCCAAAGGATCCAGCTTCAGCCTGAAGCGGGCCATCGATCTGAAACGCGTCCAGGATTACCGGGACCATCTGAAGAGCCTTGGACTGGGACTGGAGGACAAGCTGAATACACGGATCGGCTTGCTCTCAGGCGGCCAGCGCCAGGCTGTAGCGCTGTACATGGCGATCATGAAGCGCCCGAAACTGCTGCTCCTGGATGAGCACACTGCGGCGTTGGATCCCAAAACGTCAGAGCTCATCATGAAAGTCACGGATGATCTTATTCGGGAAGAAAAGCTCACCAGCCTCATGGTAACGCACAATATGCAGCACGCCCTGAAATATGGCAACCGTCTCATCATGATGCATGAAGGTACCATAGTCGAAGACATCCGGGGTCAGGAAAAAGCCTCACTGACCGCCGAAGATGTCATCCGCATGTTCAAAACCAAGGGCGATGCCCTGGATGACCGCCTGGTGCTGGGGATGTGATCCTTCGAGGAAGCACCTGAAATAACCAGGCAGGATGAAACCCTGATTATCGTTCTTTCGAACGACGATCAGGGTTTCATCCTATTTACTTCCTGTAGGCTAAGCCCGCAAAGATCATTCCAGAAGAATGGATCTGAAATCCTGGACCTCCCGGCTCAAATCCGACCAGAGAATGGATTGGTCATGCTTCTCCCATCGCTCAAACATCCGCCTAATTTTGTGGTCCTTGAGGAACTCCTGATCTTTCTCCCACGAGTACCCAAAATCAATGTGAGGGTAACGGACCGTCAGATACGCGAACAGATAAATGACATTCGGCTTGAGTTTCTCCACATCCCTGGTTTCCTTGTTGGACAGGTGCGGGATAATCCAAAGCGCCCTGTTCCTGTCCACCGTATTTACGAAGAGACAGTTGAATGCTGACGAACGAGACCACATTTCATCTACAAACAACCAGGCAGTTTCTCTGAGATCGACGACATAAAACCAGTTTTTATTGAGCATGAACAGATGATCAGCGTATACATAGGATTCAATTCCAGGCAGTCGTAAATCAGCATTCTTCTTTAAATCATACACATCAAAACCCGGCGGAAAATGATTCTTCAAGATGCGATATGATTTAAAAAACTCCCGGTAATAATTCATTCCCTGCATCAGTACAACAAGTCCAGTTACCTCCAGGCCCAAGACGATTATAACCATCCATCGTTCCGAGTGAAAAATAAAAAAACCAGCCATTAATAAGAAACACAACAACCCAAAGAGCAGTCGAAATTTTTGAATCTTATAGCAGCTGTAAAAATATTCCCTGTTGATTGGATCTTTCAACATCAAAATCCCCCTCGTATCCATATCTTTTTCGTTCCCAGCTCCGTTTTCCCGGTGGACTCTGACATGCATTGCCATACTTATTGAATGGGACTGCTCGAAATGGCATCTTCCTTGCAATGTAATCAAGCAGACGCTTGACTCATGCTGACCGTCCTTTGCCGGCCGACTCAGAAAGACTGATCGATGCTCTGCAGCTATCGCCACGGGGCTTGCCCTTAATCAGCTTATTGCTTCATGATACCCTTTCTGGAGGGATTTAGTAATCCTGTAATCATATATTTTCTGGGCTCCGATTGATTATATGTATTATAATTGACCCAAAGACAATGAAAAACACCTGATGCCAGTCTTCATTGACAAGGAAGGATCCCCATGAAAAAAAGAAAAATCAAGAATCGGATACGAAAGTCAGTCGATCCGCCGAGGATCTGTCGTGTATTTATGCTCTATGAAGATTACTACCGATATTTTTTTCCACTACTGCTGAGCAAGCGGCTGTTCCTCAGTGCCGAGGAAGACGATTTCCTTCTGGATGGCTGGAGTATCCGCCGTTTTAAGGATGTCCGCCGGGTTGAGATCAAAGATGACCTATGTCTGACGATCGCCCGGAACGAAGGACTTCTTGACTGCCTGCAGCCTCCCAGAATCGCCATCACCGATTGGCAGTCCGCACTAACTTCTCTTGCTAAACAAGGAAAGAACATCATCATTACTCATGATTCGAAGAATGAATCAGACTTTGAATTTCACATCGGACGAATCCATGAAGTCCATAAAAAGTCGGTGCTGTTCCGAGAATTTGACGCCGACGGAAACTGGTACCGCGAATTGACAATGATCCCCTTTTCCCGCATCACATCCATCACCTTTGGGTCCCGATATGTCGAGATCTTTTCAAAATACCTGCCTCCCTTGCCGATATAGGTGGC
This sequence comes from Clostridiaceae bacterium HFYG-1003, assembly GCA_024579835.1. NCBI lineage: Bacteria > Bacillati > Bacillota > Clostridia > Eubacteriales > Clostridiaceae > Clostridiaceae bacterium HFYG-1003. The sequence goes on from CP102060.1 coordinate 2,190,589, forward strand.
TCCGCCGCCTTCTTGAACCTTGTACGCTATCCAAATGTACTTCCCAAGATTAAATAAGCTGACAAATATTTAATGAGCTGCCACAAATAAATGAGCTGCCAAAGATCCGAATCGATCTTGGACAGCTCATTTTTTGCTGGCTGAATTTTTCTGCAGCACGGATGCTCTGCTGTCCCATCTGACGGGTTTACGGATGAACTTCCAGCTGCCCCATCATCCCCGCCTCCTCGTGCTCCAGGATGTGACAATGGTACATGTAGAGCCCGGCAAAGCGGAAACGGACAATGAGTCGGACGGTCTCTCCGGTCCCCACAAATACCGTATCTTTCCAGCCACGCTCATTGGCAGGCGGTGTCCGTCCGTTTCTGGACAGAATCTGGAACTGGGTGCCATGGATATGAAACGGATGTCCGGAGGAACCCATCATCATCTGCCGGCTGGCGGTGATCTCCCAGATCTCCGTGTCACCAAGCTTGACATCGTCGTCAATCCGGTCCATATCGAACTGACGGCCATTGAGGCTGACCATATGCCCCATCCCATCCAGACGAATAGTCTTGGTGGCTGTGACATCAGCTTCATTCAGAGGTTCGATGGAAGACAAGATTTCGGGAATCCGAGTGGAATCTGTTGCCTCGCCCTTGATGCGGAAAGTCATGAATCCATCCCGACCGGTCCTGAAATCCACAGACTGACCACTCTGATACCCGGAAAAATCGATGATGATCTCAGCCCGTTCACCAGGTGAAAGGAAGAGCTCTTTCATTTCTACAGGTGCTTCCAGAAGACCTCCATCCGATGCGATCTGAACAAAGGACCTGCCATCTGCCAGATTGAACCGGTAATTGCTGGCATTGGCGCCATTAACCAGGCGAAACCGCATCCGAATTGGCTGGACCTCCAGATAGGGATTTAAGGCGCCGTTGACCATCAGATAATCTCCGATGGCGCCATCCATCATATTATCTTCATAGCGGAATGCGCCGTTTGTGTTGAAGCTGCGATCCTGAACGATGAGCGGGATGTCATTAACCCCGTAGTCATCCGGCAGACCCAAACTCCGGGAATTGTCATCCTCCACCAGAATCAATCCGGCCAGACCAGCGTAGACCTGTGTCGCGGTGGTACCCATGACATGGGGGTGAAACCACAAGGTGGACGCGGGTTGATCGATGGTAAAGACCGGCTCCCAGGTGCCGCCGGCGGCGATGGGCTGATGCGGTCCCCCGTCCACTGTCCCTGGGATCTCCAGGCCATGCCAGTGGACCGAAGTAGCTTCCGCAAGTTCATTGCGAAAATCGATGCGAATTGTTTCTCCGCGCCGCACTTTCAGAACCGGCCCCAGATAGGATCCGTTATAGCCCATGGTCGGTGTGGTTTTTCCGGCAAGAAACACCATCCTGCCGGGCTGTGCCGTTAAAGAGTATCTGGCCGTATCCGAAGAAGGATCCAGATCCTCCAGGACTGTCGGGATCGGCAGGCTGCCGGCAGCTGTCGTTGGCTGGGTTCCTGAGGGAGTAGTATCCGGAGACACCGGGCCGAATGGTCTCAGAGTATTCCAGAGTAGTGCCAAAATCACAATGGCGGCAAGTACCACCACCCCGATGATCGTTTTTTGTTTCATGACAGGTCACCTCCGCGCCTGATCAGATCTGCCCTCTGCTGACTCAGGGTAACCGGAGTCCTAAAAGCAGATGTTGCTGACTGCGATGATGGATCCAGGTCCCCCATCGCCCGTTGATTTATCACCTTCATACTAGCAGAGAGGGAGAAACATATCTCTTTGGACACCAATATTTTATCTTGAATTCATGCTTTCGTTATGAGTATCGGACTCCTTCTGATCACCCGGTATTCGTCCAGCTTTGCTTTTTGAACAGACTGGGTTGAATTATGACTAATTTTCAAGGTTTTCTTAACATGATCCGATGCGGAACACCGGAGAACAAAAACCGATTATCATGAAGAAAACGCCTGCCGGATCGAACCCCGATCTGGCAAAGAACAAGGAGTGTTCAAGCAATGGATCAACTGACTATACTTCAAATCAATGATACCCACAGTTATCTGGAATCTCATCAGGAAGTTTTCTATGGTTCCGACGGACTTTCTCTGAAGAAAGTCGGCGGCTTTGCCCGCATCAGCGGTCTGGTTCGTCGCATTCGGGAAGAAGCCGGCCACGAAACGCTGTTTTTTGACAACGGAGACACCCTCCACGGGACATATGAAGCAGTGACGACGGAAGGTGAAGTCATGATACCGATCCTTCGACGGCTCGGCCTTGATGCCATGACGTTCCACTGGGACATCGCCTATGGGCCCGACCGGCTCCTGGAGATCGGAAGACACCTACCCTATCCCATTCTGGCTGGCAATGTCTTCTACAAAGCGTCCGATGAGCTCTTTGCGAAACCCTGGATCATCCGTCAGACAGGAACCCTGAAGGTTGGCATCATTGGACTGGCCTCAAATATCATCGATAAAACCATGCCTCCCAAATTCAGCGAAGGTCTCTACACCACAACGGGGATCGATGAGCTGCCCGGTTATATCAAGGCGCTCAAAAGTCAGGGAGCGGATCTGATCCTGCTCCTGTCTCATCTGGGCTATCCTCAGGATCTTGAGGTGCTGCGCCAGGTTTCGGGAATCGATCTGTGCCTCTCCGGTCACACCCACAACCGCATCCAGGACCCGGTAAAGGTCAATGACGCCTGGATCATTCAGTCGGGCTCCCATGGTTCTTTCGTGGGCAGGCTGGAACTGACCATTGAAGAAAAAGCCATTGTCGGCCTGGACCACGAGCTGATTTCACTGGATGAATCTGTCCCTGAAGACCCGTTGATCAAAGATCTCATTGCCGATCAGCGCAAGCCATATCGGCACCTGGCCCAGGAGGTCGTCGGAGAAACCCGGGTAATGCTGCATCGCAACACTGGTCTGGAAAGCCCCATGGACAATCTCCTCCTCATGGCCATCGCACAGGCTGCCGGAACCCGACTGGCTTTTTCCAACGGTTGGCGCTATGGCGTCCCGGTTCCGCCGGGACCCGTCACCATGGAGGATCTGTACCGCATCATTCCGGTCGATCCGCCGGTGTCTGCCGTATCAATGACCGGACTGGAGATCCGGGATATGCTGGAGGAAAACCTGGAGCATACCTATGCCAGAAATTCCTTTGATCAAATGGGCGGTTATCTCAAGCGCGCCCTTGGACTCAAAGCCTACATCAAACTGGAGAATCCAAAAGGTCAGCGGATCCAGGAACTGTTTCTTGAAGGCGAGCCCTTTGACCCGGACAGAATCTATCAGGCAGCCTTCGTCACGCAGCAGGGCGTGCCAAAAAAATACGGAACTGACCGACATAACCTTGAAATCTCAGCCATACAGGCGATCCGAGATCTGCTGGCCAAAGCTCCTTTCAACGATGGCCAGAAAGAAGCGTTTGTGGTCATCTAAATCCTTCCCGATAGCCGGAATCCTTTTTGAAGCTTCGATGCCGCAGAGGCTGATTAAACTTCAATCACCTCATCAAACATCACCAGCAACATGAAAGCCTGAATCAATGTTATGAAATAACAAAGTGTTCCATTTTTCTATTTTTAAAGCCCCTGAGTTATCAGGGGCTTTCGTTGATCCGTATTCCATTGCCAGGACCTAAGACCCAATGTTCAATATTCACCGTTCACTGCTTAATGCTTAATGCTAAATGCTTAATGCTTACCGCTTGCTTCTTACTTATTAATGGTTTGGAAATTGCTGTAGGCAATTCCTGCCAGATAAGTGTACAAAGGCTGCATGTTGTATTTCTTGGGAAATTCGAATGTCCGCTCCGAAATGGATACGCCGGCTGTTGCCTTGAAGTAAGGTGAAGTGATGTAATGAACGTTGATTTCTGAATCATCCAATCCGAATCCTGCAGTCTCACAGGATACGTTAATGATCGAAGACAGATAGATGGTGTCGATTCGGGTCTTTTTTCCGGTAGCTCCCTGCTTATCAATATCAATGATTCGACGGTCCGTGAATATCACCACATCACGAATCAGCTTGAACCCCATGTGGATCGACTCACCTTCCATCAGGTACATGCCAAACTCCTTGGTCAAAGTCTCCGGCGTCTGTTCACTCAAGTTACCCAGAAGTCCCTGTCCAAAAGCTCCGCCCACTCCCTGAGTAACCGTGTTATTAAGCTTATCTAATATTCCCATCTCAACCTCCAAAAATATAAAGAATAATCCACTGAAACCTGTTTGAATTTGTAGAGCTGCTCGCGCTCCGCCAAGAGCCGGCCACCCCATACACCCTGATCTTATCAGATTGACCGGTCACTCCCAAATCAGTGATTCAGGCTTGCCGTTTCCTCTGAGATTTCAGGAATCGCTTTATGCTAAGCGAGCGAAATTCAAAAAACCACAGCATGGTTGTCCACCTAACCCTAGGCACGAACAGACTGTCCAGCTTTTTGATGAGAGCACAAGAAATCCTGTAATCATACGATTGGTGATTACAGGATTCTTAAACAGTTCCGATGCTCTTATGCTGCTTTTTCGCGACAACCGAGATACATACCGATAACCATTTAAGAATCCAACACTCGCTCCCCGGTCCCTGACCGACAATCGGTTAATGAACGGCTTGATTATTTTATAAGGATGGTCTTCTGAGTTGCCATCATGTAAAGTGATTTGTATAGAGCTGAGCCGTGAATGACTGATTTTCGAAGGCTTGAAGGTTTTTTTCCGCAGCGAATCTTTTATCGCCAGATAATCGAATTCTGGATGAACAGCTGATATCTGTGGTTATGCCGTTCCAAGAAAACCGTGGAGAAAGTGAAGCACAATCATATTCCAATATATTTCTAAGTAATGGATTAATCAATATAGGGGTGAAGTAATGCAAATCATTTATCATATTGGTGAAAAAATCGGAGTAGAAACAATTGTTGTAAAGGGCCTTTTAACTGAAGATACCCAATGCATGTACATAGAATCAAATAACATAAAGATTGCCTTAGATAACATAAATTCGGTTGAATTTATTAAGATTAATGGTTTAGGTACTATGGTGCAGATTAAAAACTATTCTGATACAATCTTTCTTGCGGTTCCACTTATTTTTATCGACAAGGGAACTGGTTTTGCAATCATTAATTACTTTAAAACCAGGAAAACAGGGCATTTACTCAAACTTGCCATGCAATATCAAGAAAAATAATTATCTAGTCAGAACAAAAATCCCCTCTCGAATGAACTTTAGCGTTCAAATGAGAGGGGATTCCTCTGTTCAATTATTTTTGTTGGAGTAATAACGATAGGATCAAAGTGGTATCATTCGCCGTTTTGATACGCTAAAAACCAAGTAACCATGCGGTTTTACAGCGTTTCTATTTTTTACTCCCACTCGATGGTCGAGGGTGGCTTTGAGGTGATGTCATAGACAATCCGGTTGACGTTGGGCACTTCGTTGACGATGCGGCGTGACACTTTATCCAAGACATCATACGGAATTCTGGCCCAGTCTGCGGTCATGCCGTCAATGGAGGTTACGGCGCGAAGAGCAACGGTGTGCGAATAGGTTCGCTCATCACCCATAACGCCGACGGACTGAATATTGGGCAGGCAGGCAAAGTACTGCCAGATTTCCGACTCGAGGTTGGCTTTGGAGATTTCATCCCGGAAGATGAAGTCAGCTTCTCTGACCAGTTCCAGCTTCTCTCTGGTGACCTCACCCAGCACCCGGATGGCAAGACCCGGTCCGGGGAATGGCTGACGGCGTACCAGTGCTTTGGGAATGCCAAGCTCTTCGCCGACTCTGCGCACTTCATCCTTAAAGAGTTCGCGCAGGGGCTCAATCAGTTCCAGCTTCATGTCTTCCGGAAGTCCGCCAACATTGTGATGGCTCTTGATGGTGGCGGAGGTAGCGGTTCCCGACTCCACAACATCCGGATAGATCGTACCCTGAACCAGGAAATCAACTTCTCCGATTTTGTTGGACTCTTCTTCAAATACGCGGATAAACTCCTCGCCGATGATCTTGCGTTTTTTCTCAGGATCGCCTACACCCGCGAGCTTATTCAGGAAGCGATCTTGGGCATTGACCCGGATCAGGTTCATGTCGAAGGTTTTTCCGAAAATGGTCTCAACCTGATCGCCTTCATCCTTGCGGAGCAGGCCGTGATCGACAAAAATACAGGTCAGCTGCTTGCCGATGGCTTTGTGCACCATGACAGCGGCAACGGAGGAATCGACTCCGCCGGACAGGGCGCACAGCACCTTGCGATCTCCGACCAGTTCTTTAATCTCTTTGATCTTGTCCTCGGCAAAGGATGCCATGGTCCAGGTTTTTTCCAGACCGGCAATGTCAAACAGGAAATTGTCCAGCAGTTCCCGGCCAAACAGCGTATGATTCACTTCCGGGTGGAACTGAGTAGCATAGAGTTTTCTTGCGGGATCTTCCATGGCAGCATGAGGACAGTCCCCAGACTTGGCCGTAACCTGGAAGCCTTCCGGCATCCGGTCAACATAATAGGTGTGGCTCATCCAGCACTGGGAGTCCTCAGGCAGCTCGCGGGTCAATTGTGCCTGGGGGTTCAGTGTGACCATGGTTTTGCCGTACTCACGCTTTTCCCCTGCTCTGACGGATCCGCCCAGCTTGACCGCCATGAGCTGCATGCCGTAGCATATGCCCAGGATTGGAAGCCCCAGTTCAAAAATGCCGTCTTCCACGGTTGGTGCACCGGGATCGGTGACAGAGTTCGGACCGCCCGTAAAAATGATGGCGGATGGATTCTTTGCTTTAATGTCTTCAAGGGTAACGGTATACGGCAGGATCTCGCAATAGATCCCGGCTTCCCGGACCCGACGGGCGATGAGCTGATTATACTGTCCTCCAAAGTCAATGATGAGGACCATCTGGTTGTTTTCCATTACATGCCTCCCTGGGAATAGTTCGGTGCTTCATTCGTTATATTGATATCATGCGGATGACTTTCTTTCAAGCCCGCTGAGGTCTGAATGACAAAAGTTGCGGTCTGGTAGAGCTGTTCGATGGTAGGAGCTCCCAGATAGCCCATGCCGGAACGAATTCCGCCGGTCATCTGGAATACGCTGTCTGCCAGGTAACCCTTATAGGCAACGCGGCCTTCGACACCCTCCGGCACGAATTTTTTGGCATCCTTCTGGAAGTAGCGGTCAGAAGATCCGGCATTCATGGCGCCCAGTGATCCCATGCCCCGATAGACCTTGAAGTTGCGTCCCTGGAAGATGATGGATTCCCCCGGAGCCTCTTCACAGCCTGCCAGCATGGATCCCATCATTACGCTGGAAGCGCCGGCTGCCAGTGCTTTGACGATATCTCCGGAAAATTTAATGCCGCCATCGGCAATGACCGGAACGCCGTACTTACGGGCGACCTCCGAGCAGTCCATCACAGCCGTCAGCTGCGGGACCCCGACACCGGCGACGACTCGCGTCGTGCAGATCGCGCCCGGGCCGATTCCGACCTTGACTGCGTCAACCCCTGCTTCAATCAGGTCTTTGGCGGCCTCGGCCGTCGCGATATTGCCGGCGATGACCTGGAGTTCGGGATACTCCGTCTTAATGCGGCGGACCGCGTCCATGACGCCGCGGGAATGTCCGTGAGCGGTATCGACGGTGATAACATCTACGTGGGATTTAACGAGAGCGTCCACCCGTTCCATCATGTCGGTGGTAATGCCTACGGCTGCGCCGCACAGGAGCCTTCCTGCCGCGTCCTTGGCCGCATTGGGGAACAGACGGATTTTCTCGATGTCCTTGATGGTGATGAGTCCCATCAGGTTGTTCTCATCATCCACCAGCGGAAGTTTTTCGATCTTGTTCTTCTTGAGAATCTGCTTGGCTTCCTCCAGCGTGGTACCAACCTTGCCGGTGATGAGTTTTTCGGATGTCATCAGATTTCTGATCGGCTGTTCAAAATCGGTCTCAAACACGAGATCCCGGTTGGTAATGATTCCCACCAGCTTGCCGTCCACCGTAACCGGAACGCCGGAGATGCGATATTTTGCCATGAGCTGATTGGCTTCCTGCAGGGTATTATCGGGAGAAAGGGAGAACGGATTGGTGATCACTCCATTTTCCTGCCGCTTGACCTTATCCACTTCTTCCGCCTGACGTTCGATGGACATGTTCTTGTGAATCATTCCAATGCCGCCTTCCCTGGCCATGGCAATGGCCATGCTGGACTCGGTGACTGTATCCATGCTGGCGGACACCAGAGGGATATTCAGCCTGATTTTCTTTGTGAGGTAAGTCGACAGATCAACTTCCTTGGGCAACACCTCAGATTTGTTAGGAACCAGCAGTACATCGTCGAATGTGTAGCCTTTTTTGATGATTTTTCCCACGTTCAATCCTCCTCATGAATACAGATAAATTTAAAAGAATCCCGGCGCGATGGGTTGTCCAACGAAGCCGGGAATCCGCCATGAAGCATGATGAATACACCAGCCTCATAGACTAAAATTACGGTTTTAGGTAGAAACGCCCTGCCAGATTCAGAGCATATATGAGACTTATCAAGATATTGCTACCATTATATTTTTATGAGTTTGCAGTGTCAATGAAAAAGGCTTTCTTGAAATTAAAATTTCAATTCTGATCACTCAAAGCATGATATCCTTCAAAAAATCTGATGTATTTGTTTACATGTTGTCTAATCCTCAAGGGCCAGATCAGGCCTCTCCCATGAGTTTTTCCATCTCCCGGCGAAAGACGGCAAAAGCTGTGGGGAGGGTCAGGTCAGACAAGGCGGTTTGATCCTCCCATTCAAAGCCGGATTCAGCGATTCGGTCCGTACTCACCCGGATAATATAGGAAGACATCTGCCATTCCACATGACTGAAGATGTGACGCGCGCCGGGTCCGTCTTCAATGCGTGCCTCCGTAAAACCGAGATCCGCCAGCAGATCACTCACCTCTGCTCTCGTCAAGTCGCCGGGGCGCATTGGAAACTGATGCAGGCCGGCCAGCAGGCCGCGGCGAGGCCGCCGCTCAATGGCAAATCGATTTCCCTGAAGGATCAAAAATACTGTGTGCTGTTCGATGCGGCGTTCTTTTTTTGCCGGAAGAACCGGATAGGCCAGAGGATTCCCCTCACTAAAGGCCAGGCAGTGCTCCCTTACCGGACATGCCTGACACAGCGGCGCGCCGTTGGGCAGGCATATCGTTGCCCCCAGCTCCATGACGGCCTGATTGAAATCCCCGGGCCGCTCCTTCGACATGACGGACTGAACCGCCTCAGTGATATAGCGTTTCCCCGGAGCCGACATCACCGGACCGCCGTAAGCCATGAGACGGCTGAAGACCCGGATGACGTTCCCATCCACGGCCGGAACCACCCGATGAAATGCAATGCTCGCGATGGCGCCGGCTGTATAGGGGCCAATCCCAGGCAATTTCAGCAGTTCCTCCACGGTATCCGGCAGTTCCCCGCCATGATCTGACATCATCCTACGGGCAGCCTGCTGCAGGTTTCTGGCCCGCGAATAGTATCCCAGTCCCTCCCACAGCTTCAGCAGCTGCTCTTCCGACACGCTTGCCAGAGCCGGAACATCTGGAATCGCCTGAATAAAACGCTCGAAATAGGGCAGCACCGTTTCCATCCGGGTTTGCTGCAGCATGATTTCCGAAATCCAGGTGTAATATGGATGCGGTCGGATTCGAAACGGCAGCGCGCGGGCGTGCTCATCATAAAATGCCAGCAATTGATATGAAAAAGAAGCAGGTTCTATCATAGGTTCACTCCATTCATAATACAAGGTATGCCAGACTTGCTGACCCAGCGGCGGCCAGTCCGACTCAATCTCTCCCGAGAGCGACAGACTCATGTTCAACTGGAGCAGAAACAGGCTGATCAGCGTCCCTCTCATCTTACCCGAAATCGATGAGCTTGAAAATGGATCGATTCAAAGTGAGTGCGACTCAGGTGTAATCCACAGGAACGCCGCGCTCTTACGGCTAAACCTTGAATTTGAGCAAACAATCAGCAATGATTGATCACCCTGCCGATCAAAGTTCAGATGACGCCCCGGAACAGCTTCAGAGCTTGCCGAGCGAACACTGGAATCGAAACGATATAAGAGCCGAGGAGTGATCAGATCACTCTTCGGCTCAATGGTTTGTGATTAACTTCCAATCAGAGGTACGAGACTGCCTAGAAAAAGAAATGGTACAAAAGGCACTTCCCGCACTTTAAACTGCAGGGCTGCCAGCAATGCCAGCAATGATCCGGAAAGCAAAACGAGGGGTAATGCCTCCCGGCAGTGCAGGCTGACCGACAGCAGAATCAGATAATCACCCCGTCCCATGCAGCGCTCCTCCTGATCCTGCCAGATCAGGAGGAGGAGGCAGACTGCCGTTCCCCAAAACCAGGGGGAAAGCAGATGGCTGATTCCCGTGATCAGGGTCCAGCCAAACAGCAGCAAACTGCACCAGTCGTATACAACCCCTTGTTTCAGGTCAGTCCAGGCAGAAATACCAAGCAGCAGATAAAACATCAGGGAGAAGCTGCCGGGATAACACCCGTGCTGACTACCTGTGGAATTTCAGAGATTTTAATCTCCTTCAGCTTGATGGACGTATCCTGCAATCCATCGATGAATGCTTTCAGCTCCTTCAACTCCGCTCCTTCCCCCACCAGCGCCGACAGGGCACTGACTTTCTGGCTCGAGTCAATCTTCGTTCCCACTTCTACCAGGCTGATCATGCTCTGCAGGGTCTTGGCATCCGTCTTCACGGCAATTGTTTTGGCCTGGTCAATGAAGCCCTTGTAGCTGGGCGCCATAACCAGCAGAAGAATTCCAATAATGGCCATGACTACCACCAGTTCCACCAGTGAGAAGCCTTTGCGTTTTCGTTTCAATGTTCGTTTGATCATGAAAATACTCCTTGTTCAATGTACCCGGGTCAAGGGTATTATGAGCAAGGAGTGGTTTTTTAAGCAAAAGAATCAAACATGGTTCTCTGACTGATCCTTCCCTACAATGCACCCTGACTCGAAAAGATCAGAGCAGCTCCTCAGGCAAGGGGCACTCGCTGTGAGTCCGGCCGGATTTCTGTCATCCGGAAGTTCTCCAGATTGAGCCGGGCCTGGCGATCTTTCAAGATCATTACCGGTCCCTGGGACGTGGTCGAAGTCGGCGGTGTCTGGGATTCGGTAGGCTTTCGGGTCAGTCCGTACAGCAAGCCGATGATCAGCAGCGGCAGCAGAATCCACCACCAGGGGAATCCGGTCCGGGACGGGGGAGCTCCGACATAGTTGGAATCCAGTGGCGGTTCCGTCGCCTCCTCCATCTGCTCATCGCTGATTCCTTCTGTCGTCAGCTGTTCCCTGAATTCTCCGATTCCCCCTTCGTCATCGTAGCTTTCATCCTGCAGTTCCGCCGTCGGGCGAAGCTTAGCCTGGGCATTATCCCACAGATCCGGCCGGGCATAAACTTCCGCGTCATGAGACTGTTCCAGCAGCGGCGGGACCACCTCATCCGTTACCGGTTCCTCATCAATGGGCGATTCAAGGGTCGGCGGCACATCGGCGAGATCCTCGAGTTCTTCCCCCAACGGCTTCTTGATTTTCTTATTCAGCAAGTCATTATTCTTATATTTGTTTTTAGACATATCAAATCGCTCCTTTGCATATAAGTTCCCGTTTCATCCGTCTACTTTCATACTACCGTCATTGAGTGAACAACTTGTAGAAATCATTGCAATGTTTGGAGAACATTCTTAAAACATTCCTTGAATAAACAATTCGGCTGGAAAGCTGTCCTGACATTCCAAACCTGTCCGAATTGTTCCGCAACAGTGATTTTTCCGTTCGTGTCCCCCAGGGGTTGCAAAAAACCTCCCCGGCAGGGGGAGGTTTTTCTGCTGATTATCGTTTAGTACATGCCTTCCATTCCACCGGGCATGGGAGGCATAGCCGGAGTCGGTTCCTTGATGTCCGCAACGGCACTTTCCGTTGTCAGGAAGGTCGCGGCCACGGAGGCTGCGTTCTGAAGCGCGGAGCGGGTCACCTTGGTCGGGTCCACGATCCCTGTCGCAATCATGTCACAGTATTCTTCCGTTGAGACATTGAAGCCGAAGCCAGGCTCGGAATGCATCACTTTATCCAGAACCACGGAAGCTTCCAGTCCGGAGTTGGCTGCGATCTGGCGGAGTGGTTCCTCCAGTGCTTTCTTAATAATGTTGATACCGATCTGGACATCCGCGTCATCGGCTTTAAGCTCTCCGATCACAGGGATTGTGTTGACATAGGCGGTACCGCCTCCGGCAACAATGCCTTCTTCCACGGCAGCCTTTGTGGCAGCCAGGGCATCTTCCAGTCTAAGTTTCTTTTCTTTCAGTTCAGTCTCAGTCGGGGCGCCCACCTTGATGACGGCAACTCCGCCGGCCAGTTTCGCCAGACGTTCCTGGAACTTTTCCCGATCAAAGTCAGAAGTGGATTCATCATGCTGAGCCTTGATTTGAGCTACGCGGGCCTTAATCTCTTCATGGTCTCCGCGGCCATTGACAATGGTGGTGGATTCCTTGTTGATCCGGACGGATTCAGCGGATCCCAGCATATCAAGAGTTGCTTCGCTCAGGCTTCTGCCGAGTTCTTCGGTAATGACCTGTCCGCCGGTCAGAATGGCGATATCCTGAAGCATTTCCTTTCTGCGATCTCCAAAGCCCGGTGCCTTGACAGCAGCACTGATAAAGGTGCCTCTGAGCTTGTTCAGCACCAAATTGGTGACGGCTTCACCTTCCACATCATCAGCGATGATGAGAAGCTTTCTGCCCTGCTGAACGATCTGCTCCAGAACAGGCAGGATATCCTGAATGTTGGTGAGCTTCTTGTCCGTGATCAGAATATAGGGATTGTCCAGGTAGGTTTCCATCGTTTCCGGATTAGTTGCCATGTAGGAGGAAACATATCCCCGGTCAAACTGCATGCCTTCCACAACTTCCAGTTCGGTGATCATGGATTTGGACTCTTCCACGGTGATGACACCCTCGTGTCCGACCCGCTCCATGGCGTCGGCAATCATGGATCCGATTTCCTCATCGGAAGCGGAGATCGCCGCAACCCGGCTGATATCTTCCTTGCCGCGAATGGCAATGGAATGCTTTTTGATTTCGCCCACAGCAGCATCAACCGCCTGGCGAATTCCACTCCGGATCATCATAGGATTGGCTCCGGCAGTAACGTTCTTGAGTCCTTCGCGAATGATGGCCTGAGCCAGCACAGTCGCTGTGGTGGTACCGTCTCCGGCAACATCGTTGGTTTTGGTCGCAACTTCTTTAACCAGCTGCGCGCCCATGTTTTCAAAAGGATCTTCCAGTTCGATCTCCCGGGCGATGGTCACACCGTCATTGGTGATGAGCGGTGATCCGAATTTCTTATCCAATACGACATTTCTGCCCTTGGGTCCTAAGGTAACCTTAACGGTATTTGCCAGCTGGTCCACGCCGCTCTGCAGCGCCCGCCGGGCTTCTTCCCCAAAAATTATCTTTTTTGCCATGCTTACTTAGCCTCCTCGTCGGTTACGACTGCCAATATATCTTTCTGACTGACCAGGATGTATTCTTCCTGTCTGTGTTTCACATCCGTGCCTGAATACTTGCTGTAAATGACCTTATCGCCTACCCTGACCTCCATGGGCACCAACGCTCCATCCTTCATCTCTCCGGGGCCAACGGCTATGACTTCCGCTTCCTGCGGAGCTTCCTTGGCGGAACCGGTCAGGATGATTCCACCCTTGGTTCTTTCTTCTGCTTCTAATTTTTTCAATAGAACTCTGTCACCTAACGGCTTAATCATGCATAGATCCTCCATTTCAAATTTTTAGCACTCATTGAGAAAGAGTGCTAACATCTATTTCATATTGTAAAAACTTTTCCGCTTTCATGCAATAGGGAAGAGGCTTTCAGTTTTTTCAACTATCCCTAATTATAGCAGATATTATGAAATTATCTTTTAAAAGCTCGTTTTTTCTCCTCTTTTCACCATTCTTCAGCACTCTCGCCCATCCTCTGCGGAATGTTGTGTCCGAAACCCTTGATCTGCTTGAACAATGCCGCATTCAGACGGTACAATGGATTCAATGAATTGCCGATCCGGCACAAGGAGCAACTGATGAAAAAACCACTGACACTCGTCGCCGGCCTGGCCCTGGCGTTTTTTATTCTGACATCCTCCGTCATGCTGACTTTATCCCTCAAAGCCACTTACACCTGGTCCCAACCGGAGATCCGGCAGGTAGAATATCAGCTGGATGATGCCACCATTCGCCGGAACTATGATCATCTCATTGATTACATGTTCCAGGGCAAGGAAGCCAGACTCAGCTTCAGCGGACTGCCGATGAGTCCCCAGGGTGAGATTCACTTCATGGAGGTCAAGGACATCTTCCAGTTCTTCTTCAAGGGCATGATTGTCTCCGGCATCCTGTCCCTGATCCTGGGCGCATACCTGATCAGGCAGCAGCATCCGGAATTCCTGACCCTGGGAACACTGCTCGTGTTCCTGGTTCCAGCCCTCCTCGCCGTACCAGTACTGATCGACTTCAATGCCACCTTCATCAAATTCCATGAACTGGCCTTTTCGAATGATTACTGGATCTTCGATCCCAGCCTGGATCCGATTATCCGATATCTTCCCGAAAGCCTGTTCCTGAAAAACACACTTGTGATCCTGGCATTCATTCTGCTGTGGATTCTCCTGATCCAGATCCTGTGCAAATTGTTGAAACGAAAGATGAGGCGATCCGCATGAATATCCTGAATTTCCTGATATATCTTTGGGTCACAGCGATTACGCCCGGCCCCAATACCATTACCTCCATGACCTTTGGCAACCGTTACGGCTTCCAACGCACCCTGCCCTTTAACTTCGGCATATTCAGCGGCATGCTGACACTGGCGCTTCTGGCAGCCTTTTTGGGCAATGCCCTCATGACTTACCTCCCCAATCTGAAAGATACCCTGAAATGGTTCGGAATCGCCTACCTGCTCTGGCTCGCCTGGCATATCTACAAAGCCGGTCCGCTGTCAGAAAACGGAACGCAGGCCAAAGCCAGCTTCTCCCGGGCTTATCTGCAGCAGTTCATCAACGTGAAGGCCATCCTCTACTGCATTACCTCGATGACCACCTTCGTGCTGCCCCATGTGGAAAATCCTTTGTTCATAGCCTTCAATGCACTCCTTCTGGCTACGATTGCCCTGCTCTCCTCCATGGTCTGGTCTGGTTTTGGCAGTCTGTTTCGAAAACTCTTCCAGGACCACTACCGCCTGGTCAATACCATCCTGGCATTGCTCCTCGTATATTGTGCCTGGACTTTATATCATTAAACAAAACCCACTGGATCAATGACATAACCGTTTGAATAATCCTCCTGAAGTAGAGATGTGCAGTCGCCAAATCTATTTCAGGAGGATATCTTTTGATCCGAATTCAGCTAGGAGGAAATGCTGATGCCATTGAAATGAAACATATTTGGTTTTTGAAGTCCTCCATTAAGCACTCCTGACTCCTATAATATCATTCTCCTCTATATTGAGAATCATGGTCACTCATATTTCTTTTGATCTTTTTCTGATTTAGCACAAAATAACATTGTATTATTTTTTATACAATGTAACATGTTAATTAATAAGATAACCATAGGGGGAGTATATGAATAAAACAATCAGATTCAGTTTATTGGTGACCCTCATGATTTTTTCCTCCGGATGCAGCAAAGCTCCTGCTGTCACATCCCCGTCCACTGGCATGATCAGGCTTACTTCAGCTACGACCGAACCGGTCCAGACGTCCCAGCCACTACCGGCGGAGACGGCGCCAACTATGACCTCTGCTTCTACTCAACCGGTCACTATGCCCGTGACCATCCCTGAAACCAAACCAGCCACGAAAGCCGGGACGCAACCCGCAACACAACCTGCCACGAAACCAGCCACTCAGCCCGCCACAAAACCAGTCACTCAGCCCACCACAAAACCTGCCACCAAACCAGAACCATCCGTCACCACCGGAGAAATAAATGCGCTGGAAAAAGCGATTGATTACCTTGATTTCATGGCTTTTTCTTATAAAGGACTCATAAAGCAGCTCGAGTTTGAGGGTTACTCAAATGATGAAGCAGTTTACGGCGCAAAAAACTGCGGAGCTGACTGGTCCGCACAGGCAAAACAAAAAGCTCTGGACTATCTGGAGTTCTCAGCCTTTTCGAAAAGCGGATTAAAAAAACAGTTGAAGTTTGAAGGCTTTACCGACACTCAGGCTAAATACGGCGTAGACAATTGCGGAGCAGATTGGTATGAGCAGGCTGTGCTCAAGGCAGCTAATTATTTGGATTTGATGTCATTCTCCCGCAGCGGGCTGATTAAACAGCTCGAATTTGAGGGCTTTACTCATGATCAGGCAGTTCACGGAGCAAAAGAGAACGGTTATTAAGCCTATTACCCAGACAGGCAGAATAATAAATCCATGAAATTAAGGCTGTACCAGCAATGCTGGTACAGCCTTTTTCATGGATCAGACTCAATCCGGAGAAAGAATTTAGAGGAAGGTCTGACCCTTCTGATTTATTTGTTGAGATAGGTTTCCTTCAGGTACTTGTCCATTCCGGCGGCAGCATTCTTACCTGCACCCATGGCCAGAATAACGGTAGCTGCACCGGTAACGGCATCGCCGCCGGCAAAGATTCCGGGTCTGGTGGTTTCTCCGGTCTCTTCATTGGTGATGAGGCACTGATGCTTGTTGATTTCCAGTCCCTTTGTGGTGGTTGAAATCAGCGGATTGGGTGAAGTACCCAGGGCCATAATGACCGTATCACACTCGATGTCAAACTCACTGTTGGGAACTTCTACGGGACGTCTTCTGCCGGAAGCATCCGGTTCGCCCAGTTCCATCCGAACGCAGCGCAGGCCCTTGACCCAGCCCTTCTCGTCGACGAGGATTTCCACCGGATTGGTCAGGAGTTCAAACTGAACGCCTTCCTCGATGGCGTGATGGACTTCTTCCGCACGGGCAGGGAGTTCTTCCTTGGACCGGCGGTAGACTATAACAGACTCTGAGCCAAGGCGAAGAGCGGTTCTGGCAGAGTCCATGGCGACGTTTCCGCCACCAACAGTGACACAGCGCTTGCCGATCATGATTGGAGTATCAGAATCCTTATCGTAGGCACGCATCAGGTTGCTCCGGGTCAGGAATTCATTGGCGGATGCCACACCATTGGCGTTTTCACCGGGGATGCCCATGAATTTGGGGAGACCGGCGCCTGAACCGATGAAGAATGCCTTGAAGCCTTCTTCTTCCATCAGTTCGTCGATGGAAACAGTCCGGCCGATGATTACGTTGGTTTCGATCTTCACGCCAAGACGTCTGACGCCTTCCACTTCGGATGCGACAACTTCTTCCTTGGGCAGTCTGAATTCAGGGATACCGTATACCAAGACTCCGCCCGGTTCATGCAGGGCTTCGAAAATGGTAACATCATAGCCTTTTTTGGCCAGGTCTCCGGCAGCGGTCAGACCAGCAGGGCCTGATCCGATGACTCCGACCTTGATTCCGTTGCTTGGTTCCTTTTCATCAAAGGTTACGCCGTTTTTCCGGTTGGTGTCAGCCACAAACCGCTCGAGCTTTCCGATCGCGACCGGGATGCTGCGAATACCGACAATACAGGAACCCTCACACTGGGTTTCCTGGGGACAGACGCGTCCGCACACTGCGGGCAGAGCGGAATCCTGGGAGATAATCCGTCCGGCTTCTTCAATGTTGCCCTTCTTGACTTCCTGAATGAAGGCAGGGATATTGATGGCAACCGGGCAGGCGCCCACGCAGCGCGGAACCTTGCAGTTCAGGCAGCGTTCTGCTTCGGACATGGCTTCTTCCATGTTGTAGCCATAGCAAACTTCTTCAAAATTCGTCGCACGAATCTCCGGAGCCTGTTCTCTTACGGGTACTCTTTCTTTTTTCAGCATTACTTTGTCTCTCCTTCCGCGCAGCCGCTGCTCTTGTGGCTGGCTCCTTCCTCATGTCTGAGCGTCTTCTGACCTTCCTGGGTCTTGTACATGCTCTGCCGTCTCATCGCTTCATCAAAGTTGATCAGAGCGGCGTCGAATTCAGGACCATCCACGCAGGCGAATTTTACTTTATCGCCAACAGTGACACGGCAGGCGCCGCACATGCCCGTTCCATCGACCATGATGGGGTTGAGGGAAACAATGGTATGAATTCCGCGCTTGAGGGTTTCTCTGGCAGCGAACTTCATCATGATCATCGGCCCAATGGCAATGACCATGTCATATTTCTTGCCGCGGTTGTCCACGAGCTCATTGAACATGGCAGTAACCATACCGTTGAATCCATAGGAACCATCATCTGTGCAGACAAACAATTCCTTGGCAACGGCTTTCATTTCTTCTTCCATAATCAGTGTGTTGTGGGTTTTGGTACCGATGATAACATCAGCAGGGAATCCGCGGTCCTTCAGGTACTTAACCTGAGGATAAACCGGAGCGGTGCCAACACCGCCGGCAATAAAGAGGATATTGAGCTTGGACAGCTCTTCATCGCTCATATCTACTAATTCTGAGGGTCTTCCCAGCGGGCAGACTACGTCGTGGAAATAATCCCCTTCTTCCATGGCGGCCATGCGCTTGGTGGAGTCACCCAGTACCTGGTAAACAATGGCAATGGATCCCCTTTCCTTGTCAATGTCGCAGACGGTCAGTGGGATTCTTTCCCCTTTTTCATCGAGTCTGACAATCAGAAACTGGCCGGGCTTGGCAGCCTTCGCTGCACGCTTGGCTTCGATATCCATCCAATAGATACCATCGGCCAGGACTTTTTTACTTAATATTTTGTACATCCCTTAATCACCTCTGTATAATATTTTAACAAATTATTCGAAGTTTTTTAATTCACTATTCTTAATTATACCGATTGACAAGATTTATCATAGTCCCTTTTTAAAAGTTTTCATTGTTATTTTATAGATTAGTAGAAAAAATGAGATTTAGTTTCCATTTTTTCTCTTTTTTAAAAATTCAGGTACTAAACTTTCCCATAATGCAAATCTGGCTTTTTTATAAATAACCGACTTTTGAGGAATCTCAACCGAAATTCTGCTGCAGTCCAAAAAACGGCCGGGTTCCATCCGCAGGGAACCGGCCGTTTAAATCATCCCACCAGACAATCACCGAAATCCGGGAGTCGGCAGTTTATTTTGATTTCTTTTCCTTCTTTTCCCGTTCCTTGACCTTGTCATTCATCAGATATACCAGGGTCAGCAAGGAGTCCGACAGATGGACTGACTCCAATGCGATTTCTTTGGGAACCTGAATGTCAATCGGTGCGAAATTCCAGACCCCTTTGACTCCGCCCCTGACCAGTGTATCTACCGCTTTTTGCGCGACAGAAGTGGGAACACAGATGATCCCAATATCAATCTGGTTTTTGGTCAGGAATTCGTCCATGAGGTCGATGTCGAGAATCTCCACATCCCTGATCTGTAAACCGATCAGTTTGGGATTGGCATCGAAAATGGCTTTTAAATCAAATCCGAACTTATCGAATCGGGTATAGTTGGCGATGGCCTGTCCAATATTGCCGGCGCCGACGATGACGGTTTTGTAGCTTTTGTCCAGTCCCAGGATCTTGCCTGTTTCGGTGAAGAGCTCCCGGACATTATAACCATAACCCTGCTGGCCAAATCCGCCGAAGTTGTTGAAGTCCTGGCGGATCTGAGATGCGGTGAAGCCTATTTTCTCGCTGAGTTCCTTGGAAGAAATGCGGTCTACGTCATTACGGAGCAGTTCAGCGAGATGGCGGTAATATCTTGGCATGCGTTTGATAACGGCCATTGAGATTCTTTTTTTCTTGTCCATATTTTATCCTCATACTCTTTCTTATTTATGTTTTTAACATTCTTGTAAATATATTAACATAGCTGGCGTAAATGATTAATAGTTTTTTTCGAAAACTTTGCTAAAAAACCTAACTTTTTACATTTTCTTTATGATAAGCCAACAAAAAACAGGCTTTCCTGCCTGTTTTGATGATTGATGCCTCCCCGTTTGCCCGTTCAGGACTATTCTTTAACTGAAGAAAATGAAGGGAAACACAAACGGCAGTACGCCGAAAGAATGATATCTGATAATGAATCCTTTATTCCTAATCCCGATTCTTCGAGCTGGTTATTTTTGAAACCAGCATATGGCGGATCTGTTCGGCAAGATCAAAGTCTGAGTCAGCCAGAAGGGAGTCTTCTCCGGTGGTCAGCTCGGCAAGGACGCTCTCCCGGTTCGGGGCAGTCAGATAGACAGTATCGGTTGGGAGTTTCCCTTTGATTTCCTCTATGGTATTTTCGCTGGACTGTCTATCAGCCAGCTGATATAAAACGATCTTGACATCATTGTCATTGAGATTTGCCTGACTGGAGTAGCCGCCGATGAGGATCAGTCCCGCCACCCGTTCCGAACGATCCGCTGCGATGCAGGCTTTTTCCGCTCCGCTGCCCAGTCCGATCGCTACCCAGCCTGTCTGGCTGGAACTGTCAAAGAAATCTTTTCGGTCCGACCGGGACAGCCTGGCCAGTCCCATGGGATACTTGGCTACGCGAACCTCGAATCCATGCCGGGCCAGAGTTTGAGCCAGTGACTCGTACTCCAGCGGATCCTCGTGATCATCCGGGTAAATCATCACGCCACCTTTCAGCTCGGCGGCAGAAGCAACGGTATAAAATTCCCACTTTTGTTCTACCTGACCTGCCAACTTCTGATCAACCATACGAGCCGATGAAGAAGCCGGAGTTCTAAAATGAAACCACAAAAAGACCCCGATCATAAATAGAATCAGAGCCAACGCCAGAGCTGACATTCGATAAAGCGCATTCCGGTTTTTCATGGCTGTAACCTTTCTGTAATAACTACTCAGGGAGATTATAATACACATCACCATTGCTGTAAACTTATTTTATTCCCTGAGGTTGTCACTTCCCCAACGACGGCTCACATACTACGCCCGAATCCGACCTCCGCTCCCGCCTCAACGCGAGAACAGCCGAAGACGCGTCCCCTCCCCGCCCGGCTGCCATTCCTCGTCAGCCTGATTGAGGATTTCATCGCAAGATCCGTTCCTATGAACGCTTTCTTCGAATTTGTGGTGTATTTGCCAGGGATTCCCCGTATAATGATTATGGTGATTAAAAATGAATAAACAGCAGAACATCCGCTACGTCTTCACAGAGAGGATCAAAGCGGCTGAACAGACCGAGGGAGACCGCGGCCGTCTGCGTAAGGATATCCGGAGCTTCCTGTCTGAGCTGTCAGAATTCAGGATTTCGCTGCGAACACTTTGCGATCAGGAGACGGCGTTTTCCGATCGCAACAAATTATTGAATATCGCACTGGAGCTGATCAATCATGCTCCTACCGCGAGAGCCCTTGTCAGTGCCAGACACCTTCCCGTTGCTGAAACCGCTGAACTGACCGGCTATCCGGCCGACTTTAT
Source organism: Clostridiaceae bacterium HFYG-1003 (assembly GCA_024579835.1). Taxonomy (NCBI): domain Bacteria; kingdom Bacillati; phylum Bacillota; class Clostridia; order Eubacteriales; family Clostridiaceae; species Clostridiaceae bacterium HFYG-1003. The sequence continues at coordinate 2,212,120 of CP102060.1, forward strand.
CCGACAGCACCATGACTATATCGTGGCATATATGCTCCTGTTCGGAACCGAACAGCACTCTTTCCTTTCCCGCCAGCTCTCCATCGGCACGAAACTGGATGGTACCGGCGCGCCCCTGGCCAATAATATTGGCATCAAGCTGAAAGACTACGGCATTACCTCTGTGGTCCTTACCCCCTATGGCGAATTCCGTTATCTCGAACCTTCCCGCAAGGGAACCGTCCAGGGGGATTTTGTAACTGGCTCCCAACCCATTCTCAAACCCCGCCGCGCCCTGCTGATCGCTTCCGCGGCACTTGGCCTGCTGCTGATCTTTCTGGGCTTTGCCTACACTTTTTATCAGCCAGTTCGCAGTTTCACTCTCATGGGAGGGGTAGAGGCCAGCTTTTCCTTTAACCGGTTCGGTCGGCTCGTGGACATCCAGGGACTCAATCCCAACGGCCGCAGTGTCGTTTCTGATCTGATCCACTCCGATCGCAAGGTGAATTCCTCGTTAGCCCGCTTTCTGGATGCCTCAATTGCCAAGGAAGTCATTGAAAAAAACAGTGATCTCACCCTCATCGTCGTGGAGGGGACCTTCAACGAAAATGACTTCAAGGGCGACGATCTGGAACTTGAACTGAAAGAACATCAGCTCCGCTTAAAAGTAAACCAGGGAAACGGAAACGGATTCATCCTTACTCCTGACCCATAACGGAAGGCAGTGAACCAAACGTCCACTGCCTTCCGTTTTCTATTCCGTTAATGAGCTCGGCTGCTGCCGGCCCGGCTGCTATTCCGCTTCGAATTGATCCTTGCCAACGCCGCACAGCGGGCAGACCCAATCTTCCGGAAGATCCTCAAAGGATGTTCCCGGCGCAATGCCGTTGTCCTCATCCCCGACCGCCGGGTCATAAACATACCCGCACACCTGACAGATATACTTCGTCATATTAATTTCCCCCTTGATGCCTTCCGGCTGTACATTTTCTACCGAGTGATCCTCTGCAGGGATCTGAATTTCCTCTTCCACAGCTGCCACCGGGGCAACTTCTTCCGGCACAATTTCCTGCTCGACAATGGCTTCCACCGTTTCTCCAGGCTGTGCCATCATTTTTTCGATTTCCACCGGATCAAATCCTACAAAATAATTCTCTCCGACAAAGATGGCCGGAACACCACGAATTCCCATGGAAACCAGCTTTTTCCGATTCTCCGGTTCTGCTGTGCTTTTCTCTTCGTAGGGAATTCCCTTCGTCTTGAAATAATCCTTTGCCATATCGCAGTAGGGACAGGTTGTTGACGTGTAAATCACAATTTTCTTATCTTCCATATTGTTCCTCCAAAGTTTCTATACTCATCTTATTGAAAATCTAACTTATATTCTGCTTCAGGTCCGGTCTGCAGGAGGACGGATCGTTGAAAGTCCTCCCCTGCGGGGCTCCCGTGAAAGCCGCTGTACCCTATCTCCATTTTACTCTGTCCCAGGGCCCTTTGTAAAAGAAAGAGACGCACCTTTACATAACGTTTAAATCTTATTCATAACAGCCGCTGCAATTTTTCATCGCTGCACCGGGCGGCGGCCAGTCCTGTTTCCTGTCAATGGTTTCTATCATGTAGTTAGTGTAAAGTTACTGTAGGTCGAAAATGAAAGAGAATAAGCCCAAGTGCTAGAATGTTAGTAACAACAACAAACAAACTACACGAAAGGACTTATTCTCATGCCTATCTTAACAGATTTCAACTCAATGTTCACCTCTCTCAGACAAAGTTTTGATTCAAGAATGGCAAGCGGTACTCTCACCATGGATCAGGTGGTCCAGGAGACTCACGAGCTGACGGATCGGATTGCCCGTGAGCAGATCCAGGATTATGTTCAGGTACTCGATGAGCGCCTGAGGAACTCACAGTTACGGAAAAAAGACTACACCATCGAACGGCGCTATCAAACAAAAACCATCGCTACTACAGCCGGACCTGTGGTCTTTGACCGGACGTACTTTCGGGATAAAAAGACTAATCACCATGTGTGTCTGGTGGATCGTCTTCTGGGCCTTGAGCCCCATCAGAGAATCAGCCGGGAACTAGCCTCGTGTCTTCTCTCCAGTGCTAAAGATATTTCTTACCAGGGGACGGTGGAGCGCTATGCAAGCAGCGGAATTACCAGCCGCACTACGGTAATGAATCTGGTCCATCGACTGGGGAACATTGAGTCTTCTGAGGGACCCCTGCCTCAGAAAAAAGTGGCATCTCGGATCTATATTGAGGCCGATGAGGATCATGTAGCTATGCAGGACGGTTCCAATCAGCAGATGCGGCTGATCTACGTCCATGAGGGGCAGCAGAGTGTCGGGAAGAGACGCAAGGCCTTAATGGGTGTACGTCGATTTGCAGGCTTCTACAAGGGCAACTCGGATGAACTGTGGTACGAAGTGTTCGATTACCTGAACTCGGCTTATGAAGTGGATAAGATCGAGGAAATCTCCTTATCAGGGGATGGGGCGTCCTGGATCAAGATGGGTGCCCAGATTCTGCCTCGATGCAAGCTCTATCTGGATAAGTTCCACCTGGAAAAGGCCCTGCGCCAGGCGGCAACGCCGATTGATTCCTACAAAGGGACAAAGGATGAATATTACTGGTACCTCAAAGACGCCATCAGCATGGACTCCCTTGAGGACATCAACACATTCTTCGAATCAGCGGCGGGATTGCCGCTTAAAAAGACCCAGGAAAAGAAGTTAGGCGAGATGAAAACCTATCTTTTGTCCAACTGGGAATCGATCCAGAACGCGGCCAAGTCGGGCTATCAGGGCTGCAGTGCGGAAGGGCATGTCAGTCATGTGCTTTCCTCACGGTTATCTTCACGCCCGATGGGGTGGAGCACAGTAGGTGCTGAGAATATAGCGCGCATGCGAGTTTTCGTCCTCAATGGCGGGGATCTCATGGGCTACTTCGCTGCCAAAGAGAAAGAAAAGAAGAAGGAAGCCCGACTTTTGAGGCTGGAAAAACGGATCGTGAAGAAGAGCCGGGTCTACCCGGTAAAACAAGGTTCAATCAGCTATGCAACGCCTCATTTTGGGTGGTATAAATCATAAAACCCGGGCTACTTGGAATCCGCACGGCAGGCTTATTCAGTTTTTGAACCGAAAGTAAGTTGACACTATCTATCATGTATAATATTGTTATCAATGAACCACAATCGAGGTACCCATGGAAGAAAAAACAACCCGAATCAATAAATTCATCTCAGAATCCGGTTTCACCTCCCGGCGCGAAGCCGATCGCCTGATTGAAGCCGGCCGCGTGGCCATCAACGGCGTCGCGGCGGAGAAAGGATCGAAAGTCCGTGAGGGGGATCTGGTAACAGTGGACGGACAGCCTTTGAAAAAGAAGGAGAAACACGTCTATCTGGCGTTCAACAAACCCCGCGGCCTGGAGACGACGACCGACGAGTCCGTCAAGGACAATGTCATTTCCTACATCAGCTACCCGGAACGAATCTTCCCCATCGGCCGGCTGGACAAAGATTCCCAGGGGCTTCTGCTGTTTACCGATGACGGGGACATTGTCAACCGGATTCTACGCAGCGTCAACAACCACGAAAAAGAATACATCGTCACCGTCAATCAGCTCATTACAACGGATTTCCTCAATGGCATGGCCGGCGGAGTGCCAATTCTGGATACCGTAACCAAGCCCTGCACCGTCGAACAGCTGTCTACCCGCCAGTTTCGCATCATTCTGACCCAGGGCCTCAACCGCCAGATCCGGCGCATGTGCGAGTATTTCGGTTACAAGGTCGTCAGCCTGCGGCGCATCCGGATCATGAACATCAAACTGGGCGATTTGCGGGAGGGAGCCATTCGCCATCTGTCACCACTGGAAATGAAGGAATTGGATAACCTGCTGCAAAATTCCATCAAGCATTTCACGGCGGAAGATACTATGGAATAAACGAATCATGTTGCAACTTGTGAAATAACTAAAAATGAAAACAACTGTTCAGTTATGCACATTTTGCACAGATCTCTGTGGATAAGTCCCTGTTATTTTGTGCAGAAGTAAAATTCCCGTAAATTTATTAGCAGATATTTCATAGATTTCCGCCTTGATTTTAATGGTAATCTGTAGTAAAAAGATGTTCTATTTAGAACTAAAACAAACAAGAAAAACTCTAAATGCATATCTATGCATATTCTGTAGTATAAAAGTCCGGTACCCGTCTCTGAGTTATAGAACACAGGATTGATGCCTTGGACCGAAAAGCCAAAAGGAGAGATCGAATACCATGAGAATCGGAACAGGTTATGACGTACATCGCTTAGTGTCGGATCGCCCCCTGATCATCGGCGGAGTCAACATCCCCTTTGAACTGGGTCTGGCCGGCCACTCCGATGCCGATGTGCTTCTGCACGCCATCGCAGATGCCCTGCTGGGCGCCGCTGCCCTGGGGGATATCGGCAGCCATTTCCCAGATACCGACCCCGCCTATGCCGGAGCAGATTCTCTGGAGCTGCTCCGCCGTGTCGGATTGCTGTTGAAGGAATCCGGCTATCAGGTAGCTAACCTGGACTCCACCGTCCGGGCGCAGCGTCCGAAACTCCGCCCGCACATTGACGCCATGCGCGAAAAGATCGCGCAGGCACTGGCGCTTCCGCTGAACTGCGTCAGCGTGAAAGCTACAACGGAAGAAGGTCTTGGCTTCACCGGTGAGATGAAAGGCATCAGCGCAGAGGCCGTCTGTCTGATTGAGCCCGTCCGCAACTGGTCCGACTGATTCGATGCCGGGACATCCCCGTTGAAGCTGAATGACCACACCCAGTGCCTAGGAGAAGTCCGCCGTCAGAAGCTCCCGGAACACCGGATAAAATCATAAATCCGCAATAAAATATTCACATGCCGTACAAGGGCATGACATAAAATAAAGTCAGTAGCATTGAACTGCCATTAATTTTCAAGGAGGATACAGATGAAACTTAGAAAAGGCCGACTGCTTGTCCTGGCCGCATTGGGTGGAGCAGCCTATCTGATCAACAAGGAAGTACAGAAGAATCCCGAACTGGTCACCGACATGAAAAACCAGTGGGAAAACGTCAAGAGCGAAGTGGGCAAGGTTGTCCAGGACACCAAGGATCAGGCAAATCAGGTTCTTAATGAATTTGAGAAGAATACCGGTGACTATACTGGAGAAGCCTTTGAAGCTGCCGAGGATCTGAAGGATGAAGTCAAGGATGCCGCCTCCGATGTGGTCGAAGAAGTAAAAGATAAGGCGGAAGACATCAAGGAAGAAGCTCAGGATACCCTCAGCGATGTCAAATTCCCCTAACCCGATCTGATCATCAGAATCCGCAAGGATTGATTGATATTCAGAACCATGAAAAAGGATTCAGCCTCTGAAAAACAACAGAGTCTGAATCCTTTTTTTACTTTCGCTTCGCGGAAGGCACCAGAATTTGCATCGATGCGAAAAATTCGTCAGATACGATAATGGGACAAACTGGATGACGCAAAAGAACGGAAGAAACGACGATCCCCCAGGAACCCTCAGGGGCACCGGTTGAATCGGCCTGACTTACTGCAGATACTGCACCGTCAGAAGGATGATCAGCCCCAGGCTGGCTGCACCGGCCAACCCCATCAGGATCTGAAATCGGGGATGTCTGGTTTTGTGCCGGAAGAGATTCATCGCCAGACAGGCGCCCAGGCCTCCGACCGCTCCGGTCAGGAGCAATGTGTTCTCCGGGATGCGACGTCGTCGATTAACAGCCCGGCGCTTGTCCGAGACAAACAGTCCGAAGCTCAGAAGATTAGAGACCGTCAGGGCCCCCAGGATCAGCTGGCGATGTTGTGTGAGGATTTCTAGCATGGTAACTCCTTCCTGGATTCATTTCATGATCCGGTCATGATCCGGTCATGTCGCGGGATGGCGAGAGCCGAGCCCTCATCAGGTGATGAGGGCTCGTTCTGTCGGGTTGTTATTTATCCAGCTTCTCCCGGAGGACTTCAATCGCCTTCTGGAGCTGGGTATCCTTTTCCTTGGTATAGTTCTGTGCGGTCAGATCCTCTGGCATGGCAACCGTTATGTCGGGCTTGATGCCAATCTGATGTATATTGGTTCCTTTCGGAGAGTAGTACGCCGCCACCGTCAGCTTGAGACCTTCCCCATTGGGCAGATCCATAATGGTCTGGACAATGCCTTTGCCATAGGATTTTTCACCGACCAGTGTGGCTGCCTCATAATCTTTCAGTGCCCCGGACACGACTTCCGAAGCCGAGGCGGAGCCCATGTCGATCAGAACGACCAACGGCGTGCCGATGTATTTTCCGCCCACCGACTTGTCTTCCTGACGGTTTTTGTGCTTGTCGATGGTTGAGACTACGACTTTGCCCTTTTCAATGAAATTCGAAGCCATAAGAATCGATTCATTCAGATAACCGCCGGGATTTCCGCGCAGGTCGAGGATGTAGCCCTTGGCTCCCTGCTTCTTCAGCTCACTCAGCGCCTCTGCGAAATCCTTGTCCACATCCTTAGTAAACTGAGAAACCGTGATGAAGCCCATGTCAGAGGCCAGCATCTCATAGCGGACGCTTTTGGTGGTGATCTCCCTTCGGACGATGGGAAAGTCCAGTTCTTCCTCACCCCGGCGAACGGTCAGCGTGACAGGCTGTCCGGCTTCCCCTCTCATGTAGCTTACGGCCGCGTCGAGGTCTTTCCCCGTATATACCTTGCCATCAATCCGGATGATGACATCGCCGGACTGAATGCCGGCCTCTTTGGCCGGACTGCCGTCAATGGGCGCAACGACGACAATTTCATCGTTCTGCACGTTGATCTGAATCCCTACTCCGACAAACTTTCCGGTGCTGTCCGAGTTGAGCCGGCTGTATTCTTCCGCGTTGTAGAACTGACTGTAGGGATCGCCCAGGGAGTTGACCATGCCCTTGATGGCGCCTTCCACCATTTTTGCTTCATCGATGGGGCCGTCATAGATCTGGTAGATCTGGTCCCTGATCATGTCCAGCTTGCGCCAGTCAGCGGGTATCGCCGCGCTGGTATCAGACGGTGCAGTGGAAGAACCGGCGGATGGTGCGGTGACCGGCAGTGTAATGGTTGGCGAAGTTCCGTTCTTTTCGGAGCCGCCGAACAGCCAGCCGGCGGCGAAGCCTAAGCTCAGAACCACCAGACCGATGAGCAGGAGCAGCAATGTATTGCTTTGCTGCCGATCCCCGAAGTTATTCTGGTTTGGAGTTTGATCCAATGGTAACACCTTCTTTGTTCGTATTACACATTCAGATGTTTCCGTATCGACAGGAAGGACCCCAGGGCTCCGATGACCATACCGGCCAGCGCAAACTGCCAGCTGAGCCACTGCAGAATCACTTGCGGATCCGGCAGGGTAACAAACGGCAGGCTGAGCTGTGCCTGCGTGAAGGCATAGCGGTAGCCAAGGAACAGGAGTCCCACGGCAATGGCGGCTCCCAGAATTCCGATCAGGATTCCCTCGATGATGAAAGGCCAGCGGATGAACCAGTTGGTCGCTCCGACAAACTTCATGATCTCAATTTCCCGCCGGCGGCCAAAAACAGCCAGCTTGATCGAGTTGCCAATGAGGAACAGAGAAATCAGAATGAGTATACCAAATATTATAACCCCGACCAGACGAATTGTCTTTGCCCAATCGATTAAAGTATTGATCGTATCGGAATCGTTGGCGACGGACTCAACCCCCGGCTGTCCGGCGGCTGCGCTGACCAGACCCTCGGCCAGCTCCGGCTTTTCCAATCGAACTATGTAGGAACTGGGATAGGGATTGTTGGCATCTGCCGAAAATCCGTCCAGCAGTGTCGAATCCGCATCGAGAGAAGCCTTGGCATTATTGAAGGCAGTCACCTTGTCTTCATAGGTTACCTCTTCGACGCCGGTCTGTGAGTTCAAAATTCCCTCCAGAGCTGTTTTCTGTTCCGCAGTCACCGCGTCCTGAAGAAATACCCGCACGACGGTCTGCTGTTCCACATTGCGCACCAGGTGATTGATCGACAGGGCCACCATCAGAAATACCCCAAAAATCAAAATAGTCGCTGCCACCGTAGCGATGGATGCCAGGGTAACGGACAGGTTTCGCCGCAGGGAGTGAAATGCTTTGCCAAAAGAACCAAAAAAATTATTCATCGACTGAGTACCTTCCTCTCAACTCGTCCCGGACCAGGCTGCCATGATCAAACGCCAGGACGCGCTTCTCCATCGTATCCACGAGTTCCTTGCCGTGGGTAGCCATAATGACTGTGGTGCCCTGTTCATTGATCTGCACCAGCAGTTTCATGATGTCCCAGCTGGTATCCGGATCCAGATTCCCGGTGGGTTCATCCGCAATCAGCATGACCGGCCGGTTGACCAGAGCCCGGGCAATGGACACACGCTGCTGTTCGCCGCCGGAGAGTTCATTGGGAAATGCTTTTTCCCGCCCGGTCAGTCCGACCATGGCCAGGACCTCCGGAACGCGCGATTTAATCAAAGAGGTTTTGGCGCTGGTGACGCGCATGGCAAATGCCACATTTTCATATACGTTCATCGTGGGAATCAACTTAAAATCCTGAAACACCATGCCGATCCGGCGCCGGTAATACGGGATCTGGGCATCCTTTAATGCCGCTATATCCGCTCCGTCCACCAGAACCTTCCCGCTGGTCGCCGTCAGTTCCCGCAGCAGCAGCCGAATAAAGGTTGACTTGCCGGCGCCGGAGGCTCCGATCAGGAAAACAAACTCTCCGTCATGGATTTTCACCGAAAAGTTATTCAGGGCAGTGACGTTTTTGTAATCCTTTGTCACTTTTACGAATTCGATCATTCCTTTTCTCCTTCTTTGCAGGGATTGTACCAGAGGGATCAAACCACGGGAAATTCCAATGGCTCCGATCCTCGGCGTCCGGCTGTTGCCCTGCCGAAAGGGACAAACATCCTTGTCCCACGCGTCTCGTTCTGCCTCACCGGAGGCTGGAACGGCTCTGTCTTTGTACAGGTTTTAATTCTCACACAGTAGTATAAAGATCCCATAAAGAAAAAAGACCGACAGTTTTGTCAGCCTTTGCTCCGATATTCTTACAGGATGGAAATATCCTGATAGCCTTCTCCCAGGACTTCCCTGACTTCGTTGACCGACAGGAATGCTTTGGGATCCACCTCTTTGATGAAGTGTTTCAGATCGATGTAGTTGCGGCGGTTCATGACAACATAGATGACCTCCGTGTCTTCCCGGGTGAATCCGCCGTAGCCTTTCAGCATGGTGCAGCTCCGGTCCAGTTTCTCGATAATGAACTGCCGGATCGCTTCACTCTTCTGGCTGATAATCATAATCTCCTTGGCAGTCCGGGTACCCTCGATGAACCGGTCAATCAGATTCCCGTTGATCAGGACGCTGAGCAGGGAGAAGAGTCCGACTTCCCAGCCGAATACGAGCAGGCCTCCCGCCGTGATGATGAAATCCACCATCAGGAGGGATTTGCCCAGATCAAAGTGGAAAAACTTGGAAATGATCTTGGCGACAATGTCAGTTCCCCCGGTGGATCCGCCGAAATTGAAGACGATCGCCATTCCCACGGAACTTAAGGCCGTGCCGTAGAATGTGTTCAGGAACATATCGTTGGTCAGGTGGATCGATCCCACTAAGCTTTGCAGCACAGCCAGGACGATGTTCATGAAGAAGGAGGCATAAATGGTTTTAGCTCCAAAGACTTTACCCAGAAACAAAAAGCCGATGCCAAAGAAAACAACGTTCAGAACCAGAATATAGATGGCTTTGCTGATCACCGGATAGAGCTTGCCCATGATAATAGCGATTCCCGAAATGCCGCCGGCTGCCAGGTTGGATGGAAAGTAGAAGAAATGCAGTGAAACTGCCACCAGAATGACCCCCAGAGAGATCATCAGGTAGTCGCGCAGATTGTTCTTGGTAAACATGGTAATCCTCCTGTAAATATTAATTCCCCGAAATTATCGCTGAAAAAGCCTCCCGTCAAGGAGGCCTGCGATCTTTTTTTATTTTCTATAAGCGACAGGCGAAATCACCGTATGATTAGCAAAGGATTATTTGCCGCTTTTGTTTCCTTCGGTATTATACCAATCTTTTCCGGCCATTTCAATGAGCAGGATTCGTCAGTGCTCAATTCCCGGGATCAAACAGAGTGAGTCGGTTCGGATTCCCGGTTTACTCGTTGATGTAGTGCCTGGGCACCCGTTTGCCAATGTTGCAGGTAATCTCATAGGAAATGGTTCCCAGATCCCGGCCCATTTCGTCAGCCCAGAAGGAAACAGCCCCGTCCTGACCGATCAGCGTCACCATGTCCCCTTCTTTTGCCTCCGGCGCATCTGTCAGATCCACCATGAACTGATCCATGCAGACCCGGCCGACAATGGGCAGTTCCAGACCCCGGTAGAGAACTTTGCCTTTATTGGACAGCAGGCGGTTGTAGCCGTCGGCATAGCCGACCGGAATCGTGCCGATGACTGAATCACGCTTGGCCTGCCAGGTATTGCCGTAGCCCACGGTGGTTCCTGCCTGAAGCGGCTTGACCATGGCCAGGGCGGCATAGAAGGAAAGGACAGGCCGTATCGGCAGCCGCTCCTTTTGCACTTCATCCGACGGATAATAGCCGTACTGGATAATCCCGGGACGTACCGAGTCAAAATGAGCCTGCGGCAGATCAATGATCGCCGCTGAATTCGCCATATGATAGTGGTTGAACTTCACGCCGGCCTGATCCAGCCAGCCCTTCATTCTCAGATAGCGCTCCAGCTGAAGCTCCGAGAAGGTCTTGTCGGCATCATCAGCCGTTGAAAAGTGGGTAAACAGCTCCTCCGCAATGACCATCGGCAAACGGGTGATTTCCCCGATCTCGCGGCCCGACTCCTCCGTGATGGAAAAACCAATCCGTGACATTCCGGTATCCAGCGCAACGGACAGGCGTACCGGACGATTCTGACGAACTGCCTCCTCAGAAAACGGACGGGCTTGAGCCAGTGAATAGACTGTAATGGTTATATCATGAGCAACAGCTTCCCGGGCCAGTTCACCGGGTGTATAGCCCAGTACCAGAATGGAAGAATCCGGATCATGCTGACGCAGCTCCAGTGCCTCGTTGAGAATGGCGACGGCAAAATCTTTGACACCGCAGGAGCGAATCGCAGCAGCCACCGGAATCATGCCATGACCGTAAGCATCCGCCTTAACAACACTGATTACGCGCTTCCCTTGAGCTGCCGCCTGGATTGCCCGAATGTTCTCCTTCAGGATGCCCAGATCAACCTCCGCCCAGGCTGGGCGGCCACTATAACACATCGTCATTTTTCCCTTCTCCTTCTCGAAAAGATTTGTCAGAGTAATGAATGATTGATGATTTAATTCAATTAATAGGGGCCTGATCTTAGAAGCATATATTAGGACTGTTGATCATTCCATTCGAAGAATATTGCTGATTCAGTTCGAATGGTTATGTGGGGGTTCGATTCGAAATTATTCTATTTATTGCGGGTGATCCTGACCATAACCTGATTGTGAGGGTGTACCTGAGTATGGGGGTGTACCTGATTAGAGGATGCACCTGATTAGAGGCTGTACCTGATGTCGATTCCTCTCTCAGATGTTGTTCTCAGGAGGGCGTCATTTTTCCCGTTGTTGATATTACCCGGCATCAGCGAATCTCTTCGTGCTCTCTTCGTGCTCTCTTCGTGCTCTCTTCGTGATCTCTTTGTGCTCGCTTTGTCCTCTTCCGGGGATTTTTCCGTAGTCTCGTTGGCTCTCGCCGCCGGACGATCCGGAGATTGCCCTGTCTGTGTTATTATGACCGTTTTTGGTCTTCGACCATTTTCTTAAGCTCAAAGGGAATCCTGGTAATGATTTCGGAAGCCATGATGGAGTAGCGCGATTTGGCCAGTTCATCCCCAATGGAACCATGGAGGAAGGTCGCTGCAATCGCTGCTTCCATGGGACCCAGTCCCTGTCCCGCCAGGCCGGCGATCATGCCTGTGAGGCAGTCGCCCATGCCTCCGGTGGCAATGGCCGAAGAACCGGTGGGATTAACAAACAGGCTGACGCCGTCAGAAATGATGGTATTGTGGCCCTTCAGCACCAGGGTCACTTTATGGGTGCGGGCAAATTTCATGGCCACGTCCAGACGATTTTTCTTGATATAGTCAACGCTTTGACCGGTGAGTCGCGCCATTTCGCCGAAATGAGGCGTCAGTATGACCCGCACGCCGATATTCTCCAGCAGCTCGGTCCGGTGTTCCAGCACATTGAGTCCATCCGCATCCAATACCAGCACAGTGTCGGACTTGCCTTCCTCCCGCAGCTTTTTGATGATGCGCATCAGGAGCTGTCGGGTGGCTTCGGTGTTGCCCATACCCGGCCCGAAGGCTATGACATTACACTCGGATACCGCCTTTTCAATCTGATCCGGATGGATGGTCATTGCTTCCCGGACATGCTCGGCGATCAGATCGATGACCCGGACATCGGAGGATACGGTCACCAGACCGGCACCGGATGCCAGACAGGCTTCCGAAGCGATCTTGTTGGCTCCGGTATAACCGGGAGACCCAGCCACCACCAGAATTTTGCCGTAATCGCCCTTATAACCGGTGCGGGAACGGCGCGGAATCAGCCCACGTACCGAGGTCTCATCCACCAGGTATTCATGGCTGCCCATGCTGTCGCAGTACTGGGCAGGAATCCCGATGTTTTCCACCGTGATGTCACCGCAGGATTCGATGGTCGCATAGTTCAGGAATCCCTTCTTGTAGCAGGAAAAAGTCACTGTTTTATCGGCCCTGACGGCACAGCCCAGGATTTCTCCGGTATCTGAGTCGAGACCGGAAGGAATATCGACTGCCACGGTATAACGGCTCATTTCATTGATGGTCTCAATAATTTCGGCATGGATTCCCGTGATTGGTCGGGACAGGCCGATGCCAAACAGCGCATCAACCACCGTATCGGCGTCATTCACCGCTTCCCTCAGGTCCCACAGGTCGGCTTCTTCATGGACCGTGCTGACATGGAGACCCATATTCCGGCAGATGGTCAGATTCAGCATCGTATCCGGCGTACCCGAATCATCATCCGAGACATAGTATACATCCACGTCCTTGCCCCGGTTTTTCAGATGACGCGCGATGGCCAGTCCATCGCCCCCGTTATTGCCCCGACCGCAGATCACCACGAAATAGGTGTGAGAAAAGTCCAGATGGCTCAGTACCCTTAAGGCTGCGTTCTCCATCAGGATCATGGATGGAATTTTCAATTGCTCGATGGCGAACTGATCCAGTTCCCTCATCATTTGACTTGTTGCTATTTTCATTGCCATGCCTGTTCCTTCCAGGGCCGAATCCAAATGGTCTTCTCAATTTCATTTTTTTTGAGAACCACCCGGTGAACTGTCCCTTCTGCCTGAGGATAATCGATAAGAAAGTCTAAATCATTTCCAAAGAGCGAGTAGCGGACGCCTACATAGAGGACGCCTTCCTGAAAATCCAGGACGCTGCCGGCATAGGATCCGATATTCAGGGCGGTCTTGCCCTGGATCACAATCCGGCCATCCGTTTCCTCCACCCGGTCAATCAGCAGGAGATTGGGATGGGTCACCATTTTAAATCCGGTGTGCTGCCATCCGTATTCATAGAATAAGATCACCCCGGCAATCAAACTGGCCAGAACAATGATCGTGATTACATTTTTTCTTGATAACATGGGTCCTCCCCCGGAGCGGGCCGGCCCGTCGGCATCCCGTCTCAAATCTTCACCCGTTCCAGGATGCAGGTTGCCATGGCGTATTCCCGCTCATGAGAAATCGAAAGATGCACCCTTAAGTGCTCATTTACCGCCAGCTGAGCCAGAATCGTTCTCAGCGAATCCCCGGTCAGATACGGCCGGCCCAGTTCATCCCGCAGGATTTCTACGTCTTTCAGACTAAATCCCCGGAAGCCCGTTCCCAGGGCCTTGGCCAGTGCTTCCTTCGCGGCGAAATTTCCCGCGACACGCTCCGGACGCCCTGAAAACAGGCTGATTTCCTTCTCAGTAAAACAGCGTTCCAGTTTCCTCCGGTCATCAAATACTTTATTCACGCGGTCGATCTTCGCCAGATCGCAGCCCATTCCATAAATCATGGCATATCACCTGTATTCCTTATTCATTCATTATAATCTCTACCCGATTCCAATTACAATAAAACAAGTGTTTCAACCAGGCCGTAAGCCGCGGAATCCTGAACCCGCAGTGTCCGCAGGGCGCTTCGGACCCATGGACAGACAGCTCCCCTGACAACTGTCCACAGAGCCCAGGTTTCCGGTTCCTTCCGTCAAGTTCATATATTGTTTAGACTTTAGACTGCCCCTTTTTTTCTGGTTGATATATAATAATCAATGGACTGGTTCTAAAGTTGTAAAATTTGCATAAATTATTGGCTTAGCCCGTTCCACCCCATCAGAGCCATCGGAGGAATGTAATACATGGAAAAGCTCGTTATCGCCGGAAACGGCATTGCCGGCCACAGCGCCCTGCAGGAAGTCCTGAAAAGCGGCAAAGAATTTGACATTACGGTTGTCTGGGAAGAGCATCCCAATACATACATGCGGACCCAAATCATACATTACGCCGTCGGTGAACTGGCGGCAGACAAGTTTTTCATGACGAAGGGTGACTTTTACGCCGACAAGGGTGTGCGTTCCGTTCAGGGCAAGGTGACAGCCATCGATGAAAAGAACCGTACCGTCACTCTGGCCAGCGGTGAAGAAATCACCTGGGACCGTCTGATCCTGGCTACGGGTGCCTATAATTTTGTCCCGCCCGTTCAGGTGGAAGGTCATTCCGAATGTCAGGTTATCGATTCAGGATCCGTAGGCTGCCACGAAGGCGTCTATACCATGCGCAACCTGGAGGACGCCAGGAATTTCGGAGACAAGATCCGGACAGCCCGCAAGGCGGTTGTGGTGGGCGGAGGCCTGCTGGGCCTGGAAGCCGCTGATATTCTGGCTCAGAAAGGCCTGGATGTGACCGTCGTGGAGTTTGCCCCCCGGCTTCTGCCGCGGCAGCTGGATACTGCCTCTTCCGAACTGTTCAAGGCTCAGGCCGAGCAGTTTGGCATCACGTTCCTCCTGGGCGATTCCGTGAAGGAAATCCGATATGATGAGAATCAGCTGAAAGAAGTTCTGCTAAACTCCGGACGCTTGGTACCCTGCGATCTGGTGCTGTTCTCCATCGGAATCCGGTCCAATCTGGAATCCTTCGGAAAAACGGTGGATATCAACCGCGGCATCCTGATCAACAAATATACGGAAACCTCTGAGCCTGGCATCTATGCCTGCGGTGATGCGGCTGAATACAACGGCATGGTCTACGGAACCTGGGGCTTTGCAATGTCCAGCGGCAAGGCAGCCGGACAGAACGCATCCGGAACCCGGACCGAGATGAAGCCCTACGTGCTGAACACCATGTTCAACTCCCTGGGCACCAAAATCTTCTCCACCGGTGCGGTCAATTTCGATGATCCCCTGCTGGAAACCCACGTCAGCGGCAATCCCAAAACCGGCTATGCCAAACTTCTGTTCCAGGACGGCATCCTGGTGGCCGGCGTTCTCATGGGTGACACCAGCCAGGGTCCGAAGCTGTCCAAGGCCATCGAAGGGCGCATGAACCGGGCAGAAGCCATTGAAGCGTTCCGCCCCAAAGCCTCCTGATCAGGATTCCAAACGTCACATGATCATCCGGGTCGCTCTGTCCGAGCGGCCCGTTTTATTTAAATCCGCTTCTACTCCTTTTACCTGGCTCGCTTCCTGTAGTAAGATAGAGAGTAAAGAAAAGCACCATTTGACAAAATAGAATAAAGGCTGGTGACACAAATGAAAACAACTCCTGTAAAAGGTACCAACGATTATAATGCCAACGAAGCGGAAATCCGCGATTATCTGCAGGACCGGATTCTGGGCGTTTACCGCAAGTATGGTTATGAGCGGATCGTTACCCCCATCCTGGAAGATTCCGAAAATCTGGACAAGAGTGAGGGCGGCGATAACCTGAACCTGGTCTTCAAGATTCTGAAGCGCGGCGAAAAGCTGGACAAAGCCATGCAGTCGGGTTCCATGAACGATCTGACCGATATGGGTCTACGCTATGACCTGACGCTGCCGCTGTGCCGTTATGTTGCCAACAATCAGGGCAAGCTGGTGTATCCATTCAAGGTGATCCAGATGGGCACCGTTTATCGGGCCGAGCGGCCACAGAAGGGCCGCCTGCGTGAATTTACCCAGTGCGACATTGACGTCATCGGCTCCTCCTCTCCCAACATCGAGATCGAGCTGCTCCATGTCGCTTCCGAAGCGCTCATCGCCATCGGCATCAAGCGCTTTACCATCAAGGTCAATGACCGCCGGGTTCTGAAATCCATGCTGGAAGGCATGGGCTTTGCCACCCCGGATCTGGATTCCGTCTGCATTTCCTTCGACAAGCTGGACAAAATCGGAGTCGACGGCGTCTGTGCGGAACTGACGGAAAAAGCCTTCCCCGGCGAAGCCATCGAAAGCCTGCACCGGCAGCTGGAACAGGGCAACTTTACCCTGGAATCCATGGCGGAGCAGATTGCCGAAAAAGAAGCTGCTGCCAATCTCCAAACGATTGTCGAACAAGCCTCGCAAATCGCCACAGAAAATGCTGCCCGCTATCCTGATGTGGAGTACAAGGTGATCTTTGATCCCTCCCTGGTTCGTGGGCAGGGTTACTATACCGGCACGGTGTTTGAGATCGAATCCGATGAATTCAGAGGAGCCATCGCCGGTGGCGGCCGCTATGACAATCTCATCGGCAAATTTATCCGCCAGGACGTACCGGCTGTTGGCATCTCCATTGGCTTTGAGCGGATTTTCTCGATCCTGATGTCCCAGAATTTCCAGATTCCCGACCAGAAGCAGAAAATCGCGCTGTTCTATGAACCGTCAGAGTTTGGCGAAGCCTTCCGCAAAGCGGAAAGCCTGCGTGACAGTTATACCATCAGCCTGCTGGAACGCCCGAAAAAGATTGGGCCATACCTGGACCGGCTGAAAGAAAAAGGCGTGACCGGATTCATCAATTTCGGCGGATCCGATGAGGTCAATTTCCTCGACTGATGTTCCTCCCATGGTGAGCTGACATAAGGAGTCTGCCTATGAAGCTTTCATCCTCTCCCTTTGTGCGCCATGAAACCAATCTGACCATTGAAAAAGTCGAAAGACCGGCAATCCAAACCCTGGTAACGGAGTACCAGGGTTCCTTGCCATTCCCCGGAGATAATTTTATTCCCGACCTCCTGAGCGGCTCCGACCTCTTCCGGATTCAAAGCCCGGACTTGCTGCCCGCTGGCTTTTTCGCCATCCAGGATCGGAATTCCCTGACCGCCCTGTATCTTCGCGGAGCTTTCCGCCATCTCGAACGCGAGATGTTCGAAGAGATTCTGACCCGGTTTTCCATTCAGCGCGGCTTCATCCGAACCTTCGATCATCACAGCCTGCCGCTTTTCCTGGAATACCAGCGAAAATGCGAACCGCAGGCCTATCAGTTCCAGCTGGATCCGGCCACTGTCCGGCCGCTTCCCCGACCGGATATCCGTCTGAAGCTGGCGGATCGGAGCGACCTTCCCTTCCTGGAAGAGATGAGTTTCCTCCCGAACAGTGCCGGGTACGTCCGCCGCCAGGAAGCCTGGATCGCCCGGGATGACTCCGGCCAGAGCGTCGGCATAGGCATTATCCAGCCCCATCAGAGCTTTGACCGCTACATGGACATCGGCATGTTCACCTGCCCTTCGGTTCGCCGCCAGGGAATCGGCCGCACCATCCTGCTTCAGCTGATTCAGCTGGTGCTCCAGTCGGGTCGGATCCCGGTGGCTGGCTGCTATTACCAGAACCATCTCTCCCGCCGGACCCTCGAGTCCGCCGGCATGACCTGTGTGGGCGCGATCTTCCGGTTCTATTTCAAACGTCCGGCGGAATCACCGGACAGGCGCTGACCGCCCCAAAACGACCGCCACGCAAACAGAGACCGGTTCCCCGATGATTCAGGGAACCGGTCTCTGTATTGGGCGAATTAAGCTTTTCCTTTGGCTTTGCTCCTGGTTTTATGCGTCTCCAGGCGCAGTGCGGTCGGAGCAAAGGTCATGGACAGAACCAGGTACATCGTCAGGTCCAGTGCGGTGGAGGCGGAAGACCGAAACATCGAGAACGCGCTCAGCACAGAAACGCCAATCACCAGACTGGCGGCGTCGATTACAAACTGCCGATTCGTCGCAAACGTCGCATAGGCATAGTACATCACCGTCAGGTATCCTCCCAGAAGCAGCATCAGGATCAGACTGTACGCCGGATCCGGCAATGCTTTGTTCAGGAAAAACGGGAATAGCAGATACAGGATCCAAAATGCGATTCCGTAGTGTTCAAAAAACATTTTCAGGTGTTTCTGGTTCATGGTGACCTCAATTCCGGCAGTTCGGGCTGCCGTTCGGCTCATTTTTCTTACCCCTATTTTACGCTAATTTCAGTCAGAACGGCTATTTTCGGCATTAAATTGCCAATCAGGCAAAAGACTCCGGGTTAATTTCTAACTTCCTCCGTTTTCCACCCAACAGACAACTTCCCACTGACACTTTATCATAACTTGGTTTCAGTTCTTTCCCTTCGATGACCAAACCGGCTTCTGCCCTTTCGTGCTTCCATAAATCAATGCCAACCAAAAATGAACGCCGAGTGATCGGCGCTCACACTGCTTATTCACTGAGACTGGCAGTCCTGCGAAAGTTGGAAACCAGGCTTTGCCATGACGGCCGAAGACCTGATCCAGCTCTGGCAGACTGCCCGATGATGCGGGAGATTAGAACCGAACTTCGCGGATCCCTTCGGCGTAGCGGTATTTTTCTTCCACCTTCGTTACAGCCTCATCCCGCACTTCATTGATGGTATCCTTCTTTGTCTTCCAGAAGGGGTACCGAACCCCTCTGGTCTGGATAATCAGTGAATTGAGCGCTCCCCCCATCACCATGATGATGGAGATCAGGAGAATCCAGAAGATCAGAATGACCACCGCACCCATGGCGCCATAGAACCGGTTGTAGTTGGCGAAGGTTGCTACGTAGTACTGGAAGCCCAGAGACACTGCCATGAAGGCAACGGCGGCAAAAATGGCGCCGGGCAGGGCATGCTTCAGCTTGACGTTCCGGGCCGGGACAAACATATAGAAGGCAAGGAACAGCAGGAAGATGAATACCAGCGGAACGACGAAGCTGAGAAGCTTCTGACTGGGTCCGACTTCCAGGAGCGGGAAGTAGCTCTTCACCGTATCAATGATGGGCTGGAAGAAGACCAGGAGAAGCAGGGAACCGGCAATGCCCACGGCCAGAAGAACGACCAGTACGATGGCATCCAGGTTCACGACAAGGAAGGAGCGGTCTTCCTTGAGTCCGTGAACTTTGTTCATCGCCTTCATAAAGGCTTTGAATCCGCCTGCTGCCGACCAGATCGCAGTCACAATGGAGATGGACAGCAAGGTCCCGTTCTGATTCTTCGTCACATCATGAATGATTCCCTCAAACAGCTTGAAGGCTTCCCCGGGCATGACCCGCTGAATCTGGTCGATGATTCGCTCGGCGTCCAGATTCATGAAACCGACCAGAGTGAGCAGGAAGATCAGGAATGGGAAAATCGCCAGCATCAGGCTGTAGGACAGCTGGTAGGCATAGGGAATCGCGTCATCCTTATTCAGCTTCTGCAACAGCGCCTTGATAAACCGGACCACCCGGTTATTCATAATTCCTTTGAAAGCTTTCATATCAATCTCTCCTTGCGCTTGGTAATCTGAGTCCCCACCAGGCAGGATACAGTGATCCCGCAATTGGGACGATTGATTTCAAAGTCGGGATGAAGTAATCCCCTTGTCAGGATGCAGTATTCCCAGGTCAGGAATGATGAATTCCGGGAATCCGACATGAACCCGACATGAACCCGACATGAACCCGACGATGAACCCGAATCTGGTGTTGGAACCCGGCGACAAAAAGTCGCTGGATCTGGTCTCTCGTTATTGCCCTCATCATAGCAGGGAAATTTTAATGAAACCGGCCCTATTGTATGAAGATTTTTTAGCCATTCCCGAAAACAGGGAGCCCGGAAACTTCCGGACTCCCTGTTTTCGCTATTTATTTTAGCCTGCCCGGCCGAGCCGTTCGGATTGATCGAAAGATTCGATCAGGACTGACCCGTTCAGTGGGTGTTCCAATTGCCGGTGATCTCCATCATTTCAGTGTCGAATGGTGGCTGTCTTATTCGGCACTGACATCGGACTCCTCGTCCTCAGGCGCTTCCAGGTCTTTGATATCCTGAACCGGGAACCATCCCGGGGGAAGCAGTCTCTGAATGTCGCGGCGCCGGTAGCGGGTATCCATCAGCAGAATGATGCCCCGGTCGGTACCGCTACGGATCACCCGGCCGCCGGCCTGGGTCACTTTATTCAGTCCCGGATAGGTATAGGCGTACTGGAAGCCTTCATTATTAGCCTGATTAAAATAATCCATGATCAATTCCCGTTCATAGTCCAGCTGGGGATAGCCCAGGCCGATGATGGCCGATCCGATCAGCCGATCCCCTTTCAGGTCAATGCCTTCGGCAAAGACGCCGCCCAGAACCATGAAGTACAGAAAACTGCGGTCCCGCGGCTGCTCAAACTCGGCCAGCACGGCGGTACGATCCAGCTCAGACAGACCCGGTTCCTGCAGCCGCACTTCATAGTAAGAACCGTACTGGGTCAGGAACGCGTCGTAGACATTGCGCATATAGACATAGGACGGAAAGAAGGCGACGTAGTTTCCCATCTTGTACTTCAGCATCCGGTCCAGATCAGCGGCGATGGAGTCATAGCTGCGCGAGCGAACCTTGTATCTGGTATCAATTTTCGTGTCGCTGAACACTTTCAGGTGCTCCGCCGGAAATGGCGAAGGCAGCCCCATCCGGTAGGCCGACTCCTCGGCCCCGTACAGATCCATATAATAATCCATCGGCGTCAGGGTGGCTGAAAAGTAGACAATGCTGTCAGCCCGCTTGGATGCCTCCTTGAGGTTCTCGCCGGGATGAATGCAGAAGAGCTTGTAGGTCAGCTCCTGGCCCTTGAGGACGGCATAGGTGAGATAGCCGGTGCCGTAGAGCTCGGCAATCTTCAGGAACGTCCGGGTGGCAAAATAAGTATCCAGGCAGAGATCCTGGATCTCGCGGTCGCGCTCCCGGTTCTGTTCTTTCCGACGAATTTCCTCTTCATCCTGCAGGTATTTTTCGCAGGCTCCGCGAAAGCTTTCCAGGACATTGACCAGTTCCGGATGATAGGTGGACCAGACCATCCGTTCCTCCTGCGGGAGACCGGCCTGGATCTGACGGAGCGAATCTCCGGCTTTTCCGGCTTTTTTGGCGATATCGCTGCTGATCCGGCCAAAGTCACTGGCCAGGGTTTCATAGGGCTGGGTTGAAACCTCTGCCGAGAACATGGATCGGGCCCGATCCAGCAGGTTATGCGCTTCATCCACCAGAAACGTATATTGTTCGGTTTTCTCCTCGAAGAACCGTTTGAGATAGACTCTCGGGTCAAAGGCATAGTTGTAGTCCCCGATGATGATGTCGGCATACAGCGACAGGTCCAGGGAAAACTCAAAGGGGCAGATCTCGTGCTTTTTCGCATAGGCTTCCATTACTTCCCGGGACATGGAATCCTCATGGTTGAGCAGATCAATCACTGCCGGCGTTACCTTGTCATAATAGCCCCTGGCATAGGGACAGTACTCCGCTTCACAGCGCACTTCCTCCATGAAGCAGATTTTTTCCTTGGAAGTCAGGGTGACGCTGCGCAGAGCCGTTCCGCCTTCCCGCAGCAGCCGGATGGATTCCTCTCCGATCTGTTTCCCGGTGCTTTTGGGGGTGAGATAAAAGATCCGGTCCGTCTTCCCTTCCCGCAGCGCCTTCACCGCCGGAAACAGGGAGGAAATGGTTTTTCCGATCCCCGTCGGAGCCTGGACAAAGATCTGCCGCCGGTCACGGATCGTTCCATAGACATTGACTGCCATCTCCCGCTGACCGGGGCGATACTGCGCGAACGGAAAATCCGCCAGGCGGATGCTCTTGTCCCGTTTCTCCCGCCAGCGGAAATAGAGCCGGCGAAGCTCCACGAAAGTCTCCAGAACCCCTGACACGAATCCGGTCAGATCTGCCAGCGTCCACGTCTCGTCCCGGGAAAAAACCTCTTCCGTATCAATGTTGAAATAGGTCAGCTTCAGATTCATCCGAGCCTTGTCCTCAGCAACCAGATACATATAAGCGTAAAACTTCAGCTGAGCCCAGTGCAGGGGGTTCTGGTAATCCGCCAGCGCCTCCGGATTCAGATAGGTGCTCTTGATTTCTTCGATGTAATCATCCGGCACAAGCCCATCAGCCCGGCCATCCACGGTGACCAGGATGTCACCGTAGTTAAATTCCTGTTTCAAGTACACTTCCCGGCGGTAATCCTTATTTTCCTGAAGCCTGCGTTCCTGATGCAGACGATGCACCCGGGAGCCTTCCTCGGCTCGTTCAGGGGTCAGTATCTTCATCTCAGAGCCGATGTCTCCGGTCATCAGAATGGATTCCACCAGGTTGCGTACCGATATTTTTACCTGGTACATGGGTGCCTCTTTTCCGTCACTAAATCTTAGGGTTCGACTAACATTATACCCTATCTGTGAATTATTTTTTAAAATCTATTCCCGATCAAAATGCTATGCTTTATTGTGGTATGATAGGAATCAAAAGCGAGGGAAAATCCATGAATCAAGCGCCCCCAAAAACAATCCGGATCAGTCTGCCGGCCGCCGAAAAAATGGCCCGGGAACTGAAAGCCGGCCACTTCTACCGAATTGAGCTCTCCGCCTTCACCTGATGCGGTCCGGCCTATCGTCTGGTTCAGACGAAGGAAGCCCGCGATGGCGATTTGGAGATCCGGGATGAGGCATCCGCCCTGTCTGTAACGGTGGATGGCCGGGCCGCCGAGTATTTTGAAACCCTGGACATCATCCTGGCAAGTCTGTTCGGCGATGAAAACCTGGTGGTAAAGGAAGGTCTGCCGACTTCAGGGAGCTTCCCAGACTAGATACAAAAGAAAAACCTGCACATGAGGTGAACAAATGGAAGAAAAACGAATTCGAATCACCGAGGCCGCTCAGGCCAAGATGAAAGAGATTGCGGAAGAAGGACTCAACTACCGCATCATGATGGTCAACAACTGCTGAAGCGGCCCTGAATTCCGTCTGGTTCAGACGGACAGCACCACCGAAGAAGATCAGATGTTCCAGGACGGCGACATCACCGTCTACATGGATAAGAGCATTCTGCCCTACATTGAGATCCTGGATATCGGCCTGTTTGAGGCCTATGGTCAGGAAATGCTTCTGGTTGAAGAGAACTTCATCTAAATGACCACCCGCTCTCTCCACCCCGTGACCAGAGCGGACCATCGAACCTGCTAACACGAAAGGGATCCCTGCGGATCCCTTTTTTCATTTCATCTCTTTCCTGTTTCATCTATTCCACTTTATTCCTGTTTCATCTGTTCGACTGTTCTGTTTCAACTTTCTCGCATTTCCCTGTTTCATTCCATCATCTGAAAGCGGTCCGGTATCTCCCTCACAGAGCACATCCGGAGCGGCAAGCCGCGCCGGATGACTTGAGGATCAGGCCTGATCTTTGATCAAAGTCCTGGACAGCTGATTGATGCTCTGGGTCAGCAGTTCCAGCTTGCCCTCAATCCGGATCAGCAGATACAGCGTCACGGCAATGGGAAAGCCCAGGTTGCCCACCAGGTTGAACAGTTCTTCCATGCGATCACCTCCTACCTGTTAATAGGCGCAAAAGAAGGAAACGGCGACGCCGTTTCCTTCTTCAGTTGCTCGATTGGAATAATATGCCGAGTGGTCATGGCCCACTGAATCGTATCTTCAACCCAATGTTTCATCATACTGCGGTTTTTGAACTACTTTTTTGCACTCCGGTTTTTGAACTGTTTCTTATGAACTCGGGTTTTTTACTGCTTCTTTTGAACTGATCTCCTGAACATCTGTTTATGAACTGCTTCTTTTAAAAAACTGATTTTGAACATCTGTTTTTGAAACTGTATTCTCCGGAACCTTCAGAGGCTCTACTGTCAGAAATCTGGCAGCAAGGGACTACCTGGCCGGCTGCTGCACAGAGCTGCCTGCCGATTGGTGATCCGAGGATATGACCAGCTGGACCCGACGTTTGAGTTCCGTGGCGCGGGTAACCAGGATCAGGACCTGGATGAACATCCGGATCTGGTCGAAGCTGTCTTTAATTTCCAGTTCGTCCAGGTAGCGTTCGATCTGCTGATCCCCGCCTTCCAGTGGTATATCTGACGCTTCGCTGGCTGACCGATAGATGAGCAGGAACACCCGGTAAGCTTCTTCCCAGGTGATGATGTCGTCTTCCGGCTGGTTGATTTCATTGAAGGCCAGGGCAAATACTTTTTTGATTTCATCCGTTGTCAGGATTGGGCGCATATAGCAAAGAAACACCAGCTGGATCAGATGCATGCGGGTATAGCCCCGCTTTTTGCGATCGATCGGCTTTGTGATGACTTCACTTTTAATATAATTTTGAATCATATTTCCGGTGAAATGTTCCTCCGGAAAGTATTCATTCAGAAAATCGATGACCTGCGATAAAAACAGATCGTATTTTGGCATTTCTTCCAGGGTGACTGGATCATGGGTGCGAATTTGACTTGTCATAGTGGACCACCTCGATGTTATTATATGGTAATCCTTACTACTTTTCAAGTTAATTTAAATCCCTTTAGTCGATCTCTGTCACCTTCATATACACCTCATTCTTTTTCAGGCCCCGCTCTTTGGCAACCCGTTTGACCGCGTCCATTTTGGACAGGCCTTCCTCCATCAGCTGTCGGACATGGTCTTCAATGCTGAGGCCTTCCAGGCTGGCTTCCGCTTCTGCCCGGGCTTCCTCCGGAGTTCTGCCTTCCGCAATGATGACATATTCTCCCCGGGGCTCCTTGGTTTCATATCGCTCGATCAGCTCCGACAGAGTTCCCCGCTCGTACTCTTCATGGAGTTTGGTCAGTTCGCGGGCCAGGCTGACCCGCCGGTCGCCCAGCACTTCGCGCAGGGTTTCCAGGAATTCCCGCAGCCGATGAGGTGCCTCGTAGAAAATGAGGGTATCCGGGCGGTCTTTCACTTCTTCGAGCTGTTTTTTGCGCCGGGTGCGATTTTTCTCCAGAAATCCGACGAAGGTAAAGCGGTCCGTGGGGAGACCGGATCCCACCAGGGCTGTCACAAACGCTGAGGGTCCGGGCAGAACGACGACTTCTACCCCATGGCCGATGGCCGCTTCGATGACCACCTGACCGGGATCGGACACCCCGGGCATTCCGGCATCGGATACCAGGGCTACGGTTCGTCCCTGGTCCAGCGCTTCCAGAATATCGGCACATCTGGCTTTTTCATTGTGCATGTGGTAGCTGATGGTTGGAGCTTTCGCGCCCAGATGTTTTAAGAGACGCCCGGTGGTTCTGGTGTCCTCACAGGCGATGAGGTCGGCGCTTAGCAGAGCCTCCCGCACCCGGTCGGTGATATCGGACAGGTTGCCGATGGGCGTTGGTACAACAATTAATTTAGTGTCTGCCATCCTGATAGATCTCCTTCACTTCATTCGTATACGTTCCGTCGGCTTCATAGATCGCCAGCTCCGGCTCCCATTTGAGATAGGGCTTCTGCCCTTTCTTGCCTTCCACCAGCATCAGGTTGGGCGCTTTGCCGTGGCTGGGGCAAACCATCCGGATCCGTTTGAGCTCCATATGGTGTTCCTGCATGCAGCGGTAGATGTCAAACAATCGCTCCGGTCGATGCACCAGGCAGAGCCGTCCGTTATCCTTCAGCAGCAGGTCGGCGGCCCGGATCACATCCTCCAGCTTCAGGGTTACTTCATGGCGGGCGATCATCAGTTCATCGCCCGGATTGGGAATGCCCCGCCCCCATTCCTTGTAGGGCGGGTTGCAGGTGACTAAGTCAAACTTTCCGAAATCGGCCAGAAACTCCCGGTCTGTCACATCCCCCTGCCGGATGGTGATGCGATCTTCCAGGAGATTCCCGGTGATGCTGCGCTGGGCCATGGCCGCGTACTTTTCCTGCAGCTCGATCCCGACGATTTCCCCGACTGAGGTTTTCCCTGCAATGAGCACCGGAATAATACCGGAACCGGTGCAAAGATCCATGATCCGTTCCCGGCCCCGGGGCGCGCAAAAATGAGCCAGCAGGACCGCGTCGGTTCCGAAGCGGAATCCCCTGTCCTTCTGCAGAAGTTTCAAGCCATCCAGCCCCAGATCCTCCAGGGTTTCATCGTCATTGATCTGAAACGTGTCAATTTCCATACGAAATAATGTCCTCTTCATGTGTTCTTAATTTATCATAGGGTATAATAGATTTGTATTTCTATTTTAGCACGGAAGTATAATCCCAATTTCAACGGAGATTACATTATGCTTGATCTGATCTTTAAATTGGATTACCGCGTGGTGCATTACATCAATGCCAAACTGCGCAATCCCTTTTTTGACTATCTGAACATTGCCATGACTTATCTGGGATCAGACGTATTTGCTCTTGGGGTCATACTGGCCATGGTGTTTTTGCCAAAGGACACATTTCGTCCCTTTGCGATCCACGGAGCCGTCACCCTGACCACCTCCACCATTTTTGTTCAGATTTTGAAGCGGCTGATCCGGCGCAAGCGTCCGTTTGTCCTGTCAAAGAACCTGCGTTCCATCCGAATCGGGGTGGATCCTTATTCCTTTCCTTCCGGCCATACGACAGCAGCCTTTGCTTTGGCCACCTCCATCAGTCTGCTGGTGGTGAGCCCTTCCATCCGCCTGGTATTTCTCCTGCTGGCGTTCGGCGTCGGATTTTCCCGGGTCTATCTGGCGGTGCATTACCCTTCCGATGTCCTGGCCGGCGCCTTCATCGGCAGTTCCTTCGCCTATGTCGTGCACCTGTTCATGCCGGCACTGTCACAGCTTGTTTAACAACCAGGAGGCATTCATGTTTGAAACCATAAAAGGGGTCATTTTTGACCTGGACGGCACCCTCGTCGATTCGATGTGGGTCTGGTCCAAAATTGACACAGAACTCATTCAGACGTTAAACTTGGGAATTACGCCCCAGGAACTCATGAAAGACGTCGCGCACTATTCCTTCAACGAAACTGCCCGCTACTTCAAGGATACTTACGGACTGCGCGAATCCGTGGAGGAGATTCAGGACATCTGGATCCGGGCCGCAGAAAACCAGTATGCCCGCAACGTGCCCCTCAAGGCCGGCGCCCGTGAATTCCTGCAGCAGCTCAAGGATCAGGGCGTCAAGCTGGCCATTGCCACCTCCAACACCCGTCACCTGCTGTCTGTCTGCCTTCAGGCGAACGACATCCACCACTTTTTCGACGCCCTCGTCACCACGGATGATACAGCTGCCAAATCCAAGTCGCAGCCCGATGTCTATCTGCTGGCCGCCGAGTCCATCGGCATTTCGCCGTCGGACATCGTGGTGTTCGAAGATGTGCCCCATGCCATGAAGGGGGCCCGTCTCGCCGGAATGAGAGTTGTGGCGGTGGATGATATTCATACCAATCTGACCACAGAGGAAGCCAGTCAGCTGGCAGACCTGTTTATTAAGGACTTCACATCGCTCCTGAAGGAGCCGCTCCGCCCGATTCAGTAAACCAGCGCACTGCCCGGGGGGCAGTCCGCCAGAAAAAGAAAAGGTTTCCACAATCCAAGGAGATTTATGTTAAAATACTTTATATGTTAATCAAGGGGGAAGAAAAACATGTTCAATCAAAAAATGGTGCAGCTGGGAACGCAGCGCTCCGTCATCCGGGAGATTTTCGACTACGGGAATCGCCGGGCTCAGGAAGTCGGACGGGAGAATGTCTACGATTTTTCCATTGGGAATCCCAATGTTCCGGCACCGGCGGCCATTCAGGAAGCCATTGTCGACATCGTTCAAACCATGTCACCCGTAGAGTATCACAGCTACACCGCCTCACCGGGACGCCATTCAACCCGGGACGCCATCGCGAAAAACCTTAACCGCCGGTTCGGCACCAGCTACGACGCCAATGACGTCTATATGACCTCCGGTGCTTCGGCATCGCTTACCATCACCCTGAAAGCCATCCTGGCCAGCCCGGAGGAAGAAGTTGTGGTGGTGGCGCCGTTCTTTCCGGAATATCGCTACTATGTGGAAGCCCAGGGGGGAAAATTCGTTCCGGTGGAGCCAAACCTCGAAAACTTCCAGATTGACTTCGACAAACTCGAAGCCAAGATCACGCCCAACACCAAGGTCATGATCGTCAACTCGCCGAACAATCCTTCCGGCGTGGTCTACTCGGACGAAACGCTGACCAGACTGGCTGAGCTCCTGCGCCGCAAATCCAGGGAATATGGCCACCCGATCTACATTCTGTCGGATGAGCCCTATCGCGAGCTGGTCTACGGAGATACCAAGCAGCGCATTACTTCAACCTATTATGAAAATACGATCATCAACTATTCCTGGGCCAAATCACTGTCCCTGCCCGGCGAGCGGATTGGTTACATCCTGATCCCCAAACAGGTCGAAGGGGCGAAAGAGCTCATGTCCGCTGTGTTCGGGGCTGCCCGGATTCTCGGCTTCGTCTGTGCCCACTCCCTGTTCCAGACCGTCATTGAGCGCTGTGTCGATGTAGAAGCTGATCTGTCCACCTACATCAACAACCGCAACCTGATCTACAACAGCCTCACCGAGTACGGCTACAATATGGCCAAACCCGACGGAGCCTTCTATGCCTTTATTGAAGCACCCAACGGCAACTCGGAAGAGTTCTGCCAGAGAGCCAAAAAATACGATGTGCTCCTGGTTCCCGGCACGGGCTTTGGCATACCGACGCATATGCGCCTCTCCTACTGTATCTCCACCGAGACCATTCAGAAAAGCCTGCCCTTCTTCAAGAAGCTGATCGATGAATATAAAAACGAACAGGCTTAGCCGCCGGATCCAGGGTGATCCAGCCTGACCTGATCCTATCAACCCGAAAAGACAACGGTCTGACCGCTCCAAAGAGCCGGCAGACCGTTGTCTTTTAAATCCTGCGAATGGATCGCTGTTCGATCGTCCGGAAGGTTCCGGGATTACTTGTCGAAGTACTTGTCTCTCAGATCCGCAATCAGGGCCGTGTATTTGTTCATCTGCTTTTCCTGGAGCAGGTTGGTCCGGATGCTGTCCTTGACATCGTCAAAGCTCTGCAGGTCGGCGGAGTTCTTCTCGTATACCTGGATCAGATGGTAGCCAAACTGAGTCTTGACCGGTGCGGTGACTTCATTGATTTCGCTGGCAAACGCAGCTTCTTCGAATTCCGGCACCATCATGCCTTTGCCGAAGCTTCCCAGGTCTCCGCCGGCTTCCTTGGACGGGCAGGAGGAGAATTCTTTGGCAGCCTCTTCAAAGCTCAGTTCATTGCTGTCAATTTTTGCCTTGATCTGATCGGCCTGTTCCAGGGAATCCACGAGAATGTGGCGGGCACCGATGGTCTCAGGGCCTGAGAAGGCAGCCGGATTTTCATCGTACTTAGCCTGGATTTCCTCATCAGATACCATCACATCAGCCATCAGGCGGTTCATTGTGGCATTGAAGCGGATATCCTTCTCAGCCTGTTCCATCTGTGTGCGGTAGAAGTCATCCTGATCAATTCCGGTTTCGGTTCCATGAGCGTTGATCAGCTCGACATTGATGATCTGATCCAGCAGCTGCTTGCGGCCGAACTCTGATTCAAAATAAGCCCGCTTATCGGCCGCGAACTTCTCAATCGTGCGGTTGAGCACGTCTTCAGTAATCTCTACGCCGTTGATTTTAGCCAGTACTTTATTGTTTTCCATTTAAAAATCTCCTTTTTGAATATGCAATTCCTTACCCATCTTAACATAAAACCATCGCTCGAACCAATCACCCAAAGCCAAAAAAGGACCAGTCCTGCGACTGGTCTTTTTGGTGGCTTCACTCGGAATCGAACCAAGGACACGAGGATTTTCAATCCTCTGCTCTACCAACTGAGCTATGAAGCCATAAACGATGTAACATGATTCATTTTACAGGACACCAGGCTATTTTTCAATCATTTTTTCTTTCTTAAGACAAAAAAATAGTTGAGGATGCGTGCTGCTGATCCATCGTTCACAAGCCTGTAAGTCCGGGTTTCAGGGAACGACCACTGCTTAAAAACCACCACAAAAATGTCAGCCCTTCCCCATGGGGAAAGGCTGACAGATGCTCTGCGCTTTCGATTAAATTCTGGCGACGCCGGTGCGGCGGGCTGCCTCACCGATGGCTCTGGCTACTGCCTGAGCCACGTTCTTATCCAGAGCACTGGGGATAATCAAGTTCTCAGACAGCTCCTCCGGTTTAATGTATTCGGCGATGGCGTGTGCCGCCGCCAGCTTCATCTCCATGTTGATTTCGCTGGCCCGCGCGTCCAGTGAGCCCCGGAACACGCCCGGGAAGACCAGTACATTGTTGATCTGATTTGGGAAGTCCGATCGACCGGTACCGACAATGCGGGCTCCGGCTTCTCTGGCCAGATCCGGCATGATTTCCGGCGTGGGGTTCGCCATGGCGAGAATGATCGGGTCCTTGGCCATGGAACGGACCATATCCTGAGTTACAGCCCCGGCCGAGGAAACCCCGATGAAGACATCGGCGTTTTTCATGACATCGGCCAGACATCCCGTTTCACTGTTGGGATTGGTGACCCTGGCCAGCGCGTCCTTGGCATCGTTCATTTTGTCCCGCCCCATAGCCAATGCCCCGCTGCGGTCGCAGACGATGAAGTTGCGTGCACCGGCTGCGGTCAGCAGGTGGGCAATGGCGGTACCTGCCGCCCCGGCTCCGTTTATGATGATTTTCAGATCCCCCAGATTCTTGCCGGTCAGCTTCAGGGCATTGAGCATACCCGCCAGTACGACAATCGCTGTCCCGTGCTGATCATCATGGAATACCGGAATATCCAGCTCCGCCTTCAGCCGCTCCTCAATTTCAAAACAGCGTGGAGCCGAGATATCCTCCAGGTTGATGCCGCCGAAGCCCGGTGCAATCAGACGGACAGTCCGAACGATTTCATCCACATCGGTGGTGTCCAGACATATCGGAAAAGCATCTACTTTGCCAAACTCTTTGAACAGGATCGCCTTGCCCTCCATAACCGGCATGGCCGCTTTCGGGCCAATATCACCCAACCCCAGCACCGCGGTTCCATCGGTGACTACAGCCACCAGATTTCCCTTGGAGGTATACTTATATACCTCCTCTTCCTGTTCGTGAATCCTCCGGCAGGGCTCAGCCACCCCCGGTGTATAAGCCAGTGACAGATCATCCCGATTCTCCAGCTTCAGCTTGGAGGTCACCTCGATCTTCCCCCGGTATTTCTCATGCAGCACTAAACTCTCGCTAAAATAATCCATATAGTCCTCCCCAAAGTAAAATCCTGACAACACTAACAGCCAAGACTCAATTGATATTATCTTAACATAATTTACATTCCATTATCTATACATAATTACCAGCAGTTAACCCAAACTATGAAACCGATCCTTTAGGAAAGGTCCTCATCTATGATTACAATACCGTCAATGGCTTGTTGCAAAGCCTCACCGACGCAGCTGGAAAAACCACATCCTATACCTATGATGTAGTGACCGATCAGCTCAAAGGTGTGTCCAAATAAGTGGACGGTCAAACGGTGGCAGTAGGTTACACCTATGATGGAGATGACCTGTCAGGTAGCAGCCACAATGGCTTCTCTTACTCCTTCACGAAAGATGTTTTCGGGCGGGCCACCGGCGTGAAAGTCGGAAGCCAGAGCTTAGTCAGCTACAAGTACGACTCACGTTGGAATCTGACCACCACGGAGTTTGGCAACGACCACAAGACGATGTTGGAATCCCCTGGATCAGGTGAAAGTCTATAAGGTATATAATAGTGCTACGGGAAGCTATGAGACCAAGTTCCGCTATGAGTATGATGTCTTAGGCAATGTTGGAAGTGAGTCGATGCGGCAGCCAATCTGTCTCATCGCTACTTCTATAATTCTGCGAACCGCCTGGTAAAGCTAACCGGAAGTGACGGCAGCAGCCTCACCCTGGGCTTTGATCCAAATGGTCAGACAACTCAGATCCAGGAGAGCCTTGGTACCCAGAGTTATTCCACCGGCTTTGTCTATGACAAGGATGGAAAACTGGAAACGCTGACCAGCGCCGGTGTATCGCTGACCTATACCTATGACAGCCTAGGCCGCCTGGTCAAAACCACTCGCAAAAGCGGCGCGATCTTAAAAGACACGACCTAAACCCATCAGGCGGGCGTCGATGGCAGCACCAGTAACCTGGTGGAGTCGGTCACAGATCCGGACAAAACCACGAGCTATAATTATGATGCCAATGGCAACTTCAAAACTGAGTTCAATCAAATGGAAACGCTCATTCAGAGCTGGGTTGATCCAGAATAATAATTGAGAGGAGAAAGTGCAATGGGTGCATGGGGATCAAGCCTATATGCTAATGACACAACCTGCGATGTGCGGGATACATATATGAATTTTCTTCAGGAACAATTAAGCGATGAAAATGTTTATAAAAAAACGTTTGAAAAATTTCAGGAATACATTGGTGAAGAAGACGAACCGCTTTTCTGGTATGCGCTTGCAGATACTCAGTGGAAAGTCGGTCGTCTGATGCCAGAAGTAAAAGAGGAGGCATTAAAATGGTTAGCTAATAGCGGTGGGTTATCTCTGTGGGAGGAAAGCAAGAGTGGTGGTGCCGGTTGGAAAAAGACATTAGAAAAGCTAAAGAATAATCTTGAATCCTCAGAGCCGAAAAAAAAGCTTATTAAAAAACCGGTTGAGTTCGACCGTGCTCCCTGGAATATCGGGGATGTGTATGCATACCAATTTCATACGGATATTGCAAAAGAAAGAGGGCTTTTCGAGAAATATATTCTTATTCAAAAAGTTGGCGTTTCTGATTGGTTTGGATGGCTACAATCAATTATACAAGTTGTTAATAAGGTTTTTGATGAGGTGCCAACTTTAAGGGATATTGATGGACTTCCCATTTTGCCACTAGCTTATCCTCCGGGTTATAAATGGATGCCAAAAAGTATGGATGACTATGTTCCTTCCTTCGACTCATATTTAAGAGCGGTTATGGACTATTATAAAAAAACGCATTACCCATCAAAACATCTTACATTTATTGGTAATAGTCCTGTCCCGAATATCAGATATCACCGCACGCAATATACAGATTTGACTTGGTCAAAAGACGAGATGGATGATGGGCTCAGTGATTTTTATTTGCAATGGCAGGGTTTTAATGATTGAGGGTTCAATCAGCTCTCACACATTAATATCATACACAGGCCCAATATGCTTTGACAGCTTAAGAACGCTTAAAGGCGAAGGCTTGGGTGGGAATAAGAGCATTCGGCACTTATGGGGGGAGGAAACATCGTCAAATAAATGCTTATTTCTGATGCAGAGCAAACAACCGCAGATCAGGAATGACCTGCGGTTGAAAGTAACGAATAAATCTGTGAAATTCTAATTCTTTTTTTGTCCTAATGACGGAATGCACACCAAATCGTTGAACTTATGACCAGGGGGTGTAATCATTTTCTTAGCTTTATTTAAATTTATTTCTACTGCTGATCAGACTGTTCGTTCCTTGCGCAGTGGGATGCCAGCCTTCAGTTTCCGGATGACCAGGATGTAGAAGATCAGGACGCCGACGATGCCCTTGAGGACAGTGCTCAGGGTGATCGCCCACCAGATGCCGTTAATCCCCAGAGAGGTATTCATCAGATAGTACGCGGCGGGAATGCGCAGAGCCTGGAAGAAGATATTGATGAGGGATGGAATGAGGGTCAGGCCCAGACCGTTGAAGGCTCCGCCGGTGGAGATTTCCAGGGACTGAAACAGCTGCGAAATCCCCAGGATGACCAGGTAGGCGATGCCCATCTGGACGACTTCTTCCGGTTCCCGGATGAAGATGGTGAAGAGCTGACGGGGCAGGAGCATCAGGAGCAGGGTGGAGAATACGCCGATGCCGCCGACAATGATGGTGCCCTTGGTGAACCCGGAAACAACCCGGTCATATCGGCCGGCGCCGTAATTCTGGCCGGTGAAGGCTGACAGGGCGGTGGCAAAGCCGGAGGAGGTCATCCATGATACGGACTCAATCTGAGCGCCGATGCGCTGCACGGAGGCCGCCATCACGCTGGCATTGGATACGATACGACCGATATAGGTGGAGATCAGCGAAAAGACAAAGCTCTGCAGCGCAGCCGGCCCCCCTACCTGAATGATGCGGGCGGCATATTCCCGCCGGAATGGCGAGAACAGCCGGAACTGGAGATACTCGTCTTTCCGGTTCTTCAGGAAGAAGAACAGAATAATGAATGTCGTGGTCTGAGCCAGGATTGTCGCCAGAGCCGACCCCCGGACACCCAGTGCCGGCAGGCCAAAGGCGCCGTTGATCAGAGACCAGCTCATGGAGATCTTGACGACTACGCCGGCGGCGTTGGCCAGAAAGGGCACATCGGAGTAACCCCCGGCATTGAAGATCCCGATCAGAAGAAAGTTCACGAAGAGGATGGGCAGTGACATGACCATGATGCTCATGTATTCTACCGCCATCCGGACAACTTCCTGGTCGGCGATCTGGAAAAAATCAATGAATTCGGCGCGGAACACATAGCCCAGCAAAGAGTAGCTGATTCCCAGAATCAAGGCCAGCTTCATCGCCGTATCGGCATAGATGGCCGCCCCCTTTTCATCCCCTTTGCCCAGGCTCTGGGCCACATGAACCTCGGCTCCGACCCGGCACAGCATAATCAGTCCCTGGCTGAGCATCAGAAAGAAGGTGGCGGTGCCGACGGCGGTAACCGCTTTATAGCTGATGCTGCCCACAAACTTCATATCAAACAGGTTGTAGGCCATCTGAATGAATGAGGACCCCATAATGGGCAGCGCCAGGCGGGTCAGTGTGCTGAGGATATTGCCCTCAGTCAGATCAATCTTTTTTTGCATATAATTCCTCTACTCCTGATGAATCCGCTGACTGCCCTTTTCCGAGGACGCGGACTTCCGCTTCAGCGACTTGATTTCGTCAACCGGGCGAAAACGCATGGCTGACCAGTCCGGGTCGATGGCAAACTGGGATACCGGTTCAAAGTTGAATTCTCCGAATTCCGGCCACAGGATGTCCCGGGACAGATCTGACGTATAATTCTTGCTGGTTTTCTTTGGATAGCAGATCCACAGCCGTCCCTGCGGCCGGAGCGCGGCCGCCAGATCGGCCTTGATCGCCCGGATCTCGTCCAGCGTCGTGACAAAGGCCAGGAGAAAGTCATAGGAGCCCTGGATGGATCCATCCGCCGGTTCTGCCAGCAAAGGCAGCAGCGCTTCCTGAATCCCCTTCGGGGCATTCAGCACCAGAACCTCCGGTTGAGCTTGATAGCCTAACTTTTTCAATGCTTGTTCCATGGTATTCGCACCCCTTTCTTAAAAAGCAATGGATTGGTGAATCTGGTGAAAGCCTTCTCCCTGAGCAGCCTTTCACCAGCACGATCTTAAAATACTTTGAGAGACCAGTCCTCGCAGTTCCAGACCGTTGTGGCAATCTGGCTGTAGAACTCCGGTTCATGGCTGACCAGCAGAACCGTTCCGCGGTATTCCTTCAGGGCGCGGATCAGTTCGTCCTTGGCATCGACATCCAGATGGTTGGTCGGTTCATCGAGTACCAGGATATTGGTTTCCCGGTTCATCAGCTTAGCCAGCCGCAGCTTGGCCTTCTCTCCGCCGGAGAGAACCCGGACCTGGCTTTCGATCTGCTTGGTCGTCAGTCCGCATTTCGCCAGAGCGGCCCGAACCTCATACTGGACCAGACCTGGGAACTCATTCCAGAAATCCTCTATGCAGGTCTGGTCGCCGGTTCCGGACATTTCCTGCTCGAAGTAGCCGATCTGCTGGTTTTCCCCCAGCTCGATTTCCCCTGCCAGCGGCGGGATGATGCCCAGGAGGCTCTTGAGCAGTGTGGTTTTTCCAAGGCCATTGGCACCCACCAGGGCGATTTTCTGTCCCCGCTCCATGTAGAGATCCAGCGGCCGGGTCAGAGGCTTGTCATAACCGATTACCAGTCCCTTCGTCTCGAACACCAGCTTGCCGGTGGTTTTGCCCATCTTGAAGCCGAATACCGGCTTTGGTTTTTCCTTGGTCAGCTCGATGCGGTCCATCTTGTCCAGCTTTTTCTGACGGGACTTGGCCAGATTGGCAGTGGCTGCCCGCGCCTTGTTCCGGGCTACAAAATCCTCCAGCTTGGAGATTTCCTGCTGCTGGCGGATGTAGGCCGCTTCCACCTGCTTCTGCTTGGCTTCATGGGTATCCCGGAAACTGTGGTAATCACCGACATACCGGGTCAGCCGCAGCTGATCCACATGGTAGATGATGTTGATGACCTGATCCAGGAACGGGATGTCATGAGAAATCAGGATAAATGCATTTTCATAGTTTTGCAGGTACATGGTCAGCCAGGTGATATGCTCCTCATCCAGATAGTTGGTCGGTTCATCCAGCAGCAGAATGTCCGGCTTTTCCAGAAGCAGCTTGGCCAGAAGGACTTTGGTGCGCTATCCGCCGGACAGTTCATCCACCGGCACATCCAGGCCCAGATCCTTCAGTCCCAGACCGCCGGCAACTTCCTCGACCTTGGCCTCAATGATATAGAAATCATTGTGATCCAACAGATCCTGCAGCGTCCCCATATCCTCCATCAGCCGGTCCATTTCCGTTTCATCCGCTGTGGCCATGGCTTCGCCGATGCTCAAAATTTCCTGCTCCATCTCATAGAGATAGTTGAAGGCCGTACGCAGCACTTCACGGATTGTGCTGCCTTTCTTCAGTTCCGACTGCTGATCCAGATATCCGACGCGAACCCGGGAATTCCATTCCACAGTTCCCTCATCCGGCATCAGCTTGCCGGTAATAATATTCATAAAGGTGGATTTTCCCTCGCCGTTGGCCCCGATCAGCCCGATGTGCTCCCCCTTTAGCAGACGGAATGAGACATCTTCAAAGATCGCCCGGTCACCAAAGCCATGGCTCAGGTTTTTCACAGTTAGTACACTCATAATTCGACTCCATTTCTTACGTTTCAACATGTTGAAGGGACATCCAAAATGGGTGTCCCTTGAATAAAAGCAACCTTATTATATCAGCTAAAACCCAGTCCGAAAAGAGACCGGCAGCGTCGGGACTGATCCATGTTCCGGCCCCAAACGATGGGTCATCGTTCGCTCCGGCAAGGATTCCCCGGACTGTTTCCTGCACTGGCATCGCCTGACGTTTCGCATCCGGCAAGAAGTCAGTCCCTCAGGTCCGGTCCAGCCCGCGCGACCCCTGGACCGAGCCAAACCCGGCCGCAATCAGTCCTTCAGCGCTTCGATGAGTCGTTCCAGGGCATAGCGAACCACGGCAGCCCGCACCTCGTTGCGGGTTCCGGGAAAGATTTCCCGGAACACCTGGACCCTGCCCCGATCATACAGCGCGATAAAGGTCAGCCCCACCGGCTTCTCCGGGGTCTCGCCGCCCGGTCCGGCAATTCCTGTGGTGGAAACAGCAAGATCTGTATCGGATTTCGCCTGACAGCCAAGCACCATCTCCCGGGCCGTCTCCTCGGAGACCGCGCCAAACTGCGCCAGGGTTTCCGGCAGAACCCCCAGATCCCGGATCTTTGCCTCATTGGAGTACGTAATATAGCCCTCCAGGAAAGACCGGGAGATTCCCAGCTCCGAATCGATGAGGGCACCAGCCAGAAGACCGCCGGTGAGACTTTCCGCGGTGGAGATCGTCAGATTCTTTTCCAGCAGCCGGCGGGCTGCCTGCTGACCCAGGGTTTCCTCCGTTGCTGCACCAGTTGGTTCAGCGGCTGTAACAGATGGTTCAACGGCTGGCTGGTTCTGACCGGCAGCGTTCCCATGATCCCAGACATTCACCCGGGGAGAATGCAGATCCTCAGAAATGAAATGCGAGGTATCGCCGACCGTTTCCACCTCAAAGTTCATGGGATCCTGCGACAGGATCCGGACCTTGGTAATGCTGGTCTGACGCAGTACCGGTTTTTTCAGAATCCGCTCCAGGGGAGCTCCGGTCAACAGATGAAGCAGCCCCATCAGCGTCATGCCGTGGGTCACCACCAGAGTTCTTCGCCCCTGGGCGATGGCTTCGATCTGAACCAGTGCCCGGCTCAGTCGTTCCAGCATCTGTGCGTAGGATTCACCCTGGCTGGGTTCATACCGGAACGGATCATTCCAGTAATAATGATACTGCTGTGGTTCCCGCTCCTTCAGATCCTTCAGCAGCTGACCCTCCCAGGCTCCCAGGTCCAGCTCCGCCAGATCCTCCAGCTCCTGCAGGGGAATGTTTCGGTTCCCCCTGGCAAATTCAGCGGTCTGCCTGGCCCGTTTCAGGGGACTGGTAATGATCAGCTCAATGGCCTCCTCATCCAGCACCCGCCCCAGACCCTGTGCCTGGCGCCGGCCCCGCTCGGTCAGTTCCGAATTGCCCCGTCCCTGAAACCGCCCTTCCAGATTCCATTGTGTTTCCCCATGCCGGGTGATATATAAATACTTCATTAACCTCTCCGTCCCACCGATGTCAGAAATTCCCGCACCGGTTCCGTAATTGTTCTTTTTCGCTTCCTCTGTGTGAGTCTGACTGAGTCCATTCGATGTGGCAGGACCACTCCCGACTTCCCTACTTACCATTTTACCTGAAATCCAGTATTTTTCACCTGAACTAAAAGGAAGATTCTGAAGACCGAGGAAGAGTCCTTC
The DNA here is from genome assembly GCA_024579835.1 of Clostridiaceae bacterium HFYG-1003. Lineage (NCBI taxonomy): Bacteria > Bacillati > Bacillota > Clostridia > Eubacteriales > Clostridiaceae > Clostridiaceae bacterium HFYG-1003. The sequence continues at coordinate 2,251,117 of CP102060.1, forward strand.
CCTTTTTCAAGGAAACCGATCAACACCATCCTCCGCTGCCGGGTAGGACAGGAATCAATTCTTGTTTCTTTTTGCTATAATGATATCCGTTACTCAATCAATCCTGACGAGCTCTTATGCCAATAAAATGAGGTGTTCAATGACAAACGAACGAAATGGAATTCTATATATGATCATCGCCTCCGCATCCTTTGCCTTCATGTCTCTGATGGTAAAGCTATCCGGGGGAACCATTCCACTATTCGAACAGGTTTTCTTTCGCAACCTGGTTATGCTCGCCTTCTCGCTTTGGACCATGAAGCAAGAAGGGCTTTCCGCGGCGGTGGACAGACCCAACCGAATTCCATTGTTTTTTCGATGCCTGTTGGGTTTTCTTGGAGTAGTGAGCGTCTTTTATGCAAACAATCATCTGCCCCTGGCGGATGCTCAAGTTCTGCAGAAATTGAATCCATTCTTCGTGATTTTGGCAGCGGTTCTTTTTCTGGGTGAACGAATGAGTTTGCCCCGGCTTCTCACCATATTAACCGGGTTCGCCGGAGCTGTGATCATTATCAACCCTACGGGGAATTTCAACCTGACCCCGTCTCTGATTGGGGTAGCCTCGGCGCTGTTTGGCGGCTTGGCTTATGTTCTGATCCGCCGCCTGGCCGGTCGGGTTCATGGCATTGTGATCATCTTCTGGTTCAGCTTACTGTCCAGTCTGGCATCCGTCCCCTTCATGGCAGCTCAATTTGTCTGGCCGACTGCCGCTGAACTGTTGTATCTCCTGCTGATTGGGGTGTTTGCTGCTTTGGGCCAGTACTTCATTACCCGATCCTATTTGACAGCGCAGGCTACCCGGGTTACCCTGTTTGACTATACCGGTGTCATTTTGTCCCCTATCCTGGGCTATTTAGTGTTTCAGGAACAGCTTGCCAGCCGTACCATCCTTGGTACAATCCTGATCATTGGCAGTGGTATTGCTGCCTCCTTGCTGAAGGATAACCGTAAGTTATAGCCGGATGATCTGTTCTTTGAACTTGCCATATATTTTATTGTGGAAGCCGCAAATCATTGAAAATTATATTCTGGCATCACACCACCAAAAAGGAAGTCCTGCGAAGGACTTCCTTTCTTTGTATGCTCCTGACGACCTGGTAAATAAATGCCCGCCTGGTAAGTGAAATACCATGCTGCTGCCTCAGGTCCTGGATCTGGCGGTTCCTGGTTTGATTTATTCAGGCTGACTGCTGACGATGGCCAGCGCCACCGCGCCGATGACGCCGGTATCCTGTGCCAGAGCAGTGGGTACGATCTGAACGGAATCGAACATGAAGTCAAAACAGTGGTCCTGGGCTGACGCCTTCACCGCGTCAAACATGTCCGATCCGATCTTTGATACGCCGCCGCCGATGGCAATAACATCCGGGTCAAAGACCAGAATGAGGTTGGCTACGGCGATTCCAAGATACTTCCAGGCCTGGGTGAGGATCTCGATGCTCAGTTCATCCCCTTCTTTGTAGCCCTGGTAGACCTCATAGCTGGTCACCACCTCATGTCTGGTCAGACTGGTGGAGCGTCCGGCACGGATCGCCTCCATGGCTCGTTTGGAAATGGCGGTGCCCGAACAGAGCGCTTCCACATCGCCATGGTTTCCGCAGTTGCACTGGTGAGGTGACGAGGGTTCGATGGTCATATGGCCGATCTCCAGGGCATTGGACCGGGACCCATGATAGGATCGGCCGTTCAGGACGGCGCCGCCGCCCACGCCTGTGGATACGGTCATGTAGAGAACGTTCCGGTACCCCTTGCCCGCTCCAAACAGCCACTCGCCGATGGCCGCCACATTGCCGTCATTGTCCAGAAATGCCGGGACGCCGAAGTGCCGGGTCAGCGGCTGGGTCAGAGAAAAATTTTGGAACGGCAGGTTGGGCGTGGTAATGATGGAGCCCGTTTCCGGATCCAGCGGTCCGGGCGCGCCGATGCCGATGGCCCGTACTTCCTCCAGCATCAGGCCGGAAGCCTCAAGTACCATTTCCACCGACTGAATGATGCGCTCCATAACCACTTCCTCGCCTTCTTTGGCGCCGGTGGCCAGGGTGGTTTTTTCAATAAGTTCGCCTGCCAGATCGGCAATGGCGGTGGTGATCTTCGTTCCGCCCAGGTCGATGCCTATGACATATTTCTTTTCTTCTGGTTCCATCGCAATCTCTCCTCGATCCTGATGCCCCAATTATAGCACAGGGGCTCCACCCGTGGCGCATTCCGCCGTTGGGGGACCGCAGTGCCTGCTGGCCGCAAGACAAACGCAGCAGGAATCTGTGGTGTCACAGGTTCCTGCCACGCAATGGTTATGTGATGATCTGACAATGGGTGAATTGCCGATCCTCGCTTATTTGCTTTCCTTGGCTTCCTTCATCTTTTTAGCCCGTTCCACGATCTTGGGAACTTCCGTCGCCGGAACTTCCTCGTAACGGATGAATTCCATCCGGAATTCTCCGCGGGCCTGAGTCATGGACTTCAGGTCGGAGGAATAGCGCTGGATTTCGGACATCGGAATTTCGGCGATGACCTTCTGCATGTCATCTTCCGGCTCCATGCCCAGGACGCGGCCTCGTTTCTTGTTGATGTCGCCAATGATGTCGCCCATGTAATCATCCGGAACCTTGACTTCCAGCTTCATGATGGGTTCCAGCAGAATCGGCTGGGCATCTTCCATTCCTTTTTTGAAGGCCATGGACGCCGCTATCTTGAACGCCATTTCCGAAGAATCCACCGCATGGTAGGAACCATCGTACAGGGTCGCTCGGAGCTTGATCACCGGGTAGCCGGCCAGAACACCTTCCGTGATGGCTTCCCGCAGTCCCTTTTCCACGGCCGGAATGAAGTTTCTGGGCACAGAGCCGCCGACTACTTCATCGACAAATTCCAGTTCATCCTTGCCGTCTTTTCTCTGCTCAAACCGGATCTTGACATCCCCATACTGGCCATGCCCGCCGGACTGCTTTTTATGCTTGCCCTGAACGTCTGACTTACCTTTGATGGTTTCACGGTAGGGCAGAACGGGTTCGGCCAGATCCACATCCGCGCCGAATTTGGCTTTCAGCTTGGAGGCGAGGACTTCCAGATGGGTTTCGCCCTGTCCGGACATAATGACTTCAGCCGTTTCCGGGCTTCTGGCCACCACGAACGTCGGGTCTTCTTCCATCAGTCGGGTCAGGCCGGAAGAAATCTTGTCTTCATCTCCCTTGGACTTGGGCAGAACCGTCAGGCTCATGACCGGATCCGGGAAGTTGATTGCGTCATAGCGAACCTTGAAGGAGGGATCGCACAGGGTGTCTCCAGTCTTGGTCACTGCCAGCTTAGCCACCGCGCCGATGTCACCGGCGATGACTTTTTCAGCCGGCGCCTGGTTCTTGCCTTTCAGATAGAAGAAGTTGGCGAGTTTTTCATTCTTTTCCCGGTTGGGATTGTATACCGTCATTTCACCCTGAGCCACGCCGGTAATGGTGCGGAACAGAGAAATCTTGCCGACGAAGGGGTCAGCGATGGTCTTGAAGACTATGGCTGAGAATGGTTTGTCCGCAGTCAGCTTGACGAAGATTTCCTGCTGGCTGGTAAGCTCCACCGCTTTCTGCGGAATCGCGTATTCCGGCGAGGGGAAGGCTTCAATAATGTCTTCCAGCAGGGTGGTCATGCCTATGCGCTCGGAAGCGGATCCGCACATGACCGGGGCAATGTCGCCGCTGACGCAGCCCTGAATCAGCGCGTTGTAGACTTCGTCCGTGGTGAGCTTCTCACCCCCGACATACTTGTCCAGAAGGTTCTCATCGGTCTGGGCAACGGACTCCATCAGCATCTCGTGGAGCTCATCGATCCGGTCCCTGTACTCTTCCGGAATATCGCCTTCGGTCATCACGCCCGTCTTTTTATCATGGAATCTGGCCCGGTGGGAAACGACGTTGATTACACCCTGCAAGTTGGATTCCTTGCCGATCGGGTATTGCACTGCCACCACCGGCATGCCAAATTTATCTCTCAACTGATCAAATACTTTATCAAAGTCCGCGTTTTCGCGGTCCATCTTGTTAATGTAGAATGCTCTGGGAAGCTTGATTTTTTCCGTGTACTTCCAGGCCTTTTCAGTTCCAACTTCGATGCCGGAGGTGGCGGACAGAACGATCATGGCGATGTCCACCGCTCTCATTCCCTGAATGGTCTCTCCTACAAAATCAAAATATCCGGGTAAATCTACGAGGTTGATCTTATAACCATTGTAATAAACTGGCGCCACAGAGGCCTGCAAGGAAATCTGACGTTTCTTTTCTTCCGGATCAAAGTCAGAAACCGTATTTCCATCCTCAATTCTACCCATGCGGTCGGTCGCTCCGGAAAAATTGAGCAACGCTTCCATCAGGGTCGTCTTTCCGGACCCGCTGTGGCCAATTAAGCCCACGTTTCGAAGTTTTTGAGTGGTGTAGTCCATTTCATTCATAACCGTCTTCCTCCTGTCGGTCTTTTTGGGATGGTTGTCATCAAACACTCCGGCCCGGGGACCAAAGTGACACTCGATTAATATGAATTATAATCCAGCGACCCAAGATTGTAAACGATTTTCAAGCAGACATCAGTGCGCGACGCGTGAACAGGCCGTTTCAACCCAGGTTTTCTTTGAAGCGGCCGTCTTTGCTGTGTTAAGATGAAAGGAGAAAGAAGGGATTACACATGATAGTAACAAACCAGACGGACCTGAACGGAATGAAGGAAATCGGACGCATTGTCGCCCGCGTCCGCGATGAACTGGCCCAGGCCGTCCGTCCCGGGATCAGCACCCTGGAACTGGATCTGATGGCCCGGGATCTGTTGGAAGAAGAAAGTGCCGTTTCGGCTCCCAAGTCCAGTTACGGCTTTCCCGGCTGGACCTGCATTTCCGTCAACGAAGTCGCCTGCCACGGCGTTCCGTCCAGGCAGCTCCTGGAAGAAGGCGACTGGGTCAACATTGACGTTTCCGCCAGCAAGAACGGATACTTTGCCGACACCGGCATGACGGTCATCGCCGGCTCACCCAACCTGAAGCAGGAGGACATGCTGCGCGTCTCCCGCGAAGCCCTGGCCGCAGCCATTCAGGCAGCAGCCCCCGGCAAATCCACAGCCAACGTCGGCAAAGCCATCTACAAAACCGCGATTAAGAACAGCTACACCGTGCTGCGCAACCTCACCGGCCATGGCGTCGGCAGAAGCCTGCACGAAGAACCTCACTTCATCTTTAACTATAACGAACGGCGGGATGCCTCGATCTTCAAGGAAGGCCAGGTGGTTGCCCTGGAGACCTTTATTTCCGACGGCGACGAATGGGTGGAGGAGAATCCCGAAGGGGTCTGGCCTATGGTGACGGAAAACCACAGCCAGATTGTCCAGTTCGAGCACACCGTACTCCTCTCCAAAGCGGGCAACCTGATCCTGACCGATAGCGGAAGTTTCTAGCCGAACTGCCCGGCAGAATTTCTTTTCAAAAAACCGTACAGCCCTATGGCAAATCAGTACAGATTGTCTTACTATTGAATCAGATAAAAAATTCATTTCGTTGAGAAAAATGAATGCAAATGAGGGTATGATGAATAAGCCAGAAAAAATCACGAAGCCTGTATATCAGCAGATCGCCATCGACATTGCCTCCCGAATCGCCAACGGGGAATTCCCCGAGGGCAAAAAGATTTCGGGCCGCTCCACCCTGGCCGGTCAGTACAATGTATCGCCTGAGACCATCCGGCGCTCCGTTTCACTCCTGGAGGATATGAAAATCGTATCGGTCACCCACGGATCCGGCATCCTGGTCGAATCCATGGAAAACTCCATGGCATTCATCAACCAGTTCAAGGAAGTCGACTCCATCTCCGGCATTAAGAACTCCATCAACGAGATCTTGAAGCAGCGCGAAGAACTGGATCAGAAACTGCGGGAATCCCTGGACCGCGTCCTGGATTACACCGTCCGGTTCAAGACCTCCAATCCCTTCGCACCGCTGGAAGTGGAAATTCCGGAAAAATCCCACCTCATCGGCAAAGCCATCGGAGAAGTCAACTTCTGGCAGAATACCGGAGCCACCATCATCGCCATTAAGCGCGAGGATGAACTGATTCTCTCCCCAGGCCCCTACATGACCTTCCAGGACAAGGACGCCTTTGTCATGGTCGGAGATGAGGATGCCTATGACCGGGTACGCCACTACATTTATGACTTTGTGGACCCGGAACGGCACAAGGCCAAAGCGGCCGAGGACCCGGACAAGAAGAAAAAATAAGAACATACCATACAAAAAGCAGCAGGGCATGGGATTCACCCCCATCGCCCTGCTGTTTTTTAAAATTCTCTTAATTAATCCAGGCGTACCTGGTCCGGCTGGCAAGCCCTGTCTCGTTCGTCAATTTCCCGCAGCACCCGGCAGGGATTGCCCACAGCAACGACATGGGCCGGAATGTCCTTAGTCACGACACTGCCTGCCCCGATGACCGCATGGTCACCAATGGTAACTCCCGGCAGAATGACTGTATTGGAACCAATCCAGACATGGTTCCCGATGGTGACCGGAAGGGCATACTCAAACCCCGCGCTGCGCTGACCGGCATCGATGGGGTGGCTGGCGGCAGTGATGCAGCAGTTTGGCGCAATGAACACATGATCTCCGATCCGGACCTTGGCGCAGTCCAGAATGACCAGATGGTGATTGGCATAAAAATGCTCCCCAATTTCAATGTTATAGCCATAGTCACAGTAAAAAGGGGTCGTAATTACAAAGGATCCGCCGATCCTGCCGATGATCTCCCGAAGGATCTGCTCCCTTTCATCCGTGCGCGACGGCAGCACCTGATTCAACCGGTGACACAGGTCCTTGCACCTGGTCAGTTCGGCCATCATCTCCTGATCATCCATCAGATTGTACAGCAGGCCGCGGCTGCACTTTTCTTTTTCAGTCATCCTGATCCCCTTCCTCTCTTCCATTCGCTAATCCACAAATTCCCTTGATCCCTTGACCCGATCTGAGCTGATATCCGACGCCAGGTATTTCATGACGTGTTGAGCTTATTATACCTGATTCCCCTTTCCCCAAACCATTCCGAACCGGAAGAAAGCAGCCCTTGATCCACGCAGTGGAAAGATCGCAGACTTACAAACAGGCATCTATATATCACATAACGTGCTATCTAGAAATTTTCCATCGATTCTAATGCATAACGTGAAGTTTCGGCGTAAGATGAAATCAAAGATAGAATCTCTTGAAAACTGACAGCTTCCATTCCCTGATGAAACAATCAGACCCTAAGAAAGTTCAACCTTTCAAAGCCAGCTGGTATCAAGAATCAGCGGAAAAAGAAATGAAAAGAAAACTCGACCTGTGAAAGGAGTCCAGGTCTATGCAAACCGATGCACTTAAAAAACTCAGAAATTTCAATAAGATCATGGGCGGGCTTCACCTGATTCAGGGTTTGGCCATGCTCTTCCTCGCCACCTCAGTCATCCAGAAAATCGGTGAATTTCAGCCGACCATCACTCAGAACTTTCTGGCATTCAACCCGCAGACCCGCTCCCTGGAATTGCAGTCGAAGGATCTGTTCAACCTCCCCTTTGGAATTCTGGTCGCGCTCTTTCTGTTCATCTCCGCCGCGGCCCACGCCCTGGTGTCTGTCCCGAATCGCATGAATCAGATTTACAACAAAGATCTGGAACTTGGCATCAACAAATTCCGCTGGTTTGAATATGCCCTGAGCTCCTCCATCATGATTGTGCTGATCTCAACCCTTTTCGGCATATACGATATCGCTTCTCTGCTTCTGATTTTCGTGGTCAACGCGTCGATGAATCTGTTCGGCCTGGTCATGGAGCAGCTCAACTCCCAGCGCCGCAAGGAAGACCTCGACTGGGGCCCGTTCCTGTGGGGTTCCCTGGCCGGAATTGCTCCCTGGGCTGCCATCCTGCTCTATATGTTCGGCAACGGAAACTTTGATCGCGTGCCCTGGTTTGTCTGGGCCATCGTCGGAACATACTTCGTGGCCTTCAACACCTTCCCGGTGAATATGGTACTGCAGTATCAAAAGATCGGCAAATGGCGCAATTACCTCTATGGCGAGAGAGTCTACATCATTCTCAGCCTGTCTGCCAAATCGATCCTGGCCTGGCTGGTTTTGTTCGGAGCCATGCAGCCGTAGTTCCCACCCAAACCAAGATCCGTTCGTGCCTGACCGCCTGTTTCATTTAAATGATGACTGGACTCCTGTCTATGCCAACGTGTCATAATGTAGAAATCAGGATTACGGCTAATACAGAATTGCAGAATTGCAGAATTGCAAACATACAGACATGCCAAACACCACAAAAAATTCAAGGCTCCGGAACCATGCGGAATGGTTCCGGAGCCTTGCCCTTGTGAGGGCTGGAATGCCTGAACTAGAAGGTGTGGATCTCGAAGCTCATGGATTCGAGGACCCGGAGCAGCGCGTTGGCTGTATCCAGGGAAGTCAGGCAGGCAATATTGTTCTCAACGGCCTCACGGCGGATGAGGAAGCCATCGGAGATGTGGTGCTTGCTGGATTCGGTGAAGGTGTTGATGACGAACTGTACCTGCCGCTTGCGGATCAGGTCCAGTACGGTCCGTTCGCTGTGTTCCGCCCGGCCGATCTTGTGCACCAGCTCACAGGGAATGCCGTGCTCGGTCAGGTAAGCCTGCGTGCCGTCGGTGGCGACAATGCCGTACCCGATGGCGGAGAAGCGCCGGGCCAGCTCCAGGGCTTCTGCCTTCTCTTTGTTGGCGATGGTGAAGAGAACCTTGCCAAAGCTCGGCAGGGTGAAATTGGCGGCATACAGGGCCTTGTAGAGTGCCTTGTCCAGGTCCAGGTCCCAGCCGATGGCTTCCCCGGTGGACTTCATTTCAGGTCCCAGGGCGATGTCGACCTTACGCAGCTTGCTGAAGCTGAATACCGGCATTTTCACCGCGTAGCCCTTTCCCTCGGGCAGGAGGCCCAGCGGGTGGCCGGAATCCGCCAGCTTCTGTCCCAGAATAGCCCGGGTGGCCAGATCCGCCATCGGAATGGCCGTTACCTTGCTCAGGAACGGAACGGTGCGCGAGGAGCGCGGGTTGACTTCCAGAACAAAGACCCGGTTGGACTTGTCAATCACGAACTGAATGTTGTACAGTCCCACAATGCCCAGCCCCCGCCCGATCCGTTCGGTGTAATCGGCGATGGTGGATTTGACTTCTTCCGTGAGGGAGAACGGCGGGTAGACCGCCATGGAATCCCCGGAATGGACGCCGGCCCGCTCAATGTGCTGCAAAATTCCCGGAATCAGGATATCCTGTCCGTCACAGATCCCGTCCACTTCAGCCTCCATGCCAACTACGTACTGGTCAATCAGGACCGGTGCATGTCCGCTGTGCTGGTGATTGCGGGCCATGTAGTCCGCCATTTCCTCATCCTGATAGATGATCTCCATGTTGGCTCCGCCCAGGACATAGGAGGGGCGTACCAGCACCGGATAGCCAATGGTCCGGGCAGCGGCAATGGCACCCTCGGCCGAGGAGGCCATTTCGCCCCGCGGCATGGGGATATCCAGTTCCTTCAGCTTCTGCTCGAAGAGATCCCGGTCCTCCGCCAGATCGATGGAATCCGGCGACGTCCCCATAATCCGGACTCCGTGTTCCACCAGACTCCGGGTCAGGTTGATGGCGGTCTGGCCGCCAAACTGAACGATGATCCCTTCCGGCTGTTCCAGCCGGACGATGTTCATGACATCTTCCGTGGTCAGGGGCTCAAAGTAGAGCTTGTCCGAGATCGAGAAATCCGTTGATACCGTCTCGGGATTGTTGTTGATGATGATGGCCTCCAGCCCCTGCTGCTTCAGGGACTTGACGCAGTGTACCGTGGCATAGTCAAACTCGACGCCCTGACCGATCCGAATGGGCCCGGAACCCAGGACGATGACCTTGCGCCGGTCGCTGGACAGGGATTCATTCTCCTGGCCATGGGTGGAGTAAAAGTACGGGGTGGCCGAGGCAAACTCCCCGGCGCAGGTATCCACCATCTTGAAGACCGGCGTGATCCCTGCCTGCAGCCGCAGCTCTTCCACTTCCCGCTCCGTCCGGCCGCACAGCTGAGCCAGGTAGGCGTCGGAGAAGCCCATGACCTTGGCCGGACGCAGGCTGTTTTGCAGTCCGTTCCGGCGAATTACTTCCTCCATCTTCAGGATGTTGCGGATCTTGTTCAGGTAGAAGGGATCCATTCCGGTCATCTCCTGGATGACTTCGGTCGATCCGCCCCGCCGCATTTTCTCATAAATGGCGAACAGCCGGCGATCCTCACCCAGCGTTATGATCCGGTCCAGTTCCTCGTCGCTCATCTGATTGACTTCCGGCAGCTCAATATGGCAGGCCTTGATCTCGAGGGAACGGGCTGCCTTGAGCAGCCCCTCCTCAAAGCTGCGGCCCAGGGCCATAACTTCGCCGGTAGCCTTCATCTGAGTACCAAGCCGGCGGTTTGCCGAACGGAACTTGTCAAAGGCGAATCGGGGCAGCTTGACCGCCAGATAATCCAGCGCCGGCTCGAAGGCGGCATAGGTAACCCCGGTCACGGGATTGATGATTTCATCCAGATGGAGCCCCAGGGCGATCTTGGCGGCAATCTTGGCGATGGGGTAGCCCGTGGCCTTGCTGGCCAGGGCAGACGAGCGGGAAACCCGTGGATTGACTTCAATGATGTAGTAGTCAAAGGAGTCGGGATGCAGCGCCAGCTGGACATTGCAGCCGCCCTCAATCTTCAGGGCCCGGATGATCTTGAGCGCGCTGTTGCGCAGCATCTGATACTCCCGGTCCGCCAGCGTCAGAGCCGGAGCCACGACGATGGAATCCCCGGTATGGATGCCGACAGGATCCATGTTCTCCATGGAGCAGACGGCGATGGCGGTGTCGTTGGCATCGCGCATTACCTCAAACTCAATTTCCTTCCAGCCGGCGATGGACATTTCAATGAGGCACTGATTGACCGGTGACAGACTCAGGCCGTTCTCCACGACCCGGATCAGTTCGTCCTCCGTCTGGCAGATGCCGCCTCCGGTCCCGCCCAGGGTAAAGGCCGGCCGGACAATGACCGGATAGCCGATGGACCGGGCAAAATCCAGGGCTTCCTCAACGGAATGAGTGATGCCTGACGGCGGCACCGGCTCATGAATGGACCGCATCAGGCTGCGGAAGGCTTCCCGGTCTTCCGCCTGATGGATCGCCTGGAGATCCGTTCCCAGAATCCGGATGTTGAGTTCTTCCAGGATTCCGTCCCGGGCCAGCTCCATGGCCAGGTTCAAGCCCGTCTGTCCGCCCAGGGACGGCAGTATGGCACAGGGCCGCTCCCGGATCAGGATTCGTTTCAGAAAATCCAGGGTCAACGGCTCCATATAGACGCGATCGGCGGTTTCCCGGTCCGTCATGATGGTGGCGGGATTGGAATTGACCAGGATGACATAGACGCCCTCTTCGCGCAGCGATTCGCAGGCCTGGGTTCCGGCGTAGTCAAACTCCGCCGCCTGGCCGATGACGATTGGTCCCGAACCGATGACCAGCACTTTCTTGATTGTTTTATCGATTGACATATGACCCCTCCATCATGGCAGCAAATTCCTTGAATATCACACTGGCGTCCTGCGGCCCGGGGGCTGCTTCCGGATGGAACTGAACCGAGCGGGCCGACAGGTCCCGGTGAGCGATTCCTTCCACGGTATTGTCATTCACCGACCGGTGTGTGACCACCAGCATCGTCTGGTCCAGACCATGGTCATCCACCACGTAGCCATGATTCTGACTTGTAATGAGAATCCGACCCGATCTCAAATCCCGCACCGGATGATTGCCGCCGCGATGACCGAAGCCCATTTTGCGGGTCTTCGCGCCGCAGGCCAAGGCCAGCAGCTGATGCCCCATGCAGATTCCGAACATCGGAACCTGTCCCAGGAGTTCCCGGATGATTGCCACGGACTGGGGCACGCTCTGGGGGTCCCCGGGGCCGTTGGACAGGAAGATGCCGTGGGGATTCAGATCCAGTGCCGCTCTGGCCGGATAGTCAAAGGGCACGACGGTAATCTGAAAGCCCAGTTCCGCCAGGTTCTTCAGAATAGATCCCTTCATGCCGTAGTCATACAGAACAACCCGTTTACCCTTGCCCGGCACTTCATAGACATCCCGGGTGGATACCCGGGCAATATGATCCACGGACTGCGGCTGCTGCTGCAGCAGAGCCAGCGCTTCCTCCGGCGTCACCGCCTCATCGGCCAGAATGCCGCGGACTGCTCCCTTTTCCCGGATCGCCCGGGTCAGCGCCCGGGTATCGATCCCGTACAGACCCGGGATATCGTGTTTCTTCAAATAAGCATCCAGCGTCATTTCACTGCGGAAATTGCTGGGTTGTTCGCAGGCTTCGCCTACCACAAAAGCCGATACATGCGGAACGATGGACTCATAGTCATCCCGGTTCACGCCATAGTTTCCGATCATGGGAAAGGTCATCACCACGATCTGACCCAAGAATGACGGGTCCGTCAGCAGTTCCTGATAGCCCGTCATGGCCGTGGTAAACACCACTTCGCCGCTTACGGACCGGACAGCGCCAAAGCCATGGCCTTCAAAAACCATTCCGTTTTCCAGCACTAATTTACGTTTCAAACTTCTTCCCTCCGGATTGTAAAATTTCGTTCCCAATCCCCGCGGGAAGCCCAGAAGATTTTTTTCGCGCAAAAAAAACCTCTTTTCCATGACGAAAAGAGGTTTTCCAAACTCGAAAAGCCTTGCAAATCTCTTCTCAGCCTCACGGGACTGAATTAAAGCACCAAAGAAATGTTACCCTAAGCCTCGGACTCTGTCAATCCGCCCCGGTCACTTTCCGAACGATTGAGCCAATCCGCCGTTCACCGTTCGGAGGCAGACAGAGCGGCCGCTTCAGCCGTTCCCTGTCAGATTTCTCCGCCATTGTGCAGTCCTCTCAAAGTTAATTCCGGTTCAGGCTACCCCCCCTGAGTCAGGCTGAACGTCCCGCTTTTTGTGAGGTCGGATTATGTTCGTGGTTTCCTCGCAGAATTTTTCAAAGCGCAGCCAATGGTCCAACCATTCACAGACTGGCAATCATTCGAAGTCAATCAACAGGAAATCCAATCAACCGGATACCCAATCATCCGAAAATCCATTCAACTGGATCCCCAATCAAGCGTCCGAGTCTCGGTCGAATGATCGACACCTAAGTGGAAAAGCCGGCTATTAATTGGAACCGTCATAGGATTCTACCGCTAAATGGTCAACCCGGCAGCCTCCGGGAAGAACCTGGAAGCTGCCGGGCAGCTGAATGAATGGATGATTTTCAAAAAAGTCTTCGACCGGCTCCGGCTGATGGCCGCATGGCTATTCCGTGAGCCCGTGACTGATCCGGATCAGTTCCCGGATCGGCTCGATCCCGACGGTGCCGTCCAGAAGTACCGTGAACCAGTGTTTTTTGTTCATGTGCCAGGCCGGACGAAACCCGGGCTGACTTAACAGGAAGCGAATCTGGAGGGGATCCCCTTTCAGGTTCAGGATCGCTGCGGGATCCGGCCCGTCCAGGCCGATTTTATCCCCGGCGATTACCATCATCACCCCGAACCACTTGCCCGAAAGCTGGTGGCGGAACACCTCGTACCGGGGCTGATCCGGCCAGGGGCGATCCGGCCGGACGCTCCAGTCCGCTTCGATCACGTCTCGAATTCTTTGGCTGAACTGATCAGATTTGTGTATTGCCATGGATCAACTCCTCCTCCTGCTGTTTACAGGGATGATGTCCGACCGGCCGAACCGTTTCGCCGGGCTGCCGGCGGCAATGCCAGCAGGATTCCTCCTGTCAGGGCAATGAGGATCAGGCCGAATCCACCCCAGCTTTTCCCGGAGGATAATGCCAGATAATAGCTGGGCAGGAACAGTTTCTCCAGGATCTCCAGTCCCGGGACCAGCCGGGTCATATCCAGGATGACGGGGCTGGCTACCAGGGAACCGAGCAGGGCCACCGGCATCAGAGCGCCGAAGGCCACTGGATTGGGAAACAGGCGCTTCGCCCCAAACAGGAACAGTGCAGCGGCGGTTCCGTAAAACAGAAGGTATGCCAGTTCCCGGAAGGCTTCGCTGGCCGGATACCGGGTCAGGCAGAGCAGGAAGCCGGCCAGCGTCATCACCACAACCGGCAGAAAGACTGACAGGAATCCCGCCGCCCGGGAGCCGGCAACGGCGAAGGCCCCGTAGATGCCGTCCTCCTCATCCCGATACCAGGACAGGACGCTGATCCAGGCGGTGAGCATCACAAACACACTGATCAGGCCCTTGGTGGGGAACAGCGGGATGCCGGAGGCTGCCGGAGCCGACCCGTCAAGATATTCATAATCAAACCGGTAGGTTCCGCCGGAACGGTCGTAATCCTGATAGCGAGCCCAGATCCTGGCATACACCTCCCCTTCCGTTCCCGGAAACAGGCCGGATTCGACCACGATATCCCGCAGGATGTCGGGCGAAGCCGCATGAATCAGCTGGGAAAACACTACTTCTGCCGCCATGCCGTCGGTGACGGTGGAAGGCGAGCGCAGCAGGCGGACCAGGTCCCGGACCTGCCGGGCCTGCAGCTGATCGCTCAGATCCGGCGAAAACACAAAGCCCGCTTCCAGGATCCGGGTTTCCACCGCGCTGCGCAAAGTGGCCTCATCTTCATAGAGGCGGAACTCAAACAAACCATCGGATGCCAGAAGCCGGTCAATCGCTGCCCGGGCCACCGGATCCTGGTTTTGCAGCAGGCCGATCTCCACCCCCTGGGTATGATGCTGTTCCCAGTAGGCCGTAAACAGACCGATCAGAGGCAGGGCTGCCAGCAGGAGCAGGAAGCCTTTGCGCCGGGTCAGCCGTTTTAAGGTCATCTCCGCCCAGACTATCAGTTTCTTCATGTGCGGTACCTCCTCCCCGATCGGCTGCGGTCAGCCAGCAGCGCCAGGCTGTAGAATCCAGCCGCGAACAGGCCGGAAGTCAGCAATGGCTGAGTTCCTGAAGTCAGGAAACTACCCATAACCCGGATCCAGGCGGTTGATGGCACCCAGGGCTGAATCTGGCGCAGGATCCCCGGCAGGAACGAGGATGGCAGGAATCCTCCGGACAGAAAGACCATAACAAAGGACAGTGCAAACAGCAGCAGCATGCCCGACAGCAGATCCTCCGTCAGAGTATAGATCAGCAGAATCAGTGCCGCGACGCCGGCTGCCAGCAGCAGGAGGCCGGACAGAGCCTCTGCTCGGAATGTCCAGCTCAGATCCAGAACCTGGGCTGCTGTCTGCCAAAGGCCGGCCATGACGCCGAGGAGCATCAGCTGCAGCAGAAAGAGCCGGAACCAGTCGGTGAAAATCCGCTGAGCGCTGCCAATCCCCTCAATGGTCAGGCGGGTTTTAAGCCCTTCGGACAGCGGACGCATGACAAAGGCCTCCAGCATGCCCATCAGCAGGAGAAACAGCACCATCCAGGAAGCCAGAAAATAGGACAGGGGATCCAGCTCACCCGTTGCCTGCAGAACCTCCATGCGAAACATCCGGTCACGCCCCAACGCCAGACTCAGGTAGCGTTCGTTGACCGCCTGATTCATCGTCTGGCGGTCCGCTTCGGCAATCCCCCGGCTGATATACTCATCCCAGGCGGCATACAGCGCACCCTGTGAAACGGACAGCGTCCTGGCACCCGCTTCGGTCAGAGTCACCAGCAGCCGCGCCTGCAGCGCCTGATTCTGATTGAGAACCAGCCGGGCCGGCGTGTTGACCCCGCTCAAGACGCCGCTGACAAAGCCATCGGGCAGGATCAGCAGCCCCTGAATCTTCCCTTCCGCCAGATCCCTGCGCCCGTCCGCTTCCGTCATGGTCCGGAATCTGGTCATGTCCTTGAGCGTTTCCTGCTGAGCCAGGGCTTCAATGAAAACTTCCTCGGCATCATGGGACTCCGGGTAGACCACTCCGAACTCCATCCGGCCGATGATGGCATCCCCGTATAGTTTCTGAGACGACAAAAAAGCAATGCTGCCGGTCAGAAGGAGCAGCAGCATCGCCCCGGTCAATAACAGCGGGAGGTGCCGGAATGTTCTTTTCAATTGCAGTCTGAGAAAAACGAAAAACATATCCAACCCTCCCGTGTCTTATATCTGATTCAGTTGTCGGTTCGGTCTAAAAGCCCAGCGGGGTGTCCATCAAATTCAGGAAGCCACCCAGTTTTTCCTGGATCTGTTCCATGATCTTGTCCATGTCCGCCTGGGTCGCGGTAAAGAGGTCCATGGTTGTGCCTTCCGGCATGACCGCTTTCACGCCTTCCACCGAGTATTTCATGTCGCCTTTGAGGGTAGCGACAGCCTGACCGTTGGCATTGATCTTGATTTCGTCCAGCACGGCGGTACCGCTCTTGCCCTTGACGATATCCTGGACTTTGCCCTTGAACGTCATCTCGATGGGAACCACCTGATCGGCTTCCACAACGGAGGTTTTCGCCTCACCCGACAGGGCTCCGGATTCTTTATTGATATTCCACTTGATGACATTGTCAGCCGCCTTGGCATCGGCGGAAGCAGCGCTGATGTGGAGTTCCCGGCTCTGGGCTGCGCCCTCGGTCTTGCCGATGCTTACCAGTTCCATCTGACCGGCATTGGTTCCCGTTGCCACCAAAGTAAGTTTCATGTTTTCGTTGCCGTAGGCACCGCCGGAACGCTCCAGATTCAGGTTGAAGCCATCGGCAGCGGATTTGACTTCGCTGACGAGGCTCACCAGCTCATTGTCATCAGTCATGTGGATCGTAAACGGAATGTCTTTTAATTCAGCATTCTGTTCCACGGACTGAATCCACTGATCCATTTCCGTTCCCATTTTGGTGTAGGCTTCTTCCTTTGTTATCAGTTCTCCGGCCGCCACCTGATCTGCCACCAGATCCATAATGTCGGTCTTAAACTTGGCATCGCTCAGCATGAAAGTCTTCATTTCCTTCAGGAACGCAACATAGGCAGCCTTGGGCATGGTGACTTTGTAGCCGTCAAAGGCAGCCTGCTTGCCATTGTAAGACGCGGTTTTTGCCGGAGCGTCCTCGATGACCCACTGACCCTTGAATTTTTCCGTCGCATCCTTCAGCCCCTGATAATCATACAGGGAGGCTTCGCCGGTCATCAGCTTCACCAGCTGTGTCGTCTGGCCCTGGCTGTCCTTGAGGGTCTGTGCAAACTGGCGGATCGATTCCTTGAATTCTTCCGCTTCGGGCTGATCCTTGAACAACGGAGCATTATCCAGCTTGCTGTCCAGATCACCGCTAAAGTCGGCTGAAATGACTTCCTTGAACAAAGACGGCGCCGCCACCTGCATTTTGTTCTCATCGACATAAAGCTGGCCGTTGACCAGATCTGTCCCCATCATGCCCAGGCCAAGCTTGGCGGACATGGTTTTCAGAGCGGTGTCCTGCTGGGCTTCAAAGCTCAGCGTGATACCCCCGGGAACCGGGAAACCGATCATTTCCTGCACGATCGGCGCTTCCACCAGTTCGAGGGTGCCGGAAGAGCGGTAAGCTTTGGCCATGGCGGCATTCAGTTCCTTGGTGCCCATCCAGTCCTGAACAAAGGGATTTTCCTCCCCTTTCATCAGGGAATACAGCGCCTGGGTGACCCGGTCCTCTTTATTGACAAAGAGCTTGCCGAAGAGTCCGGAAGCATAAAGTCCGATCCCCAGAACTGCAATCAGGGCAACCGAAATGAGTCCGATCATTGGCCCCTTGCTCTTCGCTTTTTGCTTGGGGGTGGGATCTTCCCACTCCGGGTGCAGGTTTGTCGTGTTTTCTGTCATCTTGTTTCTCCTTTTACCGTAAAAATTAAGTATCGTTAAGGTATTTCATTCTTAGCGGAGTTTTTCACTTGAGCCTGATTCAGCAGCCCCATCAGTTCCTGGCCGTCCATTCCGGAGGGAATCCGTTCCAGACGGCAGTTTGTCAGATGATACAGCGCATCGCACATCTTCAGTTCATCCATCTCATGGGATGAGATTACCACCGTGCCGCCCTTGTCCAGGTAGCGCCTGAGGTAATCCCGGATCTCCTGTTTGGTCACCAGATCCAGGGAAGCAGCCGGTTCATCCATCAGCAAAATCGGTGCGTCGTGCGCCAGGGCACAGGCAATGGACAGACGTTTTTTCATGCCGCCGGAAAGATTCCGAACCTTTTCCCGAAGCACAGCCTCCAGTCCCAGTTCGTGCACAAAACCGGTTTTCAGCGCGTCTTCCAGGCTGTTGAGTGAATCGGCATACCACAGCTTCAGGTTATCCCGTACCGACAGTTCCTCAATCAGCGGATTGTCCTGTGGTACAAAGGCAGCATATCGGGCCAAATCCGCCCGGCTCTTCATCAGCTGCCGGTTGTAACGGATCTCTCCGGCATCCGGAGCCAACGCTCCGGAAAGAATCGACAGCAACGTTGATTTCCCGCTGCCATTGGTTCCGACCAGACCGATGCACTGACCGCGCGCCACCGACAGATCCAGCTGATCCAGCACCAGCTTCTTGCCAAATCCTTTCCGGATTCCTTTGAGTTCGATCATGGCCTCCCCTCCTTCGCTCAATATGAAAATTATAACAAAAAACCCTTAAAAAGCGATTAAACCGGAAGCTGTCGGATATGATTCAGACTGACCAAGGCTTATCAATGCTGTTCAAGACTTATCAATGCTGTTCAAGACTTATCAATGCTGTTCAAGACTTATCAATGCTGTTCAAGACTTATCAATGCTGTTCAAGACTTATCAATGCTGATTCATGGTAATCCTGTCTGATCCAGGCTGATCCAGACTCCTCCGGCATAGTCACGAATAAAAGACAGACAGCTCCGAAGGAACTGCCTGGGGTTGGACTGAGTAGAGACTAAGGATAGACTGCGCCGGGCGGCGGCATGATCCTCCGGGAGGTGATATTCTCTGTATCTGCTCCGTTTATATTTGTTTGGTCGGTTAGTTGTGTTCGCGCAGGTGCTCCAGCTTTTCCCGTTCCTGCTGGATGCGGATTTGATGGATCTGCTTCTTTTTGTCTTCATGGGTTGATTTAATTTCCCAGTGAATGACAAAGGTCAGAATAACTCGGATCAGTACGATGGCACCCAGAATCATGAGTTCATCCAGGGTTCGCACTGTAATAGTCTTGAGGATCTCCGCGCCCATCTTGAACTCCAGAGCCAGAGCCAGGGACTGAGCAAGGGTCAGCTTGGTATCTTCGTTGCCGAAGTTAAATCTGGAACGGATCAGATCCCAGATCGCCTTGATGCTTCCGAAGGCAATCAGCATAACGCCGGTAAATTCCAGAAGGAAGATTAGAACGGTGATGATCTCACTAAGAAAATGATGAAAATCCAATAACATTTCCTCCTAATTAATTGCATGCAATATTTATCCTATCATATTCCGGCCGGGAGTGATAGACAATCACCCGCCGTTTGGGGTGCTTCCAAAGGGATCGAACCTCGGTCCGATCCGGTCCGATTCGATCCGCTCCGGCTTGGTCGTTTGCACTCTCTAATCCAGCGGTCGAGCCAGGTAGGAGGCCCGAACTTCCTCGGGCACCAGGTTTCCTCCGGTGGCCCAGGCCACATGGGTGCTCTGCTCCAGGAAGGGAGTCAGCCCCTGATCCGCCAGATACCGGCGGCCGGCCTCATAATCGAGCAGACGCGCCGGTCCTTCAAAGGCAGCACCGGCACTTGGTTCGATGAAGATCGCTTCACTGCGCCACAGCGCCTGAATATAGCGGTAGAGTTTCTCGTCGGTCAGGGTAAAGATGCCGCTGAGGCATTCCTTCATGACCTCGCCGACAAAGCCGGAAGGACGGCCGACCGCCAGGCCATCGGCTTCAGTGCGTCCCGTCAGACCGATGTCCTGAACCGAAATCTTCTGATTCAGGCCGGTTGCCATGCCGACCAGCATACAAGGGGATTCCACCGGTTCCACGAAGAAGCAGTGGACCGCCGAACCATAGACCGTCCGCAGGCCATAGGCAATTCCGCCGGGCGCTCCGCCGACCCCGCAGGGCAGGTAGACAAACAAGGGATGGGAGTCATCCACCACCACCTGCCGCTCTTCCAGCTGGCGGGCAATGCGTCGGGCTGCCACGGCATAGCCGTAAAAGAGCGTCCGGGAATTTTCATCATCGACAAAGTAGCTCATGGGATCCTGTTCTGACAGCTTGCGCCCCTGGGCCACGGCTTTCTCATAGTCCCCAGCATATTCTTTCACCGTAGCGCCGTGCTGGCGCAAAAGGTCCTTCTTCCACTGGCGGGCATCGGCCGACATATGGACCGTCACGCGGTATCCCAGGCGGGCACTGATGATGCCGATGCTCAGTCCCAGATTTCCCGTGGATCCGACATGAACGGCATACCGCGAAAAGAACTCCCTGGCGGTGTCATTGGCCAGTACCTCATAGGAATCTCCGGGAGACAGCAGACCATGCTCCAGGGCAAGGTCCTCCGAATGCTTCAGGATTTCATAGATTCCGCCCCTTGCCTTGATGGAGCCGGCAATGGCCAGATGGCTGTCCTCTTTGAGCCAGAGCCGGCCGGGCACTTCCAGTCCAAAATCATTCCGCAGGGCTTGCTGCATGTCCGGGATCTCAACCAGCGGGGATTCGATGAGTCCGCCGGTGGCATTCGTTTCCGGAAAAACTCTGCGGATATAGGGGGCAAATCGCTCCAGCCTGGCCTGAGCATCGTCAATGTCAGCCACCGACAGTCCGGCAACGCCAAAGTCCGGCTCTTTGCGGTACCCCGGATTGATCCAGAGAACCTCCTCCCGGTTTTTCATCCGATCCAGAACCGGATCCTGAATCGATTCCTTCCACTCCGTCATCTCATCGCTTCCTTTCCTGCTTGTTTATTCCCTTTCATTCTAATGCTTTCACGCGCTGGATGCCACTGTTTCAGTAGGATCCGTCCGGTGTACTTCTCTGTATAAAAGACAACCGGACCGAGCGGCCTGGTTGCCGTCGGTCCGGTTGTCTTTGCTGCATTTACGGTGTCTGCTGCGCTTACAGTGTCTGCTGCCTTTGGCGGATCAGGGAATCCGTTTCCCGGCTTACAGGATATCGATCTCCTCGCCGTTCAGGGCTTTGTTCATGCTGCGCACGGCGCAGAACTTGCCGCACATGGTGCAGGTATCCTCATGTTCCGGCTTGCGCTCTTCCCGAATCCGGCGCGCCGTATCGGGATCCATGGCCAGTTCCCACTGCTCATCCCAGTCGAATTTAACCCGGGCATCCGCCATGCGGTCATCCAAAAGTCTGGCACCGCGCACGCCTTTGGCGATATCCGCAGCGTGAGCCGCGATGCGGGAGGCTATGATGCCCTGTTTGACGTCTTCCAGGTTTGGCAGGGCCAGGTGTTCCGCCGGGGTGACATAACACAGGAACGCCGCGCCGCTGGCGGCAGCGATGGCACCGCCGATGGCGCCGGTGATGTGGTCATAGCCGGGAGCGATATCCGTGACCAGAGGCCCCAGGACATAGAACGGCGCCCCTTTGCACAGCGTGGACTGAATCTTCATGTTCGCTTCGATCTGATCCATCGGCATATGGCCGGGTCCTTCCACGATGACCTGAACATCGCGATCCCAGGCCCGCTGGGTCAATTCTGCCAGGCGCACCAGCTCATCAATCTGGCTGATATCGCTGGCGTCAGCCAGACAGCCCGGACGGCAGGCATCGCCCAGAGAAATCGTGACGTCGTGTTCCCGACAGATTTCCAGGATCTCATCATAGTATTCGTAGAATGGATTCTCCTGTCCGGTCATGGACATCCAGGCAAAGATCAGCGATCCGCCGCGGGAAACCAGGTTCATTTTCCGCCGCTGCTGCTTAACCTGTTCGAGGGTTTTGCGGTTCAGTCCGCAGTGCAGCGTGACAAAATCCACGCCGTCCTCGGCATGAAGGCGGATGACGTCAATAAAATCCCTGGCCGTCAGGTGCTTCAGGTCGCGCTTGTGATGAATGACGGCATCATACACCGGTACGGTTCCGATCATGGCCGGGCACTCGTCCACCAGCTTGCGCCGGAACGGCTGCGTATCGCCATGGGTGGACAGATCCATAATGGCATGGCCGCCCAGGCGCACGGCCTCCATGACTTTCTGCAGCTCCTCATCCAGACTGTGCACATCTTTGGACACCCCCAGATTGACATTCACCTTGGTGGTCAGCATAGATCCGATTCCATTGGGATCCAGACACTCATGCCGGTGGTTGGCACAGATAACCACTTTGCCGCTGGCTACCAGCGGCAGCAGTTCTTCCACGCTCATGCGTTCCTTCTCGGCCACCTTGCGCAGCTGCGGAGTCACAATCCCCTTGCGTGCCGCTTCCATTTGTGTTGAATATTCTCTCATGTATAATCTCCCCCTTAATCAATTTCTTACAGTATCATTCGTTGTTCCAGATTCCAGCCGTGATGCAGCGGACCCGAACCATGTCCCAGATCGAGCCCCGCTTCCAGGGCACCGATGATAAAATGCTTGCCCAGAGCGATCGCTCCCGGCAGGTCACAGCCCAGGGCCAGTCCGGACGCGATGGCGCTGGACAGCGTGCAGCCCGTGCCGTGGGTATTCGGATTGCTGATCTGATCCCCGTGGAACCAGGTCAGGCGATGCCCGTCGTACAGTACGTCATTGGCTGTGCTGACGCTGTGCCCGCCCTTGACCAGAACCGGTGTGCCAAAGCATTCATAGATCCGTTTTGCCGCTTCCGCCATATCGCCTTCCGAGCCGATGGCCTGCTCCGCCAGCAGCGAAGCTTCCCAGCGGTTGGGCGTCACCAGGCAGGCCAGCGGAAACAGTTCCTGCGTCAGCGCTGCCTGAGCACTGGCCTCCAGCAAACGCGACCCGCTGGTGGAAACCATCACCGGATCCAGCACAATATTCTGTGCCTGGAACTGCTTTAAGACTCCGCCAATTTCCAGGATCAGCTCCCGGGAAGACACCATGCCAATTTTGACCGCATGGGGCACAATATCAGTAAACACCGCTTCTAGCTGCAGCTTCAGGAACTTCCCCGGAACCTCATGAATCCCGGTCACGCCCATGGTATTCTGTGCGGTCAGGGCTGTGATCGCGCTCATGCCATACACGCCCAGTGCCGTCATAGTCTTCAGATCCGCCTGGATCCCCGCCCCACCGCTGGGATCACTGCCTGCGATCGTCAACGCCCGTCTCATTGGACACCTCCTCTAATTCAGTGTGAACTGCCGGGACTGATTCCGCTAAAAACGCAAAAAAACCGCCGATAACCCAAAGCTGGTCCATCGACAGTCCATGACTGTATTCAAGTCTCCCTCCGTTGGCATTATCCAAATCAGGTTACGGGTCTAAGCCTACGCTTACTCTCAGCCTGATCCAACAAGCTCCCCGGCACTATTCACTTCTGTTCTACTCTTCCTACTATACGGGATCAATCTTTCAATTGCAACCGGTTCACCCTCAGCGTCAACCCGATCACCTGTCTGCTGAGAAATTTCTTCACAATAAATCCAGGAATCCAACGATTCATCCATTTAAATACCTCATGCCTGTTATGAAATAATCACTTTGGCTCCAGTGCTTGCAACGAATTGACAATTCAAAAAAAAAAAAAAAAATAAAGAGCCCGCACATCGTGCAGACTCTCATTGGCTCCGCGAAGAGGGCTCGAACCTCCAACCTATCGGTTAACAGCCGAGTGCTCCACCATTGAGCTATCGCGGAATATTGCATTTCCAAATTGGAAATGCGAAACCGGCGTCAACCTACTTTTCCACACAGCTTCCCGTGCAGTATCATCAGCACCATAAGGCTTAACCATCGTGTTCGGGATGGGAACGGGTGTAGCCCTTACAGTCATAAACACCGGATTGGTTTGAGGTTTTATTGTTCCCTCAAGACTGCATATAGTTCTTCAAACGTAATTCATCATTTTTAACTTGTTTAAGATCAAGCCCTCGATCGATTAGTATGAGTCAGCTGCATGCATTGCTGCACTTACACCCCTCACCTATCTACCTTGTGTTCTTCAAGGGATCTTACTGGATTACTCCATGGGAAATCTTGTCTCAGGGTGGGCTTCACGCTTAGATGCTTTCAGCGTTTATCCCGTCCCAATATAGCTACCCAGCCATGCCGCTGGCGCGACAACTGGTACACCAGTGATTGGTCCAACCCGGTCCTCTCGTACTAAGGTCAGCTCCCTTCAAATTTCCTACGCCCGCGACGGATAGGGACCGAACTGTCTCACGACGTTCTGAACCCAGCTCGCGTGCCACTTTAATGGGCGAACAGCCCAACCCTTGGGACCTACTTCAGCCCCAGGATGTGACGAGCCGACATCGAGGTGCCAAACCTCCCCGTCGATGTGAACTCTTGGGGGAGATCAGCCTGTTATCCCCGAGGTAGCTTTTATCCGTTGAGCGATGGCCCTCCCACGAGGTACCACCGGATCACTAAGCCCGACTTTCGTCCCTGCTCCACTTGTAGGTGTCGCAGTCAGGCTCCCTTCTGCCTTTACACTCTATGGACGATTTCCGACCGTCCTGAGGGAACCTTTGGGCGCCTCCGTTACTTTTTAGGAGGCGACCGCCCCAGTCAAACTGCCCACCTAGCAATGTCCCGTGACCCGTTTCCTGGTCTCCGGTTAGAATCCCAATATCTACAGGGTGGTATCCCAACGGTGACTCCCCATGACCTGACGACCATGGTTCTTCGTCTCCCACCTATCCTGTACAGTAAATATCGAAACTCAATGCTAAGCTACAGTAAAGCTCTACGGGGTCTTTCCGTCCAATCGCGGGTAGCCAGCATCTTCACTGGCACTACAATTTCGCCGGATTTGTTGTTGAGACAGTGCCCAAGTCATTACGCCATTCGTGCGGGTCAGAACTTACCTGACAAGGAATTTCGCTACCTTAGGACCGTTATAGTTACGGCCGCCGTTTACTGGGGCTTAAGTTCATACCTTCGCTTGCGCTAAGCATTCCCCTTAACCTTCCAGCACCGGGCAGGCGTCAGCCCCTATACTTCAGCTTGCGCTTTTGCAGAGACCTGTGTTTTTGTTAAACAGTTGCTTGGGCCATTTCACTGCGGCCATGTCGCCATGGCACCCCTTCTCGCGAACTTACGGGGTTAATTTGCCGAGTTCCTTAACAACAATTCTTCCGATGGTCTTAGGATTCTCTCCTCATCTACCTGTGTCGGTTTGCGGTACGGGCAGCATGTCGCTCCTTAGAGGCTTTTCTTGGCAGCGTGAACTCGGGTATTTTCGTATCTCAGAATATGCCAGAAGGGATTTGCCTCCTCTGACTCCCTCGAATACTTCGACAGGCTCTTCCAACCGCCTGTTACCCTATCCTCCTGCGTCACCCCATCGTGTTAACGCTTCATGCCGGTATCTGAA
Source organism: Clostridiaceae bacterium HFYG-1003 (assembly GCA_024579835.1). Taxonomy (NCBI): domain Bacteria; kingdom Bacillati; phylum Bacillota; class Clostridia; order Eubacteriales; family Clostridiaceae; species Clostridiaceae bacterium HFYG-1003. The sequence continues at coordinate 2,276,578 of CP102060.1, forward strand.
TATCAACAGATTGTCCATCACCTACGCTTCTCAGCCTCGGCTTAGGCCCCGACTAACCCTGAGCGGACGAACCTTCCTCAGGAAACCTTAGATTTTCGACCTGCGGGATTCTCACCCGCATCTCGCTACTTATGCCAACATTCTCACTTCTTAACAGTCCACAGCTCCTTTCGGTACTGCTTCGCCCCGTTAAGAACGCTCCTCTACCGCGTATATTAAAATATACACCCGTAGCTTCGGTGATAGGTTTTAGCCCCGGACATCTTCGGCGCAGGATCTCTCGACTAGTGAGCTATTACGCACTCTTTTAATGAGTGGCTGCTTCTAAGCCAACATCCTAGTTGTCTTAGAAATCCCACATCCTTTTCCACTTAACCTATACTTGGGGACCTTAGCTGACGATCTGGGCTTTTTCCCTTTTGACAATGGCACTTATCTGTCACTGTCTGACTGCCGGATTAAAGTCTTTGGCATTCGGAGTTTGATAAGGTTCGGTAAGCGATATGCCCCCTAGCCCATTCAGTGCTCTACCTCCATGACTCATCATCCAACGCTAGCCCTAAAGCTATTTCGAGGAGAACCAGCTATCTCCGAGTTCGATTGGAATTTCTCCGCTATCCACAGCTCATCCCATGGTTTTTCAACACCAATGTGGTTCGGTCCTCCACGAGATTTTACTCTCGCTTCAACCTGTCCATGGATAGGTCACCCGGTTTCGGGTCTGCAACATGCAACTAGACGCCCTGTTAAGACTCGGTTTCCCTTCGGCTGCGCACCTGAAGTGCTTAACCTTGCTGCATATCACAACTCGTTGGCTCGTTCTACAAAAAGCACGTCATCACACGCTTATGGTGCTCTGACCGGTTGTAGGCACACGGTTTCAGATTCTATTTCACTCCCCTTCCGGGGTTCTTTTCACCTTTCCCTCACGGTACTGCTTCACTATCGGTCATCAGGTAGTATTTAGCCTTGGGAGGTGGTCCTCCCTGCTTCCCACCGGGTTTCACGTGTCCGGTGGTACTCTGGATCACTCTCGGTCCGTCTTCCCTTTTCGCCTACAGGTCTGTCACCTTCTATGGCGCTGTTTCCCAACAGCTTCGGCTAAGGGGCCTCTTCCCTTTCTTGAGTGTCCGCAACCCCAGAGAGCAAGCTCCCTGGTTTGGGCTCTTTCCTTTTCGCTCGCCGCTACTAAGAAAATCGATGTTTCTTTCTCTTCCTCCGGGTACTTAGATGTTTCAGTTCTCCGGGTGTGTCTTCCTATAGAGTATGGATTCCTCTATGGATGCCTTTCGGCGGGTTGCCCCATTCGGTGATCTCAGGATCACTGGCTATGTGCGCCTACCCTGAGCTTATCGCAGCTTATCGCGACCTTCTTCGACTCCTGATGCCAAGGCATTCACCATGCGCCCTTTATAGCTTGATCTTTTTTCAAGTTAATTTTTGGCTCAAGGTTGGAGCTTTCGCTCCCCTTGACGTTTTTGAATTGTTGTCAATAACTTTTCAGTTAATGACTAACTTCTCAACGAAATTGTTTTTTCTACAATTTTGCTTTACGTTTTAAGAATATATGCAGTTTTCAAAGAACAATTGAGAAGAAAAAAATGCCCCACCTTCAAGAAGTCATTCTCATTAGCTGGTGTTGCAGCTGTTCTCTCAAGATTAAACAGAATACTTGGATGTACAAATCAGTAATCCTTTTATGGGAGATATCCGTGAAATGGATATCCTTTTATCTCATCCATGTTGCCATGGCTGTGACTCCCTAGAAAGGAGGTGATCCAGCCGCAGGTTCTCCTACGGCTACCTTGTTACGACTTCACCCCAATCGCTGACCCTACCTTCGGCCGCTGGCTCTATAAATAGTTACCTCACGGACTTCGGGTATTGCCAACTCTCATGGTGTGACGGGCGGTGTGTACAAGGCCCGGGAACGTATTCACCGCGACATGCTGATTCGCGATTACTAGCAACTCCGACTTCATGCAGGCGAGTTGCAGCCTGCAATCTGAACTGGGGCAGGTTTTATGAGATTTGCTCCTCCTCGCGGGATCGCGTCTCTTTGTACCTGCCATTGTAGCACGTGTGTAGCCCTAGACGTAAGGGGCATGATGATTTGACATCATCCCCACCTTCCTCCCGGTTAACCCGGGCAGTCTTGCCAGAGTGCTCAACTGAATGGTAGCAACTGACAATAGGGGTTGCGCTCGTTGCGGGACTTAACCCAACATCTCACGACACGAGCTGACGACAACCATGCACCACCTGTCTTCCTGCCCCGAAGGGCTTCCCCGATTAAGGGTAATTCAGGAGATGTCAAGTCTAGGTAAGGTTCTTCGCGTTGCCTCGAATTAAACCACATGCTCCGCTGCTTGTGCGGGCCCCCGTCAATTCCTTTGAGTTTTAATCTTGCGACCGTACTCCCCAGGCGGGGTACTTACTGTGTTTACGACGGCACAGGGGGAGTTGATACCCCCTACACCTAGTACCCATCGTTTACGGCGTGGACTACCAGGGTATCTAATCCTGTTTGCTCCCCACGCTTTCATGCCTCAGTGTCAGTTACAGTCCAGAAAGCCGCCTTCGCCACTGGTGTTCTTCCTAATATCTACGCATTTCACCGCTACACTAGGAATTCCGCTTTCCTCTCCTGCACTCAAGTAACCCAGTTTGGAATGCAGTTCCCGGGTTGAGCCCGGGGATTTCACATCCCACTTAAGTTTCCACCTACGCATCCTTTACGCCCAGTAAATCCGGACAACGCTCGCCACCTACGTATTACCGCGGCTGCTGGCACGTAGTTAGCCGTGGCTTGTTTTTTGGGTACCGTCATTATCGTCCCCAATCAAAGAACTTTACGACCCGAAGGCCTTCATCATTCACGCGGCGTTGCTGCATCAGGGTTTCCCCCATTGTGCAATATTCCCCACTGCTGCCTCCCGTAGGAGTCTGGACCGTGTCTCAGTTCCAATGTGGCCGATCACCCTCTCAGGTCGGCTACGCATCGTCGCCTTGGTGAGCCGTTACCTCTCCAACTAGCTAATGCGCCGCGGGCCCATCTCAAAGCGGATTTCTCCTTTGATACGCTCATAATGCTAAATGCGTATATTATGCGGTATTAATCTTCCTTTCGGAAGGCTATTCCCCTCTCTGAGGCAGGTTACCCACGTGTTACTCACCCGTCCGCCGCTAGGTGTATACACCTCGCTCGACTTGCATGTGTTAGGCACGCCGCCAGCGTTCGTCCTGAGCCAGGATCAAACTCTCATGTTAAAAAGTTTGAACTAGCTTTTAGTCGATTTTTTAGTCTTGTCTGACTACTCAAAATGAATTGCTGGTTTGTTTTACCTTGTATTCTGTTTAATTTTCAAAGAACAGTTTGTTTTGTTTCGTTTCGTTGCCGCTTTAGGCGACTTCTATATCTTACCAAGCCCACCGTTGAGTGTCAACACCTTTTTCAAAGTTTTTTTCAGGGCCTTAATCGCTTCCCTGCCTTGCCACTCCCCGTTTCTATCCATAAAAAAGGGCCGAAGCTAAATATAACAGCTCCGGCCCTGAAAATCAAATGTTTTTTTGCCTTTTTTCCATTCTTTTTGAACCCAGCCGGCTCTCCCCTGCAACGCTTCATCTTATACCTGAAATCTCCTGAGGGTCAGGCTCATTGTCTTCATTGTCTTCACTGGCTTCAAGGACCCCAGTAACTTCGCTGACTCCGCTGGATTCGCTGGCTTCGCTGACTTCGCTGACTTCAACGATTTCACCCCCCACCCTCATGCCGGCCAGGCGGTATCCTCTGCCCCTGGGAGAATCCGCTTTCCCCGGGCCATCGAATCATGACCACCGCTGCCTCCGTCGGATTCTGATAATAGCGGGGAATCTGCTCGGTTTCCAGAAAACCCCGGATCCGAAACATCTCCTGAACATGCCGATTCGACAATCTGGTTTCAGCCCTTAAACAATCAATTCCCTGCGCTTCGAGAAGCGCCAGCATGTCATCCAGCAGCCGGCCGCCGATTCCCTGGGAACGATGGTCCGGATCCACTGCCAGGCTGGAGATATGCCCATAGCGGTGAACCTGATCTGTAGCGCAGGCGATATAGCCAATCAGCTGCTTGATGTGCTCACCAGTCGGATCCTGGAAGTCTCGAGGCTCAATTTCGGCCACCAGGTAAAAACTGCTGGGCCGGGCCAGATCCTCCAGAAAGACGTTTCTGGACCAGGCCTCCCCTGGAAAACAGGCTTTCTCCAGGGACAGAATCCCTTCCAGATCCCGAAGCCCGCCCCGCCGGATCAGATCATTCATCAATGGTCCCTCCCTGTGCCAGATTAAAGCTGGCGAATGTTGTGGATGGGGTGATTGCGCAGAACTCGCCGCAGCGGCAGATAGTAAATGAAAGTTCCGATTACCAGGAATCCGGTGGTTACCAGCAGGTGATCCAGCCAGGGATAGAGCCATAGCTCTCCCCGCAGCAGCCCGACAAAGTGGGACCTGACCAGCTCCCACGGATTGCTTTGCACCAGTCGGACAACCAGTACCAGGAGGAAAACGGTGTGAGATAATGCCACAGCTTTCAGACTGTATGTCATCCCGGTTCGCAGGTAAGCTCGTTTCAGTTTCCTGGAATTGACCCCCAGAGACTGCAGGGTACCGATGGTCAGCCGTTCCGCTTCAATCCGGGCCTTGCTGATGTTGAGCTGAATCTGCAGAGCCACCAGTCCGATGATAAACGCTACGATCAGCACCATCACGCTGATCCGAAGGGCAGCGTTGAATCGGCTGATTTTGTCGGCATAAAGATTCTGAACGCGGCCGCCGTATCGATGAGCCACCTGCTGGATTTTGAGATAGGACTCATCGCTGTGATTCTGACCGGTCCAGATTGAAGTCCGCTGGGTTCCATACAGAGTGGGCACCAGGGTCTGATTGGGCGGCGTGGCCGCCAGCAGTTCAATGTTGCGATTGCTCTGCGTCATCTGGCGGATCAGCGACTGGCTGCCCAGAACCACCGGATGCTCGCGATCCTGGCTGAAGGGCCAGATGCCAAACTCCGGGAAACTGGTCAGCAGTTCCGCTACCTGCAGATCAAACTGCGAGGGCGGCAGAACATTTCGCATTGTTTCCGTGTTTTCTTCCGACTGAAAAGTCAATCGGACTCTGGCAGGGACACTTCCCTGCCACTGCTCCATCACCGGAGAATCCCTGAAATCAAAGGACAGGCGAGCCCCGCCGGTCTGCTCCAAAACAGCTCCCGCCAGAGCTTCCGGCCGGACACCGTTCAGTTCGTCGACCTTTGCTGCAGCGGCTTTCCCCCGCTCCAAAAAGTAGGATGGATACAGAATCACCACCGACCGGCCGCTTTGAAAATCATCGGCCTCCAGCCGGTTTCCGGTTCTCTCGTTGAGGGTCTCATACAGTGCCGTTCCCGGCTGAATTCCGTAGACATTGACCTTGCGCTGGCCCTCGGTAAAGAAGGTGGGGTACTGCTCCGTATCGGCCAAAGTTACAAACAGCTCCCCCTTGCGGCTGAGCGGAGTCAGACTGGCCGTCAGGCCATAGAGGGGATCCTTCCCGTCTCCCTGAACCGACAGCTGTCCGCTGCTGCGGCCGATCAGATGCTGCAGTTCTGTCACCGCTCCCGTCGCCTTCAGGTCCCGATCAAACTGTGTCAGGTCACGGGAACTGAGAGCATAGGGGAAGGTCAGATCATAATCCGGCATGCTCACCGCGACGACTTGATCACGGTATTTGGCGAACGCCAGAAAAGACAGAAGCAGACTAAGGATTGTCAGCGTAAAGATCACGGTATAGATGATCTGGGTCATGGCGGACTGGCGCCGGGTAAACCGGCGATGATGGGCCAGAACCTGGTTCAGGTTGCGCAGGGGACGTACCCGTGCTCCCAGAATCCGGCGGACGGATGCTCCGCGTCGGGCGCGGCCCGCCTCGGTTTTTCCCGTCAGGGGGATGGACCGGACTTTGCGCAGCGGCCCGAGAACACCCAGCATCACGGCCACCAGGCCGCTCAGGATACTGAGAGCCAGGATTCCCGGCTGAATGGTGAACTGGTAGCGCGGCGTTCGATCAAGAATACCGCGGGAGGCCAGGTTCGCCAGACCGATGCCCAGGCCCAGCGCCAGGGGCAGCGTCAGCCCCGTCAGAAGAAGCAGTTCCCAGATCAGCAGCTGCCGGATCTGGCCAATGGTGGCACCCACCGAGCGAAGCAGCCCCAGCTTGCGCAGACGCTTGCCCAGTTGACTCAGGTAAAGCTGGAAAACCCCGAAAAGCGTAATGAAAAAGATGAATACCAGAATGGATAACGCCAGAATTCCATCGGTGGAGTCTCCCGGCGGATACGCCAGGGTATTGGCGACCACCTTACCGTCGCTTCCTGCCGGGAGCTTCGCTCCCTCGGCCAGCCGTACGTAGTGGTTCACCGGTACCGCGTAGTTCGGATCCTTTGCCACCTCCGTCTGAAGCAGCCCCCGCTCAATGAATTTCTCCGAAGCCGCCTGGGTCACCAGTGCGGTCGGCAGCTGAGTCGACGGCCCCTGCCAGGCCGTGCTGATCGTGGCATAGACCCCGGTAAGTTTCAGGGTACGCCGAATAATATAGGATTTCTTATAGGATAATGACAGACTTCCCGAAAATTCCGGTTTTGCGGCGTCGGGCCGGGTAAGCTGTGCCAGCAGGTAGTCATTGTAGAGGCTGAGCCGCTCCAGCTTTTGAGTCGGACTGAGATCTTCCTGGTTCGCCAGCAAAGAGAGGTCGACCCAATAGTCAAAATTCAACAGCTCCTCATTGGGAATCAACAGCGTATCCTCGAAGTGATCCAATCCCCGGCGGCGTTCCCGGTTGCCCGGCTGTATGTTCATCAACTTGGGAAGATCCCGCTTCATCAGCTCTGCCATTTCCGCACTGCCCCATGTCTTGCCATACATGTCAGCCATCAGCTGCCGGAATGCTGGATCCGTCCCGGCGAGGAAATGCTCCATCGCCTTCTCCTGCATCAGTTCCCGCGTCTGCTCCGGCGTTCGATCCGTTTCCAGATCATACAGGAACACCTCGGTATCCGCGATCAGCTCATCCCCGATCTTGGGTATTTGCTCAAAGTAACTCAGCTGATTGTTTTCCAGGGCGACTTCATCGGCTTCCGAGGGCAGTCTGCCCTCAATAAGGGATAGCCCCGCCAACTGACGAAATCCTTCGTCAAAAGATGCCAGCGTCCCGAAATTCGGGGAGTGTCCGATGATCCGGTTGGTGCCCCGCACTGCGGCCGGAATTTCAGATAATGGGTCCTCCGCTTGCGCGACACCATAGGCAGCATACTCCCAGGTTCCGTACAGCCGCTGGCGCTGAATTGCCTTAGCCGTCTCGCTGTTGGTGTAAAACGTGGAGGTCAGGATGGAAAAGACAAAGGACAGAAACAGGACGGACAGGAGCATGAATGAATCTTTTTTACGGCCAAGCAGGCCTTTCCAGGCAATCTGAATCATGGTTTCCTCCAATCAAAATCCGGCTTCAGCTGAACATCCATTGAAAGAGCCGAACTCATAAAACTGTTGGCCGCTTCCGCCCGCACCATGGCCCGGATCTGGTCAACCTCCGCCTGGGCATAGCCCCAGGTCTGTGCCAGCTGCTCCGCCCCGGCCTGATCAATCCGTTCCCAGGTGTTCTTGATCGGCTTTGACCAATCCGGATCCGATGACTTCTTTGTCAGTATAAAATGGGTGATCACAGACTGCCATTCCGACTTGCCCGCCATTCGAACCTCACCCTGATCCTCCGTCGGGGCAGTCAGGGCCTGCTCGAACACCAGCTGATGGGACAGATCGCCCTCCTGATATTCCAGCCATCTGGTGGAATGGCCAATGATCATTCCCGGTTCGTCATAGGGCAGCTCCAGGCGAGGAGCCTGCGGCTGTTCCACCGGATCCGGAATTTCCTGTTCCGGTCGGAACTCATACAGCAGCACCTGCATCAGACCTTTTAACTGAGTTGCCTGAGAGTCATTAAGCAGCGCATAGCTGAATCGTTCCTGCCGCGGATTTTCATAATGGATCAAATTGTCTTCATCCAGGATCAGGCTGCCCAGAGGCACTCCCTCCGCGCTGGTCAGATTCACATCAAACAACGCCTGACGAACCTTGGTATCTTTGGGTTCGCGCAGCAGGGTCAGCATCCGCAGATCCTGAAACAGCCGTTCCGGGGGGCCTTTGCGCTCCTGGCGGACAACATGGGTAAAGGACATGCCGGGCCGGTCTCCGAACAGCCCGCTCACCTGAATCGAGCACCCCTCCGCGTCCTGGGGAAACAGCTCCGCGGGAAGCTGATCTTCCCCGGTGCGAGTTCCGTGAACCACCTGAACCGCGTTGACGGCACCGGCAAACCCCTTGAGCGAATTTTCAATGGTGGACTGAAGCTGCCCCAGGTCGCTGAATGATTCGACGATGACGGTTTCTCCGTCCAGCCGGGTTCGGAAAACCTGACGGGAGGAACGCAGTCCTTCAATCCTCCGCATGACCTGATCGGGCGCCAGCGTTTCGCTTGACTGCTTCGACCGTTCCAGCCGCGCCAGCTTCAGTTGTTCCAGCCGCCGTCCGTCATTGGGATCCAGGGTCTGGATGTAAGTGCAGCCGGTGAAGAGCACCCCGCACAGCAAAATACCTGTCAGCCGAAGTGTTCTATTCATTGCCGGCCTCCGGCAGAGGCGACGGGTCGACGCGGCCGTCACGGATCCGGATGATGCGATCCGCCCTGCGGGCAATGGACAAATCATGAGTGACGATGATGGTGGTCTGATTCAGTTCCCGGTTGAGTCGCCCCAGAAGCTCCATGACATCATTGCCTGTTTTTTCATCCAGGTTACCGGTGGGTTCATCGGCCAGAATAATGGCTGGTTTGGTAATCAAAGCCCGGGCAATGGCTACCCGCTGAACCTGTCCGCCGGAGAGCTCATCCGGGTAATACTTCAATTTCCCGCGGATATCCAGCAAATCCACAATGCGTGAAAAATGATCGGGATCGGCAGTCTGGCCATCCAGAATCAACGGCATCAGAATATTGTCACTGACCGTATACTCCGGCAGCAGATTAAACGACTGAAACACAAAGCCAACCTGCCGCCGGCGCAGGTGAGACAGCTCCTCATCCGATTTGTCCTCGATCGACTCTCCCGCAATAAACACGGTTCCCTCACTGGGCCGGTCCAGCGCTCCCAGCAGATGGAGCAGGGTTGATTTCCCTGAACCGGATTTGCCGATGATCGAGACCATCTCCCCTTCCTCAATGGCCAGATCCACTCCCTTCAGAGCCTCCACCGCCAAATCGCCTTTGCCGTATGTTTTTTTCAGACCTTCTGTTTTTACGATTGCCATCTTCCTCTTCCCCCTTGTCTCAGGTCTGACTGCTCAGGCACAAACCATAAGTCAGACCGGATTTTCCGCCCGCAGATCCGGTCATTCGACCGCAGGCAAATATTGTAACATTATAACTATCTATACGAAATGAATCTGAAAACGATATTAAAAAGCCGTGAACACGCCACTGCCTGACCAGGCGTTCAAACAAGAACGCTTATCCGGGAAGATGAAAACAGAGGCTGGCCCAATCAGAATTGAAATTTTCAATCACAAAAATGTTTAATGATCTTCTGATAATCGGTTCATGATGACAAAATAATCATTCGCACCCAGTCCCCCGGAACAATACGGTATGATAGACTCAAACGACTGAAGGAGGTGCCACGATGAACAATAAGAAGCTTCTCTTCTTTTTGGGTCTGCTGACCGGTTTTATTCTGTCTCATCTCTTCCGCAGCTTCTGATCCTTATGACCGCCAACTCTACGACAAATCGCGTACCAGGAAATCATTCAAAGTCACCGGAAGGAAAGAAATTATGCCGTTTGCAGCCAGTTCAGGAAAAGAGGAAAATCATTATGGATAAAGCCTATAAAGTTGAGATCATCAAATCATTTTTCGAGAAAAAATATCACGACAGAATCTTCTATGAACTGGCCAGCAGGAAAAAGCGAAAACACGGAATTGGCAGACTGTCGCATCAGTTCGAAACGCTCTTAGACAAACGGTTCATGCGTGAGGTTAAAAAAACAAGCCCCGAAGAAATACTGGATCTGTTAAGGAAAGCAGGCGTCGACGAACTTTGCTATGTGATTTCCTTCCATCAGGATGCAGATGGAAAATGTATGCCGCTGGAGGAAGGAATCCATTCCGTGTTTTATGCTGGAATGCCTTCCTTGGTCATCTGCAATTGAAAGCTGGCTTATTATGAAGGGGAACAATGCTATGGCCCTCCGCCACGGTACTTACTAATAAATGATTTGTTTTCTGCCAAAAACCAACCATCTTAGATTGTCCTGGTGATTTACTCTGATCTGCATGCCTGATTCCTGTGAAAGAAAATCACGGATGCCATTGCGGCCGTGCGATTCATTCACTGCTTCAACATCCTTTTTGCTGCTTCAACATCCTATTTGCTGTTTCAACCGTTCACAATGGCGGCATCGGCAATCGGAGGGATTCAACTATAAAGTGGCGCGGTCACCAGCCGACTGATCACGGAGGTAAAATGAAATGATTTCAAATCAGAAAAATGAAATGACTTCAAACGAGAAAAATGATTTCTTAGATCATCTGGAACAGCAGCCAGCACTTGGAGCGAACGATTTTGCACGGCTCCGTATTCTGGCCAAAGACTCCGATTCGTACATCCGGGGCAGACTTCCTTTCGTTTTGATGAATGCAGTCACTGAAGAATCATTGTCCCTGTTGATGACTCTGGCTGCCGATCCGGATCCTCTGGTTCGTACGGAAGCCTATGACTCGATGTCCGAGTTCCCCTTTCAGCAGGCGGTTGATCTCCTGTATGAAGCCGCAACAAAGGACCCGGATAGTCTGGCCAGATCCTATGCCATTATCTCCTGGGCTGAATTGACCCGGTGGCTGAATCAGCTAACAGCCGACATAATTGAATGTGCTGACAACCAAAAAAACTGTGAAAAAAGCAAACGCTGCCTTCTAAGCTGGATCTACGCCCTTTCACTCTTTAAAAGTCACGGCATTACAGAACTGTTGACGTTCCTGAAAGACAAGGAGGATCACCTGAGAAGGACAGCTCTGTCTTATCTAAGCGATCTGCTCGATGAAAGTAACTGTGAAGAAATAGGACAAGGTGTCAGGGCTCTCCTGGAAGAAGAAACAGTCCTTCCCGTTCGTACCCAAGGTGAAAAATTACTTCAATCCATACAGCAGCTCCGATAAACCGGGGCTTGCGATGGCAGATACCATGAATCCCAGACTCAAAAAAAAAGAAAAAACCGAATGCTCCCGGAGAAAGCGCGCTTTGCACAGCACGGTCTCTCCGGGAGCATTTCTGTTAAACAATGAGGTACCGTCCGATGAGGGCAATGCTGATCCGGTTTGTACCACTATTTACCTGTTTATGCCTTAGTTTGTCTGAAACGACTGAATGAGATTGACCATCTCGATGGCAGAAACGGCAGCATCAAAGCCTTTGTTGCCTGCCTTGGTTCCGGCGCGCTCAATCGCCTGTTCCAAATTGTCCGTAGTCAGAACCCCAAACATAACCGGGATCTGGCTTTCCAAAGAAACAGCAGCGATGCCCTTGGCTACTTCAGCAGATACATGGTCAAAGTGCGGAGTAGCGCCCCGAATCACGGCTCCCAGGCAGATGACCGCATCGTACCGGCCGGATTCCGCCATATGTTTTGCCATTAACGGGATCTCATAGGCTCCCGGAACCCAGAGCATCTCGATATCATCCTCTGCCGCCCCGTGCCGGCGCAGTGCATCCAGCGCTCCCTCAAGCAGCTTCCCGCCGATAAACTCATTAAACCGGGCTGTCACGATGCCAAATGTAAAACCCTGTGCCGTCAGTTTTCCTTCAAATACTTTCATCATAATCCTCCGTTGCCTTAATCCGGCTAATTTTTTCTATTCCAATGATCGATCTGACTCGATTGGGCTTGCTGCCCAAATGCTGGGTTCAAGTCACCTCAGTTCTTCCTGGTTCTGAACCTGCGGGCTGATCAGCTACACCGCGTTCTGTGGCTGAGTCTGGCCTTCAGCCGGATTTACGCCTTCTTCCAGGTGGAGCAAATGTCCCATCTTCTGCTGCTTGGTCAGCAGGTAATTGAGATTGCGCTCATTGTGATTCATTTCGATGGGTTCACGGCTGTCGATGGTCAGACCAAACCCGGACAGGCCGGCAATTTTCTTCGGGTTGTTGGTAAGCAGGCGGATGCGGCGCACGCCGAGCTCCCGCAGAATCTGAGCCCCGATCCCATAGTCGCGCAAATCTTCCGGAAAGCCCAATGCCAGGTTGGCTTCCACCGTATCCATGCCCCAATCCTGCAGCTCATAAGCCCGGATCTTGTTGAGCAGGCCAATGCCCCGCCCTTCCTGGCGCATATAGAGCAGGACACCTCGTCCCTCCTGCTCGATGCGCTTCATTGCATTGGCCAGCTGATCGCCGCAATCGCAGCGCAGCGAGCCAAACGCATCACCGGTCAGACATTCCGAGTGCACTCGAACCAGAACAGGTTCCTCTCCGGCGACATCGCCCTTAATCAGGGCTACATGATGCTCTCCGCTTGTCCGGTCCAAAAAGCCTGCCATTCTGAATTCACCGTGTTTTGTCGGAAGATTCGCCTCACTGACCTTTTCAACCATCACTTCATGGTCCCGGCGGTAGGCAATCAGATCCGCAATGGTAATGATCATCAGCCCATGCTTCTCCACGAACTCCATCAGCTGGGGCACCCGCGCCATGGTTCCGTCCTCATTCATGATCTCACAGATCACACCGGCTGAGCTCAAGCCGGCCATCCTGGCCAGGTCTACGGCGGCTTCGGTATGTCCGGCACGGGTCAGCACCCCGCCTGCTTTCGCCCGCAGGGGAAACATGTGACCCGGCTGTTTGAAGTCCTCCGGTTTCGCATTCGAATCCAGCAGCCGCGCCACCGTCAACGCCCGCTCCCCGGCCGAAATCCCCGTTGTTGTTTCCATGGCATCCACCGAGACCGAAAAAGCAGTCTGATGAGAGTCTGTATTCACATTGACCATGGTTGGAATTCCCAGCTCCAGCAGTCGCTCCTCCGTCATGGGCATGCAGATTAGTCCTCGGCCATGCTGCGCCATGAAATTGATCGCCTGTGGCGTCACTTTCTCCGCAGCCATTAATAAATCGCCCTCATTCTCCCGATCCTCGTCATCCACCGCAACGATAATCCGTCCGTTTCTGAGTTCTTCCAATGCTTCTTCAATCGTGTTGAATCGCTTCATATTTTCTCCCCCTCGTTTGTTTCAGGCTGTCAGCCTGCTCTATCATAAAATTGTTTCAGGATCTGCCGATCCATTCATCTTTCGTTGAATCATCCATATCTGTCTGTTTGGGTTAAGGCATTTCAGGATCACCGTTTGGGATCCTATTAAGTCTCTATCAACTGCTCGACCGCTTCTGCATTCGATTAGAATCTCTTTTCGAATCTCTTCTCGAATCTCTTCTCTATCTCTTTTATTTCTCTTTTCGATTCTTTCTGCAAAGAGATCACGTGTTACGGTCCGATCGGTAACAACTATCTTTTGGATTCAATCTGTGAGTGAAATCATCAGTAATTCTGGTGGCCGGCAGTTACAGGAATCCGTGAGCCGCCAGAAATCCGGTATTCAGCTCTCTGGATTGAACAGGTTCTGGTTCTGGTCCCGATCCGGCTGCCGTGGATCCAGGCCCCGACAGCAACCGTTCCACGTATTTGGCGATCAGGTCGCATTCCAGGTTGACGGCCGACCCGACCTGCTTGTTAGCCAGAGCTGTATACTGCCAGGTGTGTGGAATAACCGAGACCTCAATGGAATCCTGGTTCATGGCCGATAAGGTCAGACTGATCCCATCCAGTGCCACGGAGCCCTTCGGGGTGAAATACCGCATCAAATGAAGCGGTGCACTGACCGTTATCCGGACTGCAATGTCATCGCGTTCCAGCTTTGTAATGCGGCCTGTTCCGTCAATGTGTCCCGAGACGAGATGTCCGCCCAGCCGCTGACTCAGCGTCAGAGCACGTTCCAGATTAACCGGATCGCCCGGCGTCAGATCCCCCAGGGTCGTCGCGGTCATGGTCTGGGGCATGACATCACAGGTAAAGCCACGGGCGTCAAACCGGGTCACAGTCAGGCACACTCCGTTCGTGGCAATGCTGTCCCCAGGCTGCAGGCCTTCCAGAACACGGGCAGCAGCAATCGTTACCTGGATCGACCGGGCGGTCCTGGTAATCGTGCGCAAAGCGCCTACTTCCTCGATGATTCCTGTAAACAATTGGCTGCACCTCCCTTTGCATGGGTTCTTTTCTCCGGCTGATTGACCTGGGCTTTGATCAGAAGATCTTCTCCCAGTTGACGCACTTCCTGGTAGGACAGCGCAACTGCCTGATCAAGCCGGGCAATTCCGATTCCGCCCACCGGGGTGCGAGCCGTCCGCCCCCCCAGGATTTTTGGCGCAATGATGGTTTGAACCTCATCGACGATGCCTGAATGCAAAGCCGATGCCGCAAGTTCACCGCCCCCCTCCAGCAGGATGCTGTCGATGCCCCGGCTGCCCAGCACACGCATCAGTTCCTGCAGATCCACCCCATTCTCCGCCTCCGGCAGGACTGTCACCTGACAGCCCTGCGCTTGGAGCTGGCGCAGCTTTTCCGGCGGGGCTGCCGCCGTCGTCGCCAGAATCGGCGATACGCCGGTTGGACCGTGCAGAACCTTTGTCTGAAGCGGAATCCGAGCCGTCGAATCGACAATGATCGGTATGGGATGTACACCTTCCCGTCCTTCCCGCCGCGTTGTCAGTGACGGATCATCGGCCAGAACCGTCCCGATTCCAACCATAATGGCGGTATACTGATGCCTCAGCTCGTGGACATAAGCTCTGGCTGACGCTCCTGAAATCCAGCGGGATTCCCCCGTCACTGTTGCGATCTTGCCATCCAGGGTCATGGCCGTCTTCAGGAGAACATAAGGAACACCCTGGGCAATATGCTTGATGAACGGACGGTTCAATGCCCTGGCTTCATTCTCCAGAACCCCGCAGCAGACATCTATACCGGCTTTTTCAAGACACTTGATGCCCCGGCCGGATACCTTGGGATTGGGATCCTCCATGGCGATCACCACTCGACGGATCCCGCTTCGGATCACCAATTCGGTACAGGGTGGTGTCTTGCCTTGATGATTGCATGGCTCCAATGTGACATAAAGCTCTGCTCCCGCCACCGACTCTGTGGCAGAGTTGATGGCATTCACTTCCGCATGGGGTCCGCCATACTGCTGATGCGCCCCCTCACCGATGATTCGGCCGTTCCGTACCAGGACAGCCCCCACCAGAGGATTGGGACTAGTATAGCCGATTCCCTGACGGGCCAGCTCCAAAGCGCGCCGCATGAACCGGTCTTCACCGGACTGGATTCCTTGTTCCCGCTGAATATCCACTCTGATTCTCCTTTCTCTCAGTGTCGGACCATATCAAAAAGACCCTGAGATAAGCTCAGGGCCATAAAAACGAATATGAGGAGACCTCCGACCAAAAAATCGGAACATCATTCAATCATCTTCTTCCATCCAGACTTTACTGTCGGCTTCGGAGTTACACCGAATCAACCTTACGGTTCGCGGGCTGTACCGCCGGTAGGGAATTGCACCCTGCCCTGAAGACTCATTTAATTCTGTTCCTACAATACCGTCAGCAGCGCACGCTGTCAATATCATCCGGATGATAAACCGATCAATCCACACGGGGGTTAATTTTTCGATTGATAAAAATTTACCGTTGCATTCAGAAAAAGACCATGGTGGTAGCGTCTGCCTGCTCCGATTATTTCAATTCAGCACCTCCGGCAGAGTGCGCCATTTTCGCGATTTTAACCGGAATGGAAAATCCGACGGATCAAGTGCCGTCGGATCGTTCCGTCGATGTTGCTTTCCGAAATCATGGATCATCCAGAGAGTCGTTATGAAGGTTCCCTTCCCTGCTGGACTCACTGGCCTTCCTGTCACATTCATCATTTCGACAACAAAAAGGTTATTTTGAGCGAGAAATCAATTCTTTCAGAATCTTCTTTGCCTCACCGCCCAGTGAACGATAATAGCTCAGTGTATAAAATTTCGAGTTAAGTTCAACGACACTTGCATCATCCCTCTGATAAACAGTCTGTCCATCGATGAGGATCTCTCTGAAACGTACACCCGCACTCTTTTCATGAGATGCAGAAAGTGTAATTTCTTCTGGGGTTCCCAGATTTGCATGGATCGCGTATCCGATTACCTTCGATCTTCGGTCCTGCGTTTCACGATAGACTGTAAATGTGCAGTTCTGAGCCTTCAGGTAATTCTCGGGCAGAACGAAACCATGGGGTTCCACTAATTGTTTCATTTCCTCAAGAGAAGAAACTTCAGATACTGGCGAAGGGGCATAATAAATTCTGGCATAGATAAAACCGGCTGCAACGTAGAGAGTGTACGCTAAAATAGCCAGAGAGACTGTAATTATCAGGTACTTGAGTACCTTTCCAATGGTAATCCTGTGAACCATATTTTTCCTTCAAAGTGGTCTTCGCATTAGTTATTGATACTTAATTTATACGAATACTTAGCAAAACTGGCCGGAACACATTTTAAAGCCACAACCGGCTCAGTAGTGGACGAACTTAATATATAAGGAGCTCCATACCACCCGGGATGGACACAATACTCATAGTCTCCATCCGACAGTTTTCGATAGCCATAGATGAGCATGGTATGAAAATTATAGCCATCAGCCAAAAATGTGGTCATCATGGCAGGATATCCCTTATCAATTTGTTCCCTTACATAAGCACTTGATGCGAATAGAAACCAGTTTAGGCTTAATCCTGTATTCTTAATTGTTGATGAGGAATTTTTGTATCTGTTCAGAGGATCAACAATTCCATCAGCCCAACTTAGAGGACCCATCCCATAAGTTTGTGACATTAAATTATGAAGCTTGATAGCTTGAGGATAAAGCCCTGCTTTAAAATCGGCGCTGACTAGCTTTTCCGGAGTGTATCCACTTAGAAGTACATTTGAATTTAGTGAATCAAGATAGGTGAGCCCCAGGCAGGTTGCCACCGCAGAGCAAGTACCTTCAGATGGAGATCCTACTTGATTATTGCCAAATGCTTTAATTCTTATGGCACCACGATTGTTGTAAAGCATTTTGGTTGTTACAACACTAGAGACAGATGCTGTCGGTTGAGTATTAATTGCCTTATCCTTCGTCTGCCCCAAGGAATCGGTCTGATTACTGCTCGTGATCTGATTCATAAGAATCTCGCATCCGGGCAATGTCTTGCTGGTTTGATCATTCGCTATATTATTAAATATGCCATTGTCTTTCACGTAATATTGAAATATTCCCCCATAATACTTTTTTGTCTGAGTATCGTCCGAATACGGACTGCTAATCTCTTCAGTGCACTCCATAACCTCAAGGGTATTTCAGTTGATTATTAAAAAACCTTTTTCGCCGCTGGCAAGGATATATGATGGTTGATCATCTCCATCATACATCAATTCAATTAGCGGCTTGTCACTGCCTATTTGTCGGCCCTCCATTGCAGCAATCGAATAGGAAATTTCCGATGACGAAAGATGATCCTGAACAGCCGCCTGTGCATTCCGTCCGAACAATGATACCGTGATCAAAACAACTCCAACAGCTAATATTTTAATTTTCATACATTCATCTTTCCTAACAAAAGTAAATCAGCTGATTATTAATATGATAGTACAATCTCATATAAATAAAGTCAATTTTCATTATTTTGTAATATTTTATACAATGTAATTCGAAATTATTATGTATTATCAATTTAATTTTAAAAAGTCAGTCATATAAGTCTTTCTCATTTCTGATGATCACATCAAATATCAAGGTCTATTTCATCGTTTCAACAAAAAATACCTCTTTTTAATAGAAAACCAATTTAGAAATAGAGCTGTTTCCATGATCAGGATCGATCGCGCTTCGTAGAATGTGAATGAGAATGACGATCTCACTTGGGGAAAGGCTCACAGCATTTCATTAAGTCATCGATCCCTTTCTTGAATCAGCTGATGCATTTTCATGGAGAGCAGCGGTGCCGGCAGCAGAGTGAATGCAGCGCCATATGCTCTGCGAATCCCCGTTCTGAACCGTTTCGAGGATCTGATCAGTCAGCTGAATCCATTCCAGCTTGATATCTCATCCATTTTCTTTCTGCTTCCGCTCAAAAAGACCCTGAGAAAAACTCAGGGTCAGCAAACGACTGGGAGGATTCATCGTAAAGGAATTAATTTTTTGCTCAATGGGTATCAATGCCCCGTCGCAGTTATACAGCGGCGACCTCGTTAGTCCGAGGCGCTTTCATTCGTCAACGGTGACGAGGCGGGTCATTCGGGGCCGAACCTTTTCCTAAGGTTAGGGCTCCGTGATTGCACAACATCTGGGAAATTTAAGCCTTGGCATGGAAACAGCATAGACAGGAAACTCCGACGGTGCGATACCCGCCGGAGTTTCCTGTCTATGCTGTTGCAGCCTGATTCATTCAGTATTCATCACCTTGCCGGAGCAAAGCTTTTTTGAGCTGATCGATCTGAACTTGGGCTCTTCGACCTTTTAGGAAATCCAGTCGCTAGAAGCGGTCACTGACTTTCTGATCTCCCAGCACACGGTAAACATCGACTTCTTCGTCGCCAAAAACAATCCCCAGGGATTTGGCTGCCCGTACCATTTCACAGTTCGGGTCCACGTTTTTGGTCACCTGGCCAATGACATGCTCCAGTGAATCATAGCTCATCTCCGTACCTTTTAAGGTAACCATATTCCCGAAGAGGCCTTTTTCCGCCAGTTCCACGGCCGCAATGCCATAGCGGGAAGACAGGATGCGGTCAGCCGAGGAGGGGCTGCCGCCCCGCTGCAGGTGTCCAAGAATGGTGGCCCGGGATTCATTGCCGCACAGCTCATGCAGATCGAGGGCAACCTTGTTTCCGATTCCACCCAGTCGGATGGGATCCGGAGAATCCGCCACAACGGACTGAACCACCATTTCCCCATCAAGGGGCTTGGCCCCCTCAGCTACCACGATGACCGAGAAGTTCTTGCCGATTTCCTTGCGCCGCATGATTTTGGCTGCCACATAGTTGATGTTGTAGGGAATCTCAGGAATCAGAATCGCATCCGCTCCGCCGGCGATTCCGGCATGCAGGGCGATCCAGCCGGCATAGCGGCCCATGACCTCCAATACCATGATGCGATGATGCGATGCCGCCGTGGTATGGAGCCGATCCAGGGCTTCCGTCGCGACGTCAACAGCGGTAGAAAATCCGAACGTAGTGTCCGTCGACGCCAGGTCATTGTCAATGGTTTTCGGAATCGCGATGACCTTTACTCCTTTACGGGCAAAATCCCGGGCAGAAGTCAGCGTTCCGTCACCGCCCACCACAAACAGCACATCAATCCCGGCATTTTTCAGGTTTTCCACGCCTACATCCGAGACATCCTTGATCACCGTCTTGCCATTCTCTTCGACCTGATACTTGAACAGGTTGTCCTTGTTCGAGGAGAACAGGATGGTACCGCCTTCCTGAAGAATACCGGAGGTATTGAACAGGTCCAGATCAACGAAATTGCCGTAATACAGACCGTTGTATCCGTTGCGAATGCCCACCACTTCCCAGTGATTCTCAATGATGGCCTTGCGGGTGACGGCCCGGATAACGGCATTGAGTCCGGGACAGTCTCCACCGCCGGTCATGATGGCGATTCGTTTAATTTCATCCATAATAAGAGTAACCCCCTGTAGTTTTAATAGTCGGATGTTTCCATGTTGATTTCTGATTTATCATGTAAATTATATCACATTGACCAGTTTATCAAAATCCAGTAAATGTTTTCATAAAAATGTTAACGATGACACGCCGCACGGAACCTCGAGATCGACTGCGCTTCTCGTATCGGATCTGCTTTTTTCGAACGATTTCCTGACAGCTTCGGCAGCCCGAGAAAAGGTACAAGTCAGCAATGCGGGAATTTTTCCAGCGGACATCGTATCACGCGATAAAATTGGTTACAATGGAAAGTAGTACGACCGGAACAGCCGACTTATCAAGCGGCAGATCCAAACATGAAACCAACCCCATGAAGAGAAAAGATATATTTCCCCATAACAACTGCGGACGGACGCATTGAGGACCCTGATAAAAACGAGGCGCTGTCCGGCCTGCATCCGAAACGGAACGATCAAAGGAGAAGCAATGGAGCGATTGAATGAACGAATCAAAGAACTGGCCCTGGATCTGACCCGGGTCAAAAGCGTCGTGGAAACTCCCGGCGAAGTAGCGGCAGCCGACCGGATCCATGAGATCCTGAGTCAATTCCCCTACTTCCGGGAACATCCCGAACATCTGATCAAAGTCCCGGTAAAAGACGACGAACTGGGCCGGTATTCTGTCCTGGCCCTGTTCCGGGGGGAAGCCGGCACGTCCGAGGATACGGTCATCACCCTGGGCCACTACGACACCGTCGGCACGTCCGATTACGGCAACCTCGAAGAGTTTGCCTGCGACCCGGTGGAACTGACCCGACGCCTCCATGGGGTCAGCCTCAGCCCGGAAGCTCGGCAGGACCTGGAGTCCGGAAACTATCTGTTTGGCCGGGGACTGTTTGACATGAAAACCGGCGATGCCATCCTTTTAGCCATTCTGGAGCAGGTGTCCGCCGAGCCCGCCTCCTTCCCGGGCAACCTCATCTACATCGGGGTCTGCGACGAGGAAGCCAACTCCAAGGGAATGCTGGCGGTGCTGCCGGAACTGATCCGCTTAAAGCGCGAATACGGCCTGAATTATCTGACACTCCTCGATACGGACTACATGACTTCCGAATATCCGGGAGATGAGAAGAAGTACGTCTATATCGGAACCGTCGGCAAAATCATGCCCAGCTTCTACATTGTCGGCAAGGAAACCCATGTCGGGGAAGCCTTCAAGGGACTGGATGCCAATCATCTGGCAGCCCGCCTGGTGGATGCGGTGGACCTGAATCCCGCCTACTGCGACGTGGTGGAAGGGGAAGTTACCCAGCCGCCCGTTACCCTGAAGCTGCGGGACTTAAAAACCGAATACTCCGTCCAGACCAGCCGGATCGCCAATGTCTACTTCAATGTGGCCACCCATTCCTCCACCCCCAGCCAGGTCCTGGATAAAATGAAGCAGGCGGCTCAGACTGCTTTCGAAGAGGTTCTGGAAACCCTCACCGGCCATTACCGGACCTACTGCGAAATGGCTCAGCGCCCCTTTGCCGAACTCCCCTTCCAGGCCCGCACCCTGACCTATGCACAGCTGCTGGACCAGGTGACCCGCGAGCTGGGCGACCCCTTCACTCAGGCGCTGGAAGCCCGCATTGCGGAAATTGCCCGGTCAAAAAATCTGGATGACCGGGAGAAATCCTTAAAGATCGTCGAATATGTCCATGATCAGTGGTCTGACCGCGATCCGGTCATCATTGTCTATCTGACTCCCCCCTACTATCCGCACATCTATGTCAGCGAAGCGGACGAAAAAGGCCGCCGCCTTCTGAATACCGTCGCTCAAGTGGTCGACGCCTCCCCGGCCAGAGACCAGCTGGTGTTCAAGAAGTTCTTCCCCTACATCTCGGATCTCTCCTACGGCGGAGCCCCGAAGGATCCCAAGGTAATCGACGATCTCAAGGGAAATATGCCCGGCTTCGGCACCACCTATGACCTGCCGCTGGCTGCCATGCAGGAACTCGACCTCCCGGTCCTGGATATCGGTCCCTTCGGTAAGGATGCCCATAAATTCACCGAACGCATCGAAACCGGCTATTCCTTCGAAACAGCCCCGGCCCTGACCTATGAAACCATCCGCCGGCTCCTGAGCTCGGACTCCAACTAATCCGGCGACAAGGGCGCAAGGCCCTTCCGGCGAAGGCTTCGCCCGGATTTCCGTCTTGCGCCAATTCCTGCCATCTGCTGACCGTCGGTCGGAACAGTGCCAAAACAAAGAACGCGTGATTCCACGCGTTCTTTGTTTTGGATTCGATTCACCCTGCAACTGATCCGGAGCAGAGTGGAATGAATCACGCTTCAGCTACTGCCGGGCAGTCCCCGCCTGGGGCGGATCGCGCCTGCAGACGGGCCTTTTCGGAATCATCCTGTACTAAATCAGATTCCAGGCAACGATCAGCAGTGCCTGGGCTTCTTCTACTCCATAGCCTGGGCTTCCACTACTCCATGGCCTGGACGAGTTCCTCGAAACGTTCGCCCCTTTTTTCGAAATTGCGGAACATATCAAAGGAGGCACAGGCGGGGGAGAGGATCACCACATCACCGGGCAGCGCAACCTTGGAGGCCAGTTCCAGAGCTTCCTCGAAGGTATCGGCATCCAGCAGGCGTTCCGCGATGGCTTCGCCGCTCTGGATGAAGGCCTGGCGGATTTTCTCCTTGGCGGCTCCCAGGAGGATGACATTCCGGAAATAAGGAGCGCCCTCCCGGGCCAGTTCCGAATAATCCAGATTCTTGTCCACGCCCCCCAGCAGGATATTGATGCGGCCCTTATCTTCCTGGAAGGACCGGATCGTCGCCAGGGTACGGGTGGGAGATGAGGCGATGGAATCATTGTAGTAGCGGACTTCCCGCTTCTTGGCCACGAACTGGGCCCGGTGCTTGACTCCGGTAAACGTCATGGCAAACTGCCGGGCGGTTTCGATCTCCACCAGACCTTCGGTTGCCAGCAGGGCGGCGCAGAGATTCTCTGCGTTATGAATGCCCTTGAGCTTCATCTCGGAGAGCCGCACCACCGGGGTGCCGCGCAGGAAAATGACCCCATCCTGATAGTGGGCATCTGCCAGCTCGCGGGAGGAGAAGGACTTGACGGCTCCGTGTGCCATGGACTTGAATTCCCGGGTATAGTGGTTGTCTTCATTGACAATCAATGTCCCGGTGGAATCCTGATAGCGGAAGATGTTGATTTTGGATTCCCGGTATTCTGCCATGTCCTTATGAATGTCCAGATGATTGGGCGACAGATTCGTCACCACAGCGATCTGAGGAGACAGATCCATGTCCATCAGCTGAAAATTGGACAGCTCCAGGACGATGATTTCATCCGGCTCAATGGTTTCTATTTCGTCAAACAGAGGAAATCCGATGTTGCCCCCGATGCGGGCCTTGCGGCCCTGGGCCCGGAGCAGCTCATAGATCATGGTGGTGGTGGTGGACTTGCCGTCTGAGCCGGTAACGCCGATGATCCGGGCCGGGCAGTGACGCATGAATTCCTTCATTTCCGATGTGATAACAGCCCCCTCGGCTTTCGCCTCCAGCAGGGCTTCCACATCCGGGCGCATCCCGGGCGTCCGGAAGACGACATCAAAACCTTTCAGATTTTCCAGATAATGGCGGCCTAATACGAAATCGACCTTTCCTTCAAATTCCTGAACCTGTGCGTCCAGCTCAATGAACTCCCGTTTATCAAAGGCCGTGATCCGGGCACCCAGTCGGAGCAGGAAGCGGACCAGGGGGATGTTGGACACCCCCAGGCCGACAACGGCTACCTTCTTGTCCCGGATTTCCTGTCGAAACAGGTCAAACGATCTGGCCATGCTAGAATGCCACCCGCTGGGCGATCCACTGGTTGAGCTCACTGATTTTTACCCGGACCTGCTCCATGGTGTCGCGGTCCCGGATGGTGACGGACTGATCTTCCAGGGTGTCAAAATCCACCGTGACGCAGAACGGGGTTCCGATTTCATCTTCCCGGCGGTACCGCTTGCCGATGGATCCGGCATCGTCAAAGTCGGTCATGAAGTCCTTGGACAGCTGCGCGTAGACTTCTTCCGCCTTTTCGTTCAGCTTCTTGGACAGGGGCAGAACCGCTGCCTTGAAGGGCGCCAGCGCCGGATGCAGGTGCAGTACATTGCGGATGTCGCCGCCCTCCAGTTCCTGCTCTTCATAGGCGTCGAGCAGAATCGACAGGAAGATGCGGTTGGGGGAAACGGAGGGTTCAATGACATAAGGCAGATATTTCTCGTTGGTCACGGGATCCTGATAATTCAGATCCTCACGGGAGTGCTGCATATGCTGGGTCAGGTCATAGTCGGTGCGGTGAGCCACACCCCAGAGTTCACCCCAGCCAAAGGGATAGCGGTACTCAAAATCCGTGGTTGCCTTGGAATAGAACGAGAGTTCCTCGGCCGTGTGATCGCGGGCTCTCAGGTTCTCATCGCGCAGGCCAATATCCAGGAGGAACCGGTGCACGAAGCTGCGCCAGTAGTCAAACCACTCCATGTCAGTGCCGGGCTTGCAGAAGAATTCCAGCTCCATCTGCTCAAATTCACGAGTCCGGAAAATGAAGTTTCCGGGCGTGATCTCATTCCGGAAGGACTTTCCGATCTGGCAGATGCCAAAGGGCACCTTCTTGCGGCTGGTCCGGGCAATGTTCTTGAAGTTGATGAAGATGCCCTGAGCCGTTTCGGGTCTGAGGTACACCGGCTCGGAGGACTCGTCGGTCACTCCGATAAAGGTCTTGAACATCAGGTTGAACTTGCGGATATCGGTGAAGTCATGGGAGCCGCACTTGGGGCAGGCAATGTGGTTTTCCACAATGTAATCCTTCATGGCTGCTTCCGGCATGCCGTCGGCGGAGGCGTACTCCACGCCTTTCTGGGTCATGTCCTCTTCAATGAGCTTGTCGGCCCGATATCTGGATTTGCACTGCTTGCAGTCCATCAGTGGATCCGAGAATCCGCCGACATGACCCGAGGCCACCCATACTTCCGGATTGAGCAGAATGCCCGAATCCAGTCCCAGGTTATAGGGGCTTTCCTGAACAAAGCGCTTCCACCAGACTTTCTTGATGTTCTCCTTCAGTTCCACGCCCAGCGGGCCGTAGTCCCAGGAATTGGCGAGCCCGCCATAGATTTCCGAACCCGGAAACACGAAGCCTCTGCCCTTGGACAGGGCCAGGATCTTATCCATTGTTACTTGATTATCTGCCATGATGATTCCTCCTTGGCGCCGGTGGATCCGGCGGTCTTTTTTTGGTATAAAAAAAGGGCAATTCCACATGAAGGGACGTGAATCACGCGGTTCCACCCTTCTTGGCAATTGCCCATCTCTCAGGTTCAGGCTCCGAAGCTCCCTTCCTCTGGCAGATCATGACAGGTCTCAGCGCCCCTGCCTCTCTTGAATGATCCCGCCGAAGTACTTTTCTTCTTCAACGCCTGTTTTTCTTATGGCTCCGCGAAGAGGGCTCGAACCTCCAACCTATCGGTTAACAGCCGAGTGCTCCACCATTGAGCTATCGCGGAATATTGTTTCACTAACAATTATACCAAGACTTTTCTGAAAATCAATCACTACAGGTTATAATAAAGGCAGAACTTCAGGGAAATTCACCTGGAACAAGTACAGCTCTCCTCAAACCGGAACGCCCCGAGGAAAATCAGAGCACCATGAAAGGAACATGCCATGAGCGGAATCTTGACCCTTGACATTGGAAACAGCGATACGGTGGCCGTCCTGTATGGCCGTGACGGCAAGCGCCGGGCGGATTTGCGCCGTCCATCCATCAAGGAAGACAATTTTAAAAAATACCGGTTGTATTTCCGGGATCTCAATGACGAGTTCAATGAGACCCAGCCGGAAGCGGTGATTCTCTCCTGCGTCGTCCCCTTCCTCCGGGATACGGTGCTGCGAGTCATGGAAGAGATGTATCCGGAATCCCGGATCATCAATGTGGCGCCGGGCATCGTGCCCGAAATGAACGTCCTGCTGGAAGAACCCCGGGAACTGGGCGCCGACCTGATCGCCACCAATGCCGGCGCCTACCATAAGTACAGGGACTGGACCATCATCGCGGATCTGGGTTCGGCCACCAAACTCGGAGTCATCGACGGCGACTTCAACTTCTATGGCGGCGTAATCATCCCCGGCATCGCCTTTCAGGCCCGCAGCCTGCACCAGATGATTCCCCACCTGCCCGACATTGAGCTGAAAAAGCCGGAACGCATCATCGGCAGTGACACCATCGGTTCCATCCAGTCGGGCATCATCAACGGCACCCTTGCTGCTGTTCTGGAGCTGGCCCGCCGCATCGAAACCGAAATGGGCCACCCCTGCCGCAAGGTCATCACCGGCGGCCTGGCCAAGCTCTTTGATCCGGCGGATCTGGAAGACTTCCAGTACGACGAGTTCCTGCTCTCGGAAGGGCTCTTTCAGATTGCACTGTGCCAGCTGGATACCAGTTTTTGATCCACTCTGTACCAACAAGGACTCTCGGGGATCAAGCTCCCTGGGATCAAGCTCCTCGTCATCACTCCCACCCCAAAAGCCTGCATCCCCTGGATCTGATTTCAGGAAAACGTCAAATGTACAGGTTAGCCTCTGCCCGATCAGACATATACCTTAAGCCCCAGGACGACTCCACTCTCTCCCTAAACAGCACTCAGAATAGGAGTTGCAGCGGCCCGCCCGTGCCTGACCTGATGTCAGCACGGGCGGGCCGTTAGGTTCTGATCTGCCCTGAACAGCCTGTTCAACCAGATCAGGAAAATGAAGTCACGTCGACTGACTCGGCCTCTGCCTTTGCTGGTATGGCCTCCATGGCGCCCATGCGCGTGCAGACGAGGGCTCCGATCCGATTGGCAAACTTGGTGATTTCAACCAGCTTGTCGAAATCCGACCGCAGGTTGGTCCGATCCTCCAGAGCCGCCACCTTGCTTAAGAAAGCTCCGACGAAGGCATCGCCCGCACCGGTGGAATCCACCGTCTGGACGGGAATGCTGCTGACCGTCGCGGACTGCTGCCCATTGGACAAATAGGTTCCCGCACTGCCCAGTGTGACGGCGATGATGCCCACTCCGCGCTCATGAAGCGACCGGACAGCTTCTTCCCGGTTCATCGGTCCGCACAGCAGTTCCAGTTCGGAATCACTGACCTTCAGCAGATCTACCTCTGGCAAAAGGTCCAGCATCTCCCGGATGAAGTCTGCTTCCCTTCCCCGCCACAGGTCCGAGCGCCAGTTCGGGTCGAAGGAGACAAACCGGGTTCCCTTGCACCGCTTTAAAATATTCAGGTAGGTGGTCCGGGTCGGCCCCCCCAGAAGAGCCGTTGCTGAACCAAAGTGGACCAAATCGCACGCTGCCGGGACGGATTCATCCAGTTCCGCCTCTGTCAGCCAGGCATCGGCGCCGCGCTGGAACAGAAAATCCCGTTCTCCGTCCGGGGTCAGCGAAACAAATGCCAGGGTGGTGCCGTGATGAGGATCACGGATCAACTGGCTGGTTTCAACGCCATAGTCCTTTAAAGTCCGCTCCAGAAAATCACCGAAGGGATCCGCACCGACCTTTCCGGCAAACCAGGCAGGCGTGCCCAGCCGGCTCAGGGTAGCCGCCACATTGGCGGGCGCACCGCCGGCCTTCTTCAGGAAATGCTCACCCCGGCTCAGATCCCCGGTCCCGTCGGTGCAGATGAAATCAATAAGCAGCTCTCCGATGCAGTATACTTGTCCGGCCATGGCGATCCTCCCTTTACTGGCTAGTCGTGGGCAGACCGGCGTTTGCCGGTGAGAATATTGCGGACCCGGCGCCAGCCTTTTTTAGCGGAATACAGGGTATAGGTAATGCCCGGCATGGGATCCTCTTTGGACCAGATGGGCGAAACGCGAATACCGGCGGAACGGGTGTCCTCATCCATCTGTTCCGGCGAGATCTGTCCGGTTTCCTTGTATTTGTCCCGGGCAAACTTATCTTCCAGCGCATGGATCCAGCTGTACCCCGTATCATAGTTCCAGGCCTGCGGCGGCAGCGGATCCCCGATCATTTCCCGATAGGTAATAAACGGCGTATTGAAACCCAGGGCAATAAGCAGCTCCGTAAAGCCGATGTAGCGGCAGTTGATCTCGATCAGGTAGATGTCACCAGTGGTTTCATCCCGCTTCAGATCCACTTCAGCAAAGCCCTTGTAGCCGACTTTTTCAAAGAACGGTCCGCAGATCTCATGGCATTCAGGAATCCATTTCTGCTTGGCATAAGTCGCTGCTCCGAAATTGTTGGGCCACTGCCGGATTTTCTGAACCGTGGTGTAGTGGGTGCAGACAGAATCCTGGTTCATGTAGCCTTCCCAGCAGTAGCAGTTGGTTTCCGGTCCCGGAATAATGCGCTGGACAAAGACCTCCACTCCATCCTGACGGCAGCGGTCCGTCTTTTCCAGCAGCTGCGCCTCATTTTCAATGAAGAACACCTTGTTGCGGTAAAGCCGGATAAAGGTCGCCGAATCCTTGGGTTTGATGATGCAGGGATACTTGATCTCCCGGTCCACCCGGCCGGCCAGATCCGCATCATCAGCCGCGATGATCTCCGGTGTCTTGACACCGAAGCGATCCGTATATTCCACCATCTTGTATTTGTCCACCAGATCAGAAATCAGACCCTTCTTCTGGTTCGGGAATAAGAACCAGGGCTTCAGCTCATCATGGAAATCATCCACAAACTGGGCATAGGCATCCGCGGTCTGAAACAGCACCGGCTTGACCGGCTGTTTTTTGGCATACTCAATCAGCGCGTCGCACAGTTCCCTGGGATGCGTCTTATAATGGGGAACCAGCAGTTCTTCCGTCACATACTTGGAGCGCCCGTACTGATTGTCCCTGCTGTAATTTACTGCCACCACCGGCACGCCCATTTTCCCCAGTCCGCGGACCAGGGACAGTCCGATATAATAATTGGTACCCAGTACCATTGCCTTGTTTTGATAAGCCACGATTCATATCTCCTAGCGCAAAAACTTCTTACCTATTATACCACTAACCTTCTGGCAATTATAGAACCTCAGACCAACGGCAAATCGCCTCGGAGCCTTGTCCTGTGGGAAAAATCCGGCTCCGGCAGAATGATTCAACACCATGCCAGTCAGGCACAGAAAGCCAGCCGTTCTCCGAGTACTGCCGGAGAGCGGCTGGCTTAGTCATGTCTTCCTTCGAGAAAGTGATCCCCATCATCCGCTGTCCGACCAGACTTCAGACCGCGATTCAGCACTTCCAGCTCTGGGATCAACTTCTGAACCACTTCAGAAATACTTCAGATCTACTTCAGATCTACTTCAGAACGGCTTCCATCTCATCCAGCATGATTGAGGTACCGGTGAAGCCGCCGGAGGTAATGTACCAGACCGACGGATCCAGGTAGTGGATCGTTCCACTCTTGTGGGCTTTCGTCCGGCGGATCAGTTCATTGTCCATGGTGGAGCCGGCATCCGTGTCGCCGCCCACCACCCCTGCACGGTCAATCACAAACAGGTGGTCCGGGTCCTGCTCCAGAATGTATTCGTAGGTTACATTCTGGCCATGGGTGGAGTCCTCAATACCCGAATCCGCCTCATCAAAGCCCAGAGCATGATGAATGATGCCAAAGCGGGAGACCTTGCCATAGGCAGACAGGCTGCCGTCATTAGCCAGGATAATCAGAGCATTCTCCCCTTTGGCCCGGACTTTGCCCTGGATGCCCGCAACCCGTTCCTTCAGGTCTGCCACCTTTTGGCTTACGACCTCCGATTGCCCGAAGATTTTCCCCAGGAGCGCGGCATTGTCCTCCACGGACTTCAGGTAATTCCCGCCATCAACGGTCAGATACAGCGTCGGAGCAATCTTCGACAGTTCTTCATAAGCCGCCTGGGTCCGGGTGGAGATCAGGATCAGATCCGGCTTGAGGCCAAAGACCTTCTCGAAATCCGGCTCCTTGAGCGTTCCGACATCCGTGTAGCGCTCATCCCGGTACTGCTTCAAAAATTCTGGCAGAGAAGCCTTGGGCAGACCAATGATCTCAACCTCCAGGTTCTGCAGGAGATCCACCAGGCCGTAGTCAAATACGACGACCCGCTGGGGCTTGCTTGTGACCTGAACGGTACCCAGCTCATGAGTCACGGTAATAATCTCCTGAGCAGCGGAAGATGCCTCGCTCGACTGCCCCTGGGTTCCTTCCGAAGCCGCCGGGGCGGCGCAGCCGGCCAGCAGCAGAACTCCTGTCAGCCACCATGCAGCTGATCTTTTCTTATTGCGCATAGACATATATTTCAACCTTCCTTTTTTTCATTTCATGGATATCCTGGCTGTTGTTGAACTGGTCAATCCTGTTGATTCTTTGCCTCCAGTCGATCCAGTCCCTCCAGTCGATCCAGTCCCTCCAGTCGATCCAGTTTATTTGATCGATCCGGCATATTGGATCGATCCGGCATATTGGGTCGATCCGACATATTCGGTTGATCCAGTCATATTGTCGGGTCCTGCGGATCTGGTCATTGACTCAGACAGCGGTCCGAATCGGGCAGATGCTGCCGTTTTCGCTGTAATAGGTGCAGATTTTCTGGCCGGCAATGGCATGCACCTCGAAGGGCATATCAAAGAGTTCGGTCAGAATCGATTCGTTGATAATGGCATCGGTCTCGTCGTCATAGAGGACTTTGCCGTCGGCCAGTGCGACAATCCGGTCGGAGTAGCAGGCCGCAAAATTGATGTCATGGATTACCAGAACCACAGTTTTGCCCAGCTCGTCAACGATGCGGCGCAGAATCTTCATGATCTCCACGGCGTTCTTCATATCCAGATTGTTGAGGGGTTCATCCAGCAGGATGTATTCCGTATCCTGAGCCAGGACCATGGCAATGTAGGCCCGCTGCTTCTGTCCCCCGGAGAGTTCGTGGATCAGCCGGTGCTGCATGTCTTCCAGCTTTAAGTAGGCGATGGCCTGATCAATCATCCGCTCATCGTCTGGCGTGCTTCTGCCCTGATTGTGCGGAAACCGGCCAAAGGCAATGAGCTCCCGGACACTGAGGCGAACATTGAGGTGATTGGTCTGTTTCAGGATGGCGATTTTCCGGGCCAGTTCCCGGTTGTTCCATTGGTTCAGCGGGCGCCCCTCGATGAGGACTTCCCCGCCGCTGGTCTGGGTCAGTCGGGCGATCATGGAGAGCAGAGTGCTCTTGCCGGCCCCGTTGGGACCGATGAACGAAGTAATTTTTCCGGGTTCAATGGCCAGACTGACATGAGATACCACTTCCGCGGCATCGTAGCGTTTGGTCAGGTTCTTAACTTGAATCATGCTAAATCGGACGCTCCTTTAACAGCAGAAGGATGAAGTACAGCCCTCCGACAAAATTGATGAGGACGCTGATGGGGGTGTTGAATGAAAATACCTGTTCCACCAGGAACTGGCCGTAGACCAGAGCCAGGGAAGCGAACAGCATGGATCCCAGAAACAAGGGGAGGTGGCGGTGAGTGCCCAGGAACTCCCGGGCCAGATTTGTCACCAGCACCCCCAGAAAGGTGATGGGTCCAACCAGCGCCGTGGCCACTGATACCAGGACCGCGACACAGAACAGGCTGAGCCGTGT
The DNA here is from genome assembly GCA_024579835.1 of Clostridiaceae bacterium HFYG-1003. Lineage (NCBI taxonomy): Bacteria > Bacillati > Bacillota > Clostridia > Eubacteriales > Clostridiaceae > Clostridiaceae bacterium HFYG-1003. Next base: position 2,308,055 of record CP102060.1, read on the forward strand.
CAGAGCAGCAGCTCCGACCCCCAGGCTGATGGCCTGATCCCGCCCCAGGGCCAGAACATTGAGTTCCCGGTGACGCCGGACCATGATCAGCATGACGGCAGCCATCATCAGGCCGGCCGGCCAGAGAATCTGGCGATTGATGTTGTTGAAGCTGGCAAACAGATTGCCCTGGAGGATCAGAAACTCATTGGGATCCAGAATGACCTGGAGAAAAGACGCGCCGCTGCGGAACAGGGTTCCGGTCACGATACCCACCAGGAGCAGCAGATAAATGTTCCCATTGAGGCGTTTCAGAAGGGTCCCCAGAATGCCTGTGCTGAACAGGATCATCAGCCCCACCGCCAGCAGAAAGCTCAGGCGCTGGTCGAGGGCTCCCAGAGAACGGGATCCGAAGACAAACATCAGCGCCGTCTGGAGGAACTGGTAGAGGGACTCCAGTCCCAGCACGCTGGGGGTAAGGATCCGATTGTCCGTCACCGTCTGAAACAGCAGGGAAGAAAAGGCGATGGCACTGCCCGTCAAAAGCAGAGCGGCCACTTTGGGCAGCCGCCGGGACAAGGCATAGGCGGCGGTGGCTCGTTCCAGATCCCAGGCCAGGAACAGGACGACGCCGGCCGCAAGGCAAAGGCTGAGTCCCATCAGTTTCCGGTTCATATCCGTTTTCCTCCCCTGGCCAGAATCAGCAGAAAAATCATGCTGCCGGCCACCCCGGCGGTCAGCGAAATCGAGATCTCATAGGGGAAGATGAGAACCCGTCCCACGACATCGCAGGCCAGCACAAACAGTGCCCCCAGCAGTGCGGTGGTCCACAGATTGTTCTTGACATGGTCGCCCCTGACCAGGGACACCAGATTGGGGATGATCAGGCCGATGAACGGGATATTTCCCACCGTCACCAGGACGGCGCTGGATATCATGGCCACGATGGCCAGACCGACGTTAACCACCAGGCGGTAGCGCAGACCCAGATTCCGGGCCATGTCCTCGCCCAGACCGGCGATGGTGAACTGGTTGGCATAAAATAACGCCAGCCCAAACAGCGGCAGCACGAGAAAAATAATCTCATACCGCCCCCTGGTTACCATGGCAAAGGAACCCTGCAGCCAGGAGTTCATGTTCTGCACCACTTCCTGCCGGTAAGCAAAGAACGTGGTCACCGAATCGATCAGATTGCCCAGCATGATGCCCACCAGGGGAATGACAATGACACTTTTTGCCTTGATGCGGCCCAGGATCACAAGAAACAGAAACGTTCCGGCCAGGGCAAAGGCAAAGGCAATCCCCATTTTGGTCATGGTGGAAGCTCCGGGCAGGACAATCATGGCAAACAGGATCCCCATGCGGGCTGAGTCCATGGTGGCGGCCGTGGAGGGAGAAACAAACTTGTTGCGGGTAATCTGCTGCAGAATCAGGCCGGATATACTCAGAGCACTGCCGGTCAGGAGAATGCTCGCCAGCCGGGGTACACGGCTCAGAGCAAAGACAAACAGCTCCGTTTCCCCGCCCTGCAGCAGCTGGGCCGGTCGAACCGGACGAGCGCCGATGAACAGGGACAGCAGGGCCAGCGGCAACAGCAGGAGGATCAGATGATGGTTTTTCATAAGCAATCGCAGGGAACGCCCCCGCTCGTTGACACCTCGCCTTCCACGTTGGTATAATCATCAGGACGAATTGATAACAATTCTCATTTATCATACAGAATGCATCGGCCAAAATCTTTTGGTCTGTTTGTTTTTTTATCACCATATTCAGGTCAATTGAAAGGAGCGATCCCCTGATGTTCATCGAACGCAATCCCCGCCGGGTCGCTGAGGATCTGCACAGCGCCACCCTGATCCCCTGCAGTGCCTTCACCGGCGACGGCCGCCTGCTCTACAGCGGCGGCAGCCATTTCTGCCACGATGATTACGACCTCTACAACCGGCTGGTTGAGGAAATGGTTCACCCCGCCCCGCCGATATCGCAGTACCGGACCCTGACCAGCGCCTTTGGCGACCATTACACAGCTTACTACATCAACAAACACCGGCCGGCGGATGGTTTTGTTCTGCTGGGACCTTATACCCCCGCCGATCTGGAACGGATCAGCCGGTTTGAGATTTGCTTCTACAATAATCAGACGCCGGATCCGGTCGGCCCCCGCCTGCTGAAATGCAGCGATCGATCAGGTCAAGCCTGTTACAGCCTCCCGGTCCGCAAGGCCATCGACCTGATCCATGCCCGGTACCGGGAGGAACTTCCCCTGGACCGGCTGGTCGAGCATCTGAAGCTGAACAAAAGCTATTTCTGCACCCTGTTCAAAAAGGAGACCGGCCAAACCTTCACCGCCTACCTCAATCAGGTCCGGGTGGAGAAAAGTAAGCGCTGCCTGATCCGGGAAGACCGGTCGATTCTCGAGATCGCTCTGTCCGTTGGCTTTTCGAGCCAGAACTATTTCACGATCATCTTCCGGCGCGTCACCGGCCTGACCCCGGCTCAGTTCCGCCGTCAGGGGCTGTCGGGCCGGGTCTGAGTCCCGCCCGCAGCCGTTCGGCCTCGTGCGGAGAACCCCTGCGGAGAACCCCTGGCGGAGACGACCTCGGTCATGCTGTTCCAAAGCCTTTCGCCTCCTTCTGTTTTGCCAAATCCCAGGGCGGATATGTTATAATTTAGGCGGTAAGAAAGCAGTTCCAGACCATATGCCCGCTGACAGATCCTGAGGGATCCTGGCCGCGCAGCCGGTGCCTGATCGCCTTTCCCCTGTCCCCTCTGCGCAGCCTTCCCGCGCTGACAGCCGGGACAGCGCTCCTGACACTGACAGTCCCCATCATCGATAGACGGAGGTTTTCCTATGGCACAACAAGATATACTGGCAAAAATCATCCCCGGAAAGAAAGACTATACCTTTTCAGATCTCAAGGATCTGATCCAGAAGCAGGATCTGAAATTCACCATCCACAACACCCGGACCCGCCGGACCGAAGAATTTGTTCCGGTGAAGCCGGGTCAGGCCGGACTCTACACCTGTGGCCCCACGGTTTACAAGGATGCCCATATCGGAAACCTGCGCACTTATATTTCCGAAGACATTCTGAAGAAAGCGCTTCTGCTTTACGGCTATCAGGTCAAGCACGTCATGAACATCACGGATGTCGGCCACCTGACCGATGACGCTGATACCGGCGATGATAAAATGGAAAAATCCGCCCGGGAAATGGGCCTGGATGCCTGGCTTCTGGCCAAGCATTATTTCGAGAAATTCCGAGCAGACTTCGAGTCTCTGAACTGCATGGACCCGACCCTGTGGGCTTCAGCGGCCGGTCACATCCAGGATCAGCTGGACATCATCCAGGTTCTCGAGGACAAGGGCTATACCTACAAAACTTCGGACGGAATCTACTTTGATACCTCCAAATTCCCCCAATATGCAGACTTCGGCCAGCTGGACGTGGACAACCTTCAGGGCGGAGCCCGGGTTGATCTGAGCGATGAAAAGCGCAGCGTCACCGACTTTGCCCTGTGGAAGTTCTCCAAAACCGGCGAAAAGCGCCAGATGGAATGGGATTCCCCCTGGGGCGTCGGCTTCCCGGGCTGGCACCTGGAATGCTCCGCCCTCTCCCTGAAGTATCTGGGAGACCATCTGGACTTCCATGCCGGCGGCACAGACCATATCAAAGTGCACCATACCAATGAGATTGCCCAGTCCGAAAGCTACCTGGGACACTCCTGGTGCAACTACTGGTTCCACGCTGAATTCCTGGTTCTGCCCGGAAATGTCAAAATGAGCAAGTCATCCGGCAATTTCCTCACGGTAACCACCCTCCGCGAAGAAGGCTACGATCCGCTGGATTATCGCTACTTCTGCCTGAATGCCAACTATTCCAAACAGCTGACCTTCTCCTGGGAATCCATGGATGCCGCCCGCACGGCCTATGCCAGACTGCGCAAGCGGATCCTGGAGATCAAGAAAACCTCTCAGGGAAAAACCGGCCGGCCGGATGAAGCTTATGTCCTGAAGTTCTTCACGGACATTTTCACCGACCTGAACGTCTCCAAAGCGCTGGGGGTCCTCTGGAATCTGCTGAAGGACGAATCCGTCGCCGATGAGGACAAGCTGGCTACCGCCCTGCTGTTCGACGAGCTCCTGACGCTGAATCTGAACGAAGTCAAGGAAGAAAAGAAAGAACTCCCCGAGCAGGTCCGGGAACTTATCCGGCAGCGTGATGAAGCTCGCCGCAATAAGGATTACGCCCAGTCTGACCGGCTGCGGGACGAAATTACCGCTCTGGGCTTCGTGGTCAAAGACTCCAAGGAAGGCACCCTGGTCGAGTAACCGAGGCAGCCATCCCGGCCAGTCTGACCTCCGGCCCCGTTGAACCACCTGTTCCAGCAACCTGACGCCTCGGTTCCGAGACAGGCTCACCCTGTCCGCCGGAACAGGGGCGTTTCTGATTCAGACAGGATTGACCCCGGCCGATCATGACGGATAGAAAATCCCCCATCCCTTTGTGCCATTCCCGGGAGCAAGGTACAGCCCGGCCGAACTGCTTCCGAACCTTAGCCAAGTTAATTTACCGGAGCCCCCCACAAAAAAAAAAATTACGCAAGCCTTCCCAAGCCTGCTTTCCCGCTGGCTTCAATTGATTTTCCGGTTGGATCTGCCAGCGGAAGCCACATGAAGTGCTTTTCAGAAGATTGTTTTAAATTTATCTTAATCTTGCTTTATCATACTGAACGTAATGCCCTCAATTGAATCAAGTCAGATCCGTTAGACGAAAGCTCGAACAGATCCATTCCATCGGTCTGACAACCACCTTACCGCATCCGCGCTTCTGCTCGGATCGAACTTCCGGGTTGTCCCGGGAAAGGCAATTCCGATGAAACTCATTCTTGAACATCTCTCGAAGTCATTTGGCGAAAACCATGTACTCCAATCCATCGATTTTTCCTTTGAGAAAGGCCAGATTTATGCACTGCTGGGCCGCAATGGCTCTGGAAAAACCACGCTGTTCAATCTGATCGCAGGAGAACTGGGGAAGAATGACGGCAAGGTGCTGATCGAGCAGGACGGCATTCGACGTCCGCTGCAGCCCGACGATCTGTTTTTCATGGTGGCCAATCCCACCCTGCCTAATTTTCTGACCGGCTGCGAATTCATCGATTTCTTCAAGGATGTCAATCGCCGGGAAGGTCAGACCCTGAAATCCACCGATGAGTATATGGACTGGATCGGCTTTGAGGAATCCGAAAAGCATCGCCTGATCCAGGGCTATTCCCTGGGCATGAAGAACAAGCTCCAAATGCTGATGTTCATGATCCTGCAGCCGTCCATCATTCTCATGGATGAACCTTTGACCAGCCTGGATGTTGTCATGCAGCTGCGGATCAAGAACCTGATCCGGTCCATCCATCAGAACCACATCATTCTGTTTTCCACCCACATCCTGCAGCTGGCCACGGATCTGTGCGATGAAATTGTCATTCTCAATCAGGGCCGGCTGACCCAGGTGGAAGAAGGACTGCTGAATGATGCTGCGTTTGAAGAGCGGATTATCCGGATCCTGTCCGAAGAAGCCCCTCTTCCGGTGGAATCTCCCCGGGGTATACTGGGTCTTCCAGCAAACCCGATCCCGCCAAAGTCCGGAGAACCTTCCCTGACCGATCTGGCCGGACAACCCACCGAGGTCTGATATGTGGGAACTGTATCGCATGGAGCTGAAATATGAGGTCTGCTCCAACCTGAACTATTTTTTCAACTTCCTGAAAAAACGGCTCAATCATAAATTCTGTGGGATGGTGGATTCCTTACGTAAGTTTTACGACTCATATCGAATAACTTGAGGAAGAAGTATTCATCGTCTGGATAGCCATAACCTTGGCGTCGTAGTGTCTTGATCTTGTTATTGATCCCCTCGATCTGACCGTTAGAGATCCGGTAGGTCGCAAATGCAATGATCCCTTCAAAGTGTCGGTCCATCAGGCGCCCAAACCAGCGTAGGTGGTCATTTCTCGAAGCATAGCATACTTCCATGATCTCAGTTATCAGAACGGCCATCTCCGGCTCACTGGCGGCCTTGTAAGCCTCCGATAGCATCACTTTGATGAGATCCAACGTGAGCAGAAGCTGATTGTCCTGGATAAGCTGGTCGTACTTCTCCTCACTGCCTGGACAGCGCGTAATCATCGCCTTTGGGAAGAGAGTGCCGCCTTTGGACAAGGGCTTGCCCTGCACAGCCTCCAGGTCTTTGCGCTGCAGCGTCTCCCGGGATGACATCAGGATATACCGGGTCCGCTTGAGGGACTCAGCGGCTTTGTAGTCGCCCTCGGCCTGGAGACGTCTCTGCTCGTCTTTGCGCACTTCAGCGACTACTTTGTCATTGAAGTTTTTGACGATGTGGAAGTGGTCGAAGACCGGCTGGATATGAGGGCACTTTTCCTCAAAGGCTTCTTGGAAATCTGAGTTCATGTCAGAGGCGACTGCCTCAACCCCGTCCATCCACTCAAGACCGACGTGCTCAATGAAGTCATAGACGACCTGCTTGCGCTTGCCGTGGGCAATCCAGAGAATATGGCCCGTCTCTATGTCGATGATGTGGGTGGCGTACTGGTGGCCTCGGTGAAGCTTGAATTCGTCGATACTGAGGTACTTTGCCTGCCTCTGGGGCTTGGTGAGCTTTCCGTCCAGGGTGTACATTTCCTCCAGGCGTTTCAAGTCGATCGCTTTGACTGTGTTCTTGCCAAGACCAGTAATCTCAGCGACTTGCTTGAGGTTGTAGGTTCCGATGGCGAGAAGATCCCTAGTGTATTGCAAAAGTGGTTGCGAGATCCGATGACCTTGTGCCTGAAAGGGCACCTGTTGGACTCTGGTGATCCCGCAGGTTGGGCACAGTAATTGATTCTTGTCGAATTCCAGGGAAGTATAAGTGTGCCCGAAGTTCAGGTGCCAAAGACTACATGAGGACGTATTGTTAATGTGCATGAAGCCCCCGCAGTTGGGGCAGGCGCGATCGGTGTCATCTAGCTTGAGGACTCCATGAAACTGGATCACACTTTTACCGGAAACGGCAGTATGCTGTGAACTATGCGTATTAGTAAACCCAATAAGAGACGAAGGGATGTGCAGATAATTTTGGTAATCAGTGATTGTATTAGCTTGTTCATCCTGTGTATAATTCATTCAGAGCCTCCGCTGTGTTTGGATTTGTACATCCGCCAAGATGCAATTCCATCATAGCGCGGGGCTCGTCCTATTATCAAATGTTATGTCGGCGTGAGGTATTGATCTATTCGATCAATCCCACAGGTTTTGTGATTGACCCGAAAAAACGCAAGTTCCTGAGCACTCGTCTGCCGGATGATTTTCATTACACCGGCATCAAGCAGTTTGCTTATGGCTTCTCCTTAATCTACAAGATCCTCAAGACCTTCGTGAAAGGCAGCTTCCTGGCCTATCTGGCTTTTTTCATGTACCTGGCCCTGATCGGATTCATGGGTAAGACATCCACTCCGGACCAATTTCAGTCCTTTTTCTTCATCCTCTACCTGCTGACAAATCTGGTCAGTTCCGCCGTGCTGGAAGCCGGCCAGAAAATGCACTTTTTCCATGAGGTCTTCCGCCAGCCCGCTCGGGAGGTCGGCCGGGTTGAACTGATCCTTGGCAGCCTGATGGACGGTCTGGGCCGCCTGTTTGGCCTGAGCCTGGTGTTAACCCTCCTGGGCGGCGTTCCCTGGGTCAATACCTTTTTTCTCGCCCTTCTGGTCACCTGCGTCACGCTGGTCATGGAATACATCCATCTGCGGCTGTTTGACCGAGGCATTCCCCTGGCCGGAAATGTCATTGCGACCCTTGGGCTGCTGTTCGTCACTCTGGTGCTGCTCATCTTTACAGTATATTTTGAATTCACGCTCCCAGCTGTGTTCAACAATCACTGGCTGATCCTTCCTGCCGCCGCCGCGGCTCTACTGGCCCTGCGGGGCTGCTGGCACTACGACGGCTATCAGCGGGTCGCCCGCTTCGCCCTGGATAAATACGAGAAGCAGCTGGAAGTGGCCGCCGGCATCAACCTTCGGACACAGGACGTCAAGCTTCGGGAAACGGATCTGACGGCAGACGATGATTCCGTCGGGGCCAAATCATTGGCCCGACTGAACGGCTATGACAAGCTCAATGCGCTGTTCTTCCAGCGCCATCGCCGAATTCTGGCAAAGCCCGTTCGCATTGCCACAGGGATTGCCCTGCTGATCGGACTGGCCGGCCTGGTCACCGCTCTCCTGGACCGGCGCTATCATTTCCTCCAATTCCCCGAGTTCGGCTGGGTCTATGATTCCACTGTCTCCTCCCTGCTCCCCTACTTCCTGTACGGAAGCATCGGAAGCAGCCGGCTGACCAAATCCCCGTTCGTCAACTGCGACTCCAGCCTGCTGTCCTATGGCTTTTACCGGCGAAGTGACGATATCCTGAAGAGCTTTAACATCCGTCTGAAGCACGTGCTTCGCCTGAACCTGCCCCTGCCCGTGGCTCTCCTGATCACCCACGGAATCTGGCTGTTCATGACTGACATGAAAGTCACACCGGCAAGACTGCTGCTGTTCATCATGATCATTGCCTATTTCCTCTTCTTCTCCATTCACCTTCTGACCACCTACTATCTGCTCCAGCCCTATACCTCAGATGTCCAGGTCAAAAGCCCGCTCTATTCCGTTCTGAACTTCGCAGTGTATCTGTTCTGCTACCTGCCCATCTTCCTCCAACCGGACCTGTCCGTTCTGGCACTGACCATGATTGGTCTGACCGTCCTGTACGGGATCGCGGCCCGAATCCTGATTCCCCGCCTGGCCACCCGAACCTTCCATCTGAAGTAATCCCAACTTCATTTCTACAGAGAACAACAGCCCTCCTCCTGCCGACTGGTTCCGGCAGGAGGAGGGCTGTTGTCATGTATGAACCGTTGGATTGTTACTGTTTGGCTGGAAGGGTAAAGTTATGGTTATAAGGATAATCGAAATAGACCTCTTCAGTGACCGTGAGATGGTCTACCCGTCCCCCCTGGCGCAGGGTGGCCAGGTCCTGGGTAACTAAGCCGAGGAGGCTGTCGCCCTCGGTCATGGGTACCCAGCGATAGGTGACCGCGTTTTTCCGGTCGGTGGTGAACTGAATGTTGATGCTGCCCACATTGTAGTTCTTCTTGTTCAGTTCCTGCTCGATGAGGCCGAAGTATTTCAGGTAGTTCTCATCCGTGGCAGCATCGATGATGTCAACCGTTGGCGTATAGCCTGGCAGCTTGCCCAGCTGGAAGGCTTCATCCAGCTCTACCAGCTCGGCACTGCCGGGAGCAAAGGTGCCGATGACCCGAAGCAGTTTCTCCCCGAGGACCGGCGTCAGCTGATCGTACAGGCTGTCGTCGGTTGCCAGGGCAAACCGCTGCATGGTTCCCGGCTTTTCCGCAATGGCCTTGTCATACAGGTAATTGATCCGGTTGGGTGTGAAGTCATCCGGAGCCATATCGGTAGAGATATAAAGATCCTTGTATCTGGTTGACTGATAATGGGAGAAAAACTGGATTCCGTTCCGCTCGGCCGATACCAGCTCAAAATGATCATCCTTGATCACTTCATTGATTCGGTCGGCGATCTTGCGTCCCTGCATCATGGAAAACTGAGGAATCAGTACCTGAAAGGTGAGGATTGTGAGAAGGATGAAGATTCCAATGCCAATATACGTTTTCTGCTTCAGCGACAGCTCTTCCCGTTTTCTTTTCTTTCTCGGAGTTGGTTTAAATTCTGTCAAAATGAATACCTCCTATGCATATACAATAATACTATATGCATTTTTCCCTCACTTGAAAAGCCGGTAATCCCGCTTCTTTAAAAACAATTTGTTAACACCAGCTGCATCATGGCTTGCCGCCTCAAGCCGGACCAGCCAGCGATTCGTTCGGACGCTGTTCCGCTTCCAGCCGGAATACCTGATTGGGATAATCAAACTCCGTTGTCAGCTCCCCCGGCTGAAACCCGAATCGAGCATAAAGCCTTCGCGCAGCCACGCCTTTGGTATCCTCCGCCCGAAAGGTCGACACGGTAATGTCCTTTGTTCTGTCCAACTGGCCAAGGACTGCGCTCAGGAGCTTGATCCCGATTCCCCGTCCGCGGCACTCCGGATGAACAGCCAGACAACAAATCATGCTGCGCTTCGAGGAATAGAGCAGCACGCCCACCACAACGCCTTGCTCGGATAGACACAGCGCCTCCCCGCGACCCATAAACTTCCGGACCGTCTCGCGGTGCTCCCGGATCGCCTCCGGGGATTCCAGCCCGGGAAACTCCTCATGGACTGCCTGAACCAGGTCCATCCACGATTCCAGGTCCTCCGGCCTTCCCTGTCTCACCTTATCTGCCATTGCTGACCTCCTCTGTCATGTCCGGTGTTCCACTGGACTGAACTAGATTTCCCGCCGTCATTTTCCTGCACTCATTTTACTATTTCAATTCTCTGTTCAACTATCGTGCCGGCGTGACCCGTCTCCGGCTCTCCGGAAGGTTCTGCCTTGAAGTCGGCACAGCCCTGCAGACCCCGGCGACGAATGTCATCGAGTTCCCGGGCCGTTAAGGTACCGGCACGATACAGATTCAGATATTCCTGATCGATGGGCTGATTGAACAGCAGCAGATCATCGGTATTTATGGTGACGCGTACGCCGTTTCGAACCAGCGTCTGAATCGGGTGAGCGGCGTAGTCTGATGCAACATTCAGCATAACGTTGCTGGTAGGACAGACATTGAGCTGAATGCCATGACGCGTCAGAAAGCGCATGACCTCCTGAGATGCCGCTGCTGAGATGCCGTGCTGGATTTCCTGAAGCTCCAGGATTTCGACAGCTCTGACTACCTCTTCAGCCGGTCCAAACTCTCCCACGTGAGCTCGTTTGATCAGTCCGTAGGTCTCAGCCTTTCGATACAGCGGAAGAAACCGTTCAATGGGCTGCTGGAATTCGCCGTCGCACAAATCCATGGAATGAAAGAATCCCGGGGTCAGCAGCTCTTCGATGAATTCCAGTTCCTCGTCGATCCGGCAGCCTCAGCCATATGTCAGCTCCGGCTCAAACAAGGTCTGAGGACAGTACCGCTGATGATAGCCCTCCAGGTTTTTCCGGAACGAATCCATGCCGCCTGCCAAAAGGACATCCAACCTGGTAAAACTCAGGGCCAGGCGCAGGATTCGGTTTCGTCCCGCCTCTGCAAAACAGGCCTCCCAGCGCAGCAACTGACCAGCCGTCCCTTTGCAGGCCGGCTTGATGTTGGCGTCGAACCACTCCTGAGCCTGTGTCAGAGAAGCAAATTTCCGGGGCGGATCCGGCAGCGACCCTCCGGTGCGCTCAGCGAGGAACGCCTTGTTGCCGCCCCGCCCGGCATGGCTGTGCAGGTCACTCTTTGGAATTTCCAGCAGTCTGGGCTGGTTATTTGCTTCCAGTGCTTCGATAAAATCCACCGCATGCTCCCTCCCGGTTCGTTACGTTTTCGCTGTGCTCAATTGGCCCGTAAGCAGCGTCATGTCCATTCTACAACTTTGCCGGTGAAACTTCAGCTGAGCCCGGCAAGGGGGTGATCCGAAGTTTCTCCGATTCGAATCCGGATTCACCGATTTCTCCAACACTTCCCAGCAGCCAGTCGCTGCTCGGCCGTCCGCTGATAGGATATCACGGCCTCGCCCGGAACTGGAAAAATTTCCAGGAATGCCAAAAAACGCCCGGCGGGCGCTTTTTGGCAGTATTTTATTATTCAGCTATGCCAAGGGCTTCATCGTGGGGAACAGGATGACATCACGGATGGATGCGGAGTCCGTCAGGAACATGATAATCCGGTCGATGCCGATGCCCATGCCGCCGGTGGGGGGCATGCCTGTTTCCAGGGCTGACATGAATTCCTCGTCAATGACATATGCTTCGTCATCTCCCAGATCACGCTCCCGGGCCTGCTGCTCAAAGCGCTGGCGCTGGATGATGGGATCGTTGAGTTCGGAGTAAGCGTTGCAGATTTCGCTGGCGTTGATAAAGCCTTCGAAGCGCTCGGTCAGAGCCGGGTTACCCCGCTTGCCCTTGGTAAGCGGAGAAATCTCCACTGGATAATCCGTTACCAGAGTTGGCTGAATCAGGCTCTTCTCCGCGTATTTTTCAAACAGGAGGTTGAGGATCTCGCCCTTGGTGTAGGCTTTCAGATCCTTCTTCATTTCGTCTTCCAGATGATGCGACTTGGCAATGGCCTGAGCTTCCTCATCGGACTGAATCTGATCAAAATCGATGCCTGCATGCTCCCTGACCAGATCAGCCATGGAGACTCGGCGCCAGGGCGGAGTCAGATCGATTTCCTTGCCCTGATAATTGATTACCATGGAACCGGTAACCTTCAGAGCCACGGAGGATACGAGCTCTTCCACCAGGTCCATCATGTCGGTGTAGTCAGCGAAAGCCTCATACAGCTCGATCATGGTAAATTCGGGATTGTGCTTGTAGTCAATGCCTTCGTTGCGGAAGTTCTTGCCCATATCATAGACTTTCTCGAAGCCGGCGACAATCAGTCGCTTCAGATAGAGCTCCGTTGCGATCCGCAGGTACATATCAATATCCAGGGAGTTATGATGGGTCGTAAAGGGACGGGCTGCCGCGCCGCCGGCGATGGAGGACAGGATCGGCGTTTCTACTTCCAGATAGCCCCGGTCATCCAGGAAGCGGCGGATTTCGGATATGATCCGGCTGCGCTTGAGGAAGGTTTCTTTCACTTCCGGATTGGAAATGATGTCGACTTCCCGGCGGCGGTATCTTAAATCCGGATCCTTCAGGCCGTGCCATTTGTCCGGCAGGGGTTTGACGGACTTGGCAATGAGCTGGAACTCCTCCACCAGGACGGAGATTTCTCCGGTTTTGGTGGTAAAGGGCGCTCCCTTGACAAAAAGCCAGTCGCCCAGATCCAGTGTCTTGAAGAATTTGAGCTGATCTTCTCCCACGTTATCCAGTTTGACAAAAAGCTGCATTTTCCCTTCCCGGTCATAGACATCCGCAAAGATCACCTTGCCCTGTCCGCGTTTGGATAAAAGGCGTCCGGCAATGGACACTTCCTTTCCCTCCACCTGCTCGTATTCGTCCCGGATCTGCTGGGTTGTATGCGTTCTTTCTACTCGATAAACCTGGAAGGGATCCTTTCCTTCCTGTTGAAGCTCAAACAGCTTTTCCCGTCTCAGGCCTTCCTGCTCGGAGAGCTTTGCTTCAATTTCGTGAAGTTCTAAATCCTTCATTTCCTCATTCGACACTGGTCACACCTCAATCTTTCTATGGTTTGCCTGGTTTGCGGTTGTTTCTCCCGCTTTCCAAGCTGGTTGTCATCGGGTCAGTTCTGTTATGCGCGGGAGATGGCCATGATCTTCATCTTAATGACGCCATTGGGCGTCTGGGCCTCTACCGTATCATTCTTCTTCTTGCCCATCAGAGCTTTTCCGACCGGGCTTTCATTGGAAATCTTGTCATTGATCGGGTCCGCTTCAGCGGAGCCTACTATATAATACTCGATGGTTTCGTCGAGGTCAAAGTCTTTTACCTTGACTTTGCAGCCAATGTTGACAATTCCCTTGGGCAGTTCGGATTCATCCACCACATCGGTGTTCTTCAGCAGATTTTCCAGCTGAACAATCCGGCCTTCCACGAAAGCCTGCTCGTTCTTGGCTTCGGTATATTCCGCATTTTCCGACAAATCGCCAAAGCCCAGGGCCACTTTGATCTTCTCCGTGATTTCCTTGCGCTTGACGGTTTTGAGAAATTCCAGTTCCTCCTCCAGCTTTTTGACGCCTTCGTAGGTCATGAAGTGTTTTTTCAGTTCGCTCATATCGATCCCTCTATCTTCGTGTATTTTCGGCTCCGCCTCACCGGTAGGACTTCCGCCTGCCGGGAGACCGGGTGCCTCGGTCTTTTATGAATGATATCCTGACAAAGCGACCGCTTCATCAGGATGTTTGAATCATTATATGAAAATCGAGCGATATAGTCAATTCATTCGTTTTCATTTGATCAGACATTCGACAAATTTTCTATTTTATGATTTTATCCGCCTAAAATTGATTCATTTTACATGGCTTCCGGACCGGATCCCGGCACGCTCTGGAGGGCTTCCAGCTCTGTTAAAAGGGCAATGACTTCTTCTCCGGTCTCCGCCCGGTTCATCCGGTCACGGAAGTGTGAGGCCCCGCGCATGCCCTTGAGATACCATCCCAGATGCTTGCGCATTTCCCGGACGCCGATGAATTCGCCCATATCCTCAATGGCGCCCGTCAGATGTCGGGCAGCCATGGCCAGGATCTCCCGGGCGGATGGGCGTTCATAGGGGCGGCCATCCAGCGCGGCCTTGATCTCCTGGAAGATAAACGGATTGCCCAGAGCTCCCCGGGCGACCATGATGCCGTCGCAGCCGGTCGTCTCCAGCATCTCGCGGGCATCCCGGCCGGTGAAGATATCCCCGTTGCCGATGACCGGAATCCGGACAGCCTGTTTCACCCGCCGGATGATGTCCCGGTCGCTGGTTCCCGAGTAAAACTGGTCCCGGAAGCGGCCGTGAATGGTGATCATAGAGGCTCCCGCGTCTTCCATGCGCAGCGCGAAATCCAGGGCTGTTTCCTGACCCATGCCGTAACCGCGGCGGAATTTGCAGGTGACCGGCTTTGTGGTGCGCTCCGTTACCGCCCGCAGGATCGCCTGAGCCCGCTCCGGATCCAGCATCAGTGCCGAGCCTTCTCCGTTTTTGACGATCTTCGGGGCCGGGCAGCCCATATTGATGTCAATCAGCAGAATCTCCGGCCGATCTTCAAACGATGCGGCGATTTCAGCCAGGATGTCCGGATCGCTGCCGAACAGCTGGACCGCAATGGTCGACTGATTGGGGGCCAGCCGCAGCAGCTGCCGGGTGTTCTCATTCTGATAGTGCAGTGCCTTGGCACTGACCATCTCGGTAAAGGTCAGATCCGCGCCCTGTTCTGTCAGGATGCCCCGAAACGTCCGGTCCGTTACCCCGGCCAGAGGAGCCATCAGCACGGGTCCGATCTGGACCGATTCATTCAGTTGGATCAATGGATTTCCTCCTTTTGGGGCTTTTATAATCAAAGAGCAGCCGGCTGAGCTGCTCAAAAAAACACTGGTTTCAATAACAAATCCTATTCTAACAAGTCCCTTGAATTTGTCAAGCCAATAAAAGCTTCGGATCGGTCCGGAACGACGAAATTAACAAAACCTTAAAGGCTTGAGCGGATGCAAACCCTCTGAACAACGATTCCGTTATTGTATACTGAAGATAGAGAAATTACAAAGGAGGCTGAACCCGTGAAAGCAATCCGCGTCCACCAGTATGCCATTGAGAATCCCATGATCCTGGAGAACCTTCCAGAACCGGTCCCCCAGACCGGCCAGGTCCGAATCCGGCTGGAACATGCCGGCATCAATCCCAATGAAACCTACGTCATGACCGGCACCTATGCTTTTTTCACGCCGCCGCTGCCCTTTACCCCGGGTTTTGACGGAGCCGGTACGATTGACGCGGTAGGTCCCGGCGTCACCGCCTTTTCGCCCGGAGACCGGGTCTGGCTGGCTGGATTCCTGGATCCGGCCAACACCGGGACTTATGCCGAACAGGCAGTCGCCAGCCAGGAGTATGTCCATCCCCTGCCTGATTCAGTCAGCTTTGCGCAGGGCGCTGCCCTGGGCATTCCGGCCTTGGCCGCCTACCGCGCCATTTATCTGCGGGGCGAAGTTCGCCCGGGACAGACCGTCCTGATTCACGGAGCCAGCGGCGGAGTCGGACTCCTGGCGATCCAGATGGCCAAGGCTCTGGGGGCAAAAGTAATCGGAACGGCCTCCTCCGAGGAAGGCAGGGAGCTCATCCGGACCCAGGGAGCGGATTATGCCATGGACCATCTGACCCGGGAAAATCTGCCTGAACTGGCCGAATGGACGGGACAGCGCGGTCCCGATGTCATCATCGAGTTCCTGGCAAACCGCAATCTGGCCCTGGACATGGAAATCATCGATCCATATGGAAAAATTGTCGTGGTCGGCAGCCGCGGTCCCATTGAAATCAACCCCCGCCTCCTGATGGGCAAGGACTCCGACATCCGGGGCCTGGGCATTCCCAATTACACCGCGCTGCAGCAGCAGGAAGCCCTGGCCGCCATCAGCCGTCTCCTGACCGAAGGCCGGCTCCGCCCGGTGATTGGCCGTCATTTCACATTGGAAGAAGCCAATGAAGCCCACCAAGTGATCCTTAATCAGAAAACCCTGGGCAAGCTGGTTTTCGATCTGAATCAGTCGGATCCCCAACATAAATAAATCACGAAAGGAAGGATCAACCATGGATCGACGGCCCTACTGGCCCGCCCTCCCCGGTATTCTGGTGGGCCTCGTCTTTGTGGGCATCGGCGCAACTCAGCTGATCCCCATGCTCTCCATCCCTTCAGGAGCACCCCTCCTGTTCCAGCTGTTCCCAATTCTGTGGATCGGAATCGCGATTCTGATCACCATTCAGAATGTCCTGATCTTTTTGCGCGGTCCCCGCAGCCGCTATGGGATGAATCCTCCATCACAGTATCCCATGGGACAGGATCCTGCCTGGCCCAACCAGGGCTATATCAAGGACGACCTCCCCCCCGCTCAGGATTCTCCTCCCTCCCCTGCCGCCCGACTCCTGGAACTGGATGAAATGCGCCGCAACAGCCTGATCACCCTGGAGGAATACAATCAGAAGAAAGCCGAAATCCTCCGGGAGCTGTAGCCTCTGTCTCTCCCCCGCAAGGACTTTCTTTAAGACACATGAGATTGAACCACGAACTGCTCGAACAACTGGCTCAAAGCAGCACCCCGGATCAGGCACTGTCGCCTGATCCGGGGTGCTGTTTCTGCTCTGCCGGACTTCCCCAAAGAGATTACTCAAAGGATGATTACCCAAATGCCGGTTTCCAATCGCTGGCTATCAATTGCTGGTGTTCGCTCACTGCCGTTCCTGGTAATGATGCACCTGCATGGAAGCAATTTCTGATTTACCGGTTCATTAGTTCTTCGACTCATCAGTCTGTCGGTTCGTTGGTTCCTCTGAGCCACGTGAGTCCTCTGAGTCACCTGAGTCCTCTGAGTCACCTGAGTCCTCTGAGTCACCTGAGTCCTCTTAGTCACCTGAGTCCTGTGAGTCCTCTAAGTCCACTGTATCCTTCGGGGATGCAAAAGAGCTTCCGCCTTTGGGGCAGAAGCTCTTTGTTGGTTTTTAGAACAGACCGGTGATTTCTCCGTCCGGTGTGATATCCATGCGTTCAGCGGCCGGAACTTTGGGCAGTCCGGGCATGATCATGACGTCTCCGGTGAGGACAACGATGAATCCGGCTCCGTTGGATACACGGACTTCACGGATTGTCACGTCGAAGTTCTGCGGACGTCCCAGCAGTGCCGGGTCATCGGACAGGGAGTACTGGGTCTTGGCCATACAGATCGGCTTCTTGTCCATGCCGTTGGCTTCCAGTTCACGGACCTGCTTCAGAGCGGCGGAGGTGAACACTGCCTTGTTGGCGCCATAGATTTCGGTGACGATCTTGTTGATCTTGGCTTCGATGGATTCTTCCACATCATAAATGGGAGTGTATCCGGCTTCCACGCTTTCGACCAGCTCAATGACCTTCTTGCCCAGTTCTTCGCCGCCTTCTCCGCCCTTGGCGAATACTTCGGTCAGAGCTACGCGGACATTGTTGGCGTTGCAGAAGTCTTCGATGTATTTGAGTTCGGCATCGGTGTCAGAAGCGAACCGGTTGATGGCAATGATCGGCTCCAGGCCAAACTTGCGGACGTTCTCAACCTGCTTTTCGAGGTTGACAATACCCTTCTTGAGAAGTTCGACATTTTCTACGCCGTATTCATCCTTCTTGGCGCCGCCGTGATGCTTCAGGGCACGAACCGTTGCCACGACAACGACTGCGGATGGCTTGAGTCCGCCGAAGCGGCACTTGATGTCGAGGAATTTTTCAGCTCCCAGGTCAGCGCCGAAACCAGCTTCGGTTACCGCATACTCACCCAGCTTCAGAGCTGCCTTGGTTGCAATGATGGAGTTGCAGCCGTGAGCGATGTTGGCGAAGGGGCCGCCGTGAATCAGAGCCGGGGTATTTTCCAGGGTCTGAACCAGGTTCGGAGCAATGGCGTCCTTCATCAGAAGAGCCACAGCGCCTTCACATTTGAGTTCCTTGGCATAAACCGGCTTTCCGTCCAGGTTGTAGCCAATAACGATTTCGCCGACGCGGTGCTTGAGGTCTTCCAGGTCCTCAGACAGGCACAGGATCGCCATGATTTCGGAAGCAACCGTGATCATGAAGCCGTCCTGACGGACAAAACCGTTGCCTTTGCTTCCCAGTCCAACGACTACCTCGCGCAGGTTGCGGTCATTCATATCCATAACGCGCTTGAAGGTGATCTTCTTCTGGTCAATGCGCAGCGCGTTGCCCTGGTGAATGTGGTTGTCAATGAGGGCGCAGATCAGGTTGTTGGCTGAAGTAATGGCATGGAAGTCTCCGGTGAAGTGCAGGTTGATGTCTTCCATCGGAACGACCTGAGAATATCCGCCGCCAGCTGCTCCGCCCTTAACGCCAAAGACCGGTCCCAGGGAGGGCTCTCTCAGTGCGATAACCGTTTTCTTGCCAAGGCGGTTGAGTGCCTGGCCCAGACCAACTGTGGTGGTGGACTTGCCTTCACCGGCCGGGGTCGGGTTGATCGCCGTAACCAGGATCAGTTTTCCGTCCGGCTTGTCCTGAAGCTTCTTAAGAGCTTCGATGGTAATCTTGGCTTTGTACTTGCCATACATATCGAGATCGTCCGGTCCAAGTCCGATCTTGGCGGCCACGTCTACAATCGGATCCATCTTTGTTTGCTGAGCAATCTGGATGTCTGATAACATGAATTTGTTCCTCCTTAGGATACCTTATCTTTTCTTTCGTTGCCTAATGGTTCAATCCTGCCAAAAAGCGTTCACGGTCAACGACTGCGCGGATATGGGTCCCTTCCCCGATGATGTGTTCTCCTGATTCGGCCTGAATCCTGAAATGAATCAGGCGTCCTTTGACTTCAGTCACCTCGGAGGTGCAGGTAATCTGCGCTCCGATGGGCGAAGCCTTGAGGTGGTCGAAGTTCAGGTGAATTCCGACGGTGGTTGAACCCTCCGGCAGAAACGACCGGACCGAGTCCTTGCAGTTTGATTCTAAGAATGCGATCAGAGCCGGTGTTCCCAGTACTTCAAGATCCCCTGATCCCAGTGCTGCCGCAGAATGCTGCGGTGCTGCGGTGATTTGGGTTGTATGTTTCATTCCGGCTTCCAGTCCCATAAGCTCCTCCTGACGGATTAAAATATTATGCTACATTAAGTTTAAACAGAAAACGGCATAGACTCAAGCCGAAATGGCATATTGATTCAATTTTAAATCTCTGTTAACAACTCTTCTCAATATGACGGTCCGCTGACGCAACTCCCCTGTCATTTTTAAGAACATGGTAAAAATGAGCAGCTCCGGAAAACGGATGCTGCTCATGACATATTTATTCATTTTATTCTCCGGTTCAGGCCATTGCGATGAATTTCCTGGTCCGGTCTGTCTCAGACTGCTCAGAGATACAGGAGCATCCATCGCCTGCGCATCGGTCCGGCGCTTTAAGCCGTCCCTGCCGCCTGGCGGAGATTGCCCAGGGCCTGTCGCTTGCGCCGGGAATAGTCTTCCAGCACCTTTTCATTGGCCTTGCGGGCTTCGACCTCGGTGAGAGGCTCCGGCAGCTTGCCGGTGGTAAAGAGTGCTTCAAACTCGTAAGCCTGGAGCGTTTCCTTCGCCAGGAGACTCTGCGCGACGAGATGGAGCTTTTCCCCCTCGCGCTTCAGAATTTCCTCGGCCTTGTGATAGGCTGAATCCACCAGCTTTTTGACTTCCTGATCAATGAGGTCGCCCATGGCTTCGGAATAAGGCTGCTGACGTCCCATGTCCCGGCCCAGGAAGACTTCTTCGGCATCGCCGAAGGACAGGTTGCCGATGACATCACTCATGCCGTATTCCTTGACCATGGCCCGGGCAATCTTGGAAGCCCGGTCGATGTCACTCTTGGCACCGGTGGAAATGTCATTGAGGATCAGCTTCTCGGCGCAGCGTCCGCCAAACAGAGTCGCCAGATCATCCAGCAGGGAGGTCCGGGAAGTATAGCTCGTATCCTCCAGGGGGATGTGCATGGTATAGCCTCCGGCCCGGCCCCGCGGAATGATGGAAATCTCCGTGACCGGATCAATGGTAGGCAGGCTGCGCGCCACAATGGCGTGCCCGGCCTCATGGTAGGCCGTGAGATGCTTGCTCTCGTCGGTCTGCACCCGGGATTTTTTCTCGGGTCCCAGCTGGACTTTGGTCCGGGCTTCTTCAAAGTGCGCCATGGAGATATAGGGCTTGGCTTCCCGGGCAGCCAAGAGGGCCGCCTCATTGGCCAGATTCTGCAGCTCCGCTCCGGAAAATCCGGTGGTAGTTTTCGCGATGATCTTCAGGTTGACGTCATCCCCCAGGGGTTTGTTGCGGGTATGGATCTTCAGGATCTCTTCCCGCCCCTTGGAATCCGGCAGATCAATGTGGATCTGCCGGTCAAACCGGCCGGGACGAAGCAGCGCCGGGTCCAGCACATCTGCCCGGTTAGTGGCGGCCATGACGACGATGCCCTGATTTTCCTCAAATCCGTCCATTTCCACCAGAAGCTGATTCAACGTCTGCTCCCGTTCATCGTGGCCTCCGCCAAAGCCGGTGCCGCGCTGGCGGCCGACGGCGTCGATTTCATCCAGAAAAACGATGCAGGGCGCGTTGCGCTTGGCCTGATCAAACAGGTCGCGGACGCGGGAGGCGCCGACACCGACAAACATTTCGACGAAATCCGAACCGGAGATGATGTAGAACGGCACCCCGGCTTCGCCGGCCACAGCCCGGGCCAGCAGCGTCTTACCGGTACCAGGATATCCCACCATCAGCAGTCCCTTGGGAATCTTGGCTCCCAGCTTCTGGTACTTGGCCGGATTCTTGAGGAAGTCGACCACTTCCATCAGCTCAAATTTTTCCTCTTCGGCTCCGGCCACCTGAGCAAACGTAACATCGTTCTGCTCCGGGTTAACCAGCCGGGCTTTGCTTTTGCCAAAATTGGCCGCCGACTTGGGTCCCTGGTTGTTGTTCCGCATCAGAAAACCGACAAAGAACACCAGCAGTCCCAGCGTCAGTAGCATCGACAGAAACGGAGCCAGCTGCGAAACGATGCTCTGGGATCCGGCCGGTTCGCTCAGTGTGACTTTGGCAGCCAGTTCCTTGTTGGATTCTACCAGGGTACGATAGGTCTCCGTGAGCATCACCGTCTTGGTTTCTTTATTATCCTGAGCCGACAGGCCCGTCAGGGTCATGTAGGACCCATTGGGAAACGCCCGCACGCTGCTCAGTTTGCCTTCATTCACCTGGGAGATGAACTGATTGTAGTCCACCGAGGCAACCGCTCCGGGCAGAAGCTGGGCAAAGCCGATCAGAACGAGCAGTATCAGGCTCATGATGGCAAGTCGGGACAGTGGCAGCTGTGGTTTTTGTTCCATTAATCCTTACTCCTGTAAACTTCTTCCTTTAATGTTGCCACGAAGGGCAGGTTCCGGTAGCGCTCGGCATAGTCGATGCCATAGCCGATGATGAAGGCATCGGGAATGACATAGCCCACATACCGCACCGGCAGCACCTGGGTACGCCGGGCGGGCTTGTCCAGCAGACACATGATTTCCACGGAGGCCGCTCCTCTGCCTTTGAGATAATCCATCAGATAGGTCAGCGTCGTGCCCGAGTCAATGATGTCTTCCACCAGGAGCACGTGCTTGCCCTTGATATCGGTATCCAGATCCTTCAAAATCCGGACAACGCCGGAGCTTTCGGTCGAGGACCCGTAACTTGATACCGCCATGAACTCAATTTCCAGCGGGATGGTGGTCCGCTTGACCAGATCGGACATAAACATAAAGGAGCCCTTCAGAATGCCGACCAGCACCAGCTCCTTATTTTTGTAGTCTTCGTTGACCTGATTGGCCAGTTCCTGGCACTTTTGCGCCAGCTGCTCCTGATCAAACAGGATTTCCTGAATGTCATCATACATGTTGTGATCCGTTTTCATCATGATTCGTATTCTCCATCACTGTAATATATAGTATTTTATCAGTATTTTGGGTAATTCTAAATGCTTCCCCGCAAATTCCCGGATGAATATACAGGATCCGGCCCGCTTCATCGGTGAATACGGGAACCCGGTCACGGTCTTCGCGGTGCACCTTGCGGTCGATAAAGATGCGGCGGACCTTTTTCGGCTCCGACATCCCCGGCAGCAGGATCCGGTCGCCTTCCCGGCGCCGGCGGATGATCAGTTCCTGCAGACCCGTGACATCCAGGCGGGTTGCCGTACCCTGCGGCGGCTCAAAATCAAGCCGAATCCGGTACGGCGGGAATTCCACCGTTTCCGGAAGAAAGCTCAGATCCACCCGAACCTCATCCGTCGGCTCGATCCCGGCTGCATCGCGTTTCAGGGACCATTCCAGCTGGCCGTAATGATTGTAGACGGTGACGCCTCCCGGCAGATCCAGCCGGCGTCCGGTCTGTCCGGCAGCCAGAGCCAGGATATCCTCCACCTGACTGGCTGAGAGATCCAGCCGGCTGCCCTTGAGCTGAGCCAGGGCCGCAAACACCAGGCGCGAAGTCATGGCCCGGTGCTCACCGAAGGCTTCGCCGGCCAGAATCACCTTGTCGCCTTCCTGTCGGATCTGCGTCCTGGCGAGCGTTGCGGCCGCCTGTTCCAGATAGTCCCGGTCCCAGTCCAGGGAACGGCTCATCTGACCCAGGGTGCTGACGATATCGGGATTATAAGACTCCAGCTGAGGGATTAGCTCCAGGCGAATTCGATTCCGGGTGTATTCCCGGTTGTCATTGCTCGAATCCAGCCGGTACTCCAGTCCCCGACCTTTCAGCCAGGCTTCGAGATCCGCCCGGGATGTCATCAGCAGCGGCCGGATGTATTTCCCGTCCCGCTCCAGGCGCATGCCGGCCAGGCCATTGAGGCCCGATCCCCGAATCAGCCGGTGCAGGATGGTCTCCGCCTGATCGTTGCGGTGATGCGCCAGCGCCGTTTTATCATAGCTCTCCAGGCGCATGATTTCTTCAAAGAACTCGTAGCGCACTTCCCGTGCGGCCAGTTCGAAGCTCTGACCGAGACGGCGCGCCCGGGCCGGAACATCTTCTGTATGAATAAAGCAGGGAATGCGCCTTGCTTTGGCCAAATTTCGAACAAAGGCTTCCTCGCCGTCGGATTCCATACCGCGCAGCCCATGGTTGACGTGGACTGCCCCCAGAGAAATGCCCAGAGCCTCCTGCCACTCTGCCAGGAGGTGGAACAGGCAGACGGAGTCCGGGCCGCCGGACAGCGCCACCAGAATCCGCTGTCCCGGCAGGATCAGCCGTTCCTTCCGGATCAGCTCCATAATCTGTTGTTCCATCGCCCTCCCCCTTCTGCTTTCGATTGTTTCATAGACCAGTCAGGCCTTCTGACCGTGGTGATAGATTCATTATACCCGTCCCCTGCCCCCAGGACAAATAGGCAGGACAGGCCCGGGCTTCTGCCTTTGACCTGTCCTGCCTGCTGATTACAGATGCTGCAGCTTCTGCAGCGGAAGGGTAATGCTAAACACCGCCCCCGGTCCGTCCGTCCGGTTTTTCGCGGCAATGGTTCCGCCGTGGCGTTCCACGGCTGCCTCGGCAATGGACAGACCAATGCCGTGCCGTCCCCCGGGGCCTTTGGTAAAACGCTGGAAGATCTTCTCCTCGCTGCCCGGCACAATGCCGTGGCCGTCATCTGAGACGGTGATTACCACCTGATCGTCCCGCACTGTGCCTTCCAGCTGAATGAGGGAATCGGCGTAGCGCACGGCGTTGGAAACCAAATTCTGCAAGGCCCGGTGCAGTTCCTCGTAATAGACGCAAATTCTCGGATCCTGGTGAACCACGACCTCAATCGTCTTCTGGCTCAGGCGGGCATCATGCGCTGAATCCTCCCGGGCTTCCAGCAGCAGTTCGGACAGTCGGAGGGGCGTCCGTTCGCCCAGAAGGCTCTCATTGGACTCAATCCGGGACAGATACAGGATATCTTCCACCAGTTTCTCGAGCTTGCCCGATTCTTCCAATATGACATCCGCCGCCTCGTCAGCTGTAAACACCCCGTACTTGATGCCCTCGGCATAGCCCCGGATTCCGGTCAGGGGGGTGCGCAGCTCATGGGACACATTCTGGAAGAAAGTTTTCTGATTGGCATGGTAGTCCTTCAGCTGATGAGCCGCCTCATTGAGCGATTCATTCAGATCCACCAGTTCCTGTTCGCGCAGATGAAAGTCCTCGCCCTCAAACACACCCCGTCCCAGCTGCTTGGACAGACCCTGGAGCCGGGCAATGGGATTGGCCAGACGCTGAGCCAGGTAACGCACGACGAAGAAGGTCACCACCAGTACCGGTCCCATGATAAAGGTCAGAATCCACAGGGCATTCCCGATGAACCGGTCGTAGACTTCACCGTCGATAAAAGCCAGCACGTACTCCGGATCCTCTCCTTCGGAAAAAGGGATGCTCTGCAGGTAATAGTTTTCGCCGCCAATGCTGGCGGTCCGGACGGAATCATCCGCCAGCTGATAGGATGTTTCCTGGACATATTCATGAACGGCCAGGCTTTCCCGGTAAGACGCAGCATCCAGCCGCAACATCGGACCCTGGGTGGTTCCCGGGTTCGTTGCCGGTTTGGTCGAAGGATTGGTTCGTCCCCCCTGCCAGCCCATTCCCATTCCCATTCCCTGAATTTCGGCCGCTGTCTCCTCCGCGCTGTTGACCAGCGGCAAAGTCAGCTCGCCCGCTTCATTCAGGAACAGAATATTGACACTGGAATCGGCGCTGTTCTGGATCATCATCCGATGAAACATGGAGCTCCGGTTGGGGCCCCGGGGAATCTGCGACTGCTGGGCAAACTCCAACACCAGCGCCTTGGCTTCCTCCAGCTGCTGATTCAGGAGCGCCACCACATGACCGCGAACCGCCACATTGAACCCCAGGGCAACCAGGATGAACACCGCCAGGATCGTAGTGAAAAAATACAGCAGCATGGTATTTCCGATTTTTGGCCGCTTACTCATTGCTCTTCCTCTGATTCAGGCGAAAGCCAAAACCCCAGACCGTCTCGATGACCGCCTGAGAATCGCCCATTTTCTTGCGCAGCCGCTTCAGGGTATCATCCGTGACGCGGGTTTCCACCACTGTACTGTAACCCCACACCTTGTCCAGCAGCTCCTCCCGTGAGACCGCCCGATCCTGATTTTCCACCAGATACTTCAGCAGAGCATACTCATTGGGTGCCAGATCCACATTGGCTCCGGCAATGGTGACCAGCTTCTGCTCTGGGTGAATTACGATGTCTTCGTAGGCCAGTTCTTTTTGAGGCTGCTCCCCTTTATCCAGCTCGATGCGCCGGAAGATCGCCCGCACCTTCATGGTAAGGGTCATCGGGGAAAAGGGTTTGGTGATGTAATCATCCGACCCGAGCTGAATCCCCAGCACAAAATCGGTATCCGTATCCCGGGCCGTCACCATGATGATGGGCACGGAGCTCTGCCGGCGAATGTCATCGCAGATCAAAAAGCCGTCCCGGCCCGGCATCATGACATCCAGAATCACCAGATCCGGCTCCCTGATGCCGAATCGTTCCATCAGCTGCTCCCCATCCGCGAACGCCTCCACCTCGTAGCCTTCCCGCGTCAGAAAGCCTTCGATGAGCTTTCGGATGTTATGGTCATCATCCGCAATATATATGGTCTTTCCCATGAGTTTCTCCTTTCTGCCGGTGGGCAACGCCATTTGTTTTGATTCTGTTCCTCCAGATAACACAGTCCGACGATACGAACCGGTCACAGTGGATCGGTCAATGTGGACCAGTCAAAGTGGACCAGTCAATCTGGACCAGTCAAAGTAGATCTTGTCAGACTAGATCTCTTCAACGTGGATCTTGTCATTCCTATCATACCTTTTTTTCATTAAAAAAATCAGATAGAACCCTTCTCAGCCGTGGCAATTCTATGGCAAAAGCCGGCACATAAATAGAACGGAGCCTCTGGCACAACCGGAGGCTCCGTTCTATTTATACATTTTATGGTGGGAATAAGTTCTGTTATCTTCCGAAATAATTGTCAATGCCGTTGGCCACTTCCCGGGCCAGATCCTTCTGATTGGCAGAGGAATTCAGGATCATGGCGTCCTGGTAGTTGGTGATGAAGCCAAGCTCCAGAAGGGTCGAAGGCATTGTGGTGAGACGGTTGACCGCGAAGGATTTGCCATAGCTGGTATCCTTGACGATTTTGCTGCGGCCGATGACATTGCCTACGCTGTCTGCCAGTTTCTGGGAGAGGAGCGCGGATTTGGCCTGCCAGTCGCTGGTGGCGGGATTGAGTTTTTCCCCGGCATAGAACCCGATGGTACCGCGGGAAGCCGGATCGGTGTAGGCGTTGCAGTGGATGGAAACATAAATGTCAACACCCAGCTCGTTGGCCCGGTTTGTCCGCTCCGTCAGGCTGACTGTCTGGTTCAGACTGGATTTGGACATGTAGACCATATAGCCGCGGTCTTCCAGAATCTCTTTCGCCAGGATGGCAACCCGGTAGTTGATGGTGGTCTCATCGACCAGCTCCCCGGTCACCGTTGAGACAGCCCCCTGGGCAACTCCGTTGTGACCCGGATCCAGGAATACCTTGAGCTTCTTGGTAGTTGTCGGACTATCGGTGCCCGAACCGTCAGGCGAGGTGCCCGGAGTCGTGGTTTTCACCGGATATTTGGCAAGGGTCGCCTTGGGTATGTTCCAGTAGTTGATATAAGAGTAGCCGATCTGATCCTTGTATTCAATCTTGATCCAGTTACTCTCACGTCCAACCATGACCGCGCTGGATCCGGTGGGAAGAGTTCTCAGAACCTTGAAGGAAGCAGAAGGGCCTTTGCGGACATTGACTGTTGCGTTGGCCACGATCTGATCCGCTTCCGAGGCCGGCGGAGTCACCGGTTCGACCGGGGCGACGTTCTGGGCCGGATTGATCCAGGCACCTATTTCACCGGCTGTCTTGGAAATGTTGAGCATGCCGCCGTAATTCTTGTACACATAGTACTTTCCGGGGGCGTATTTGCCGACACGGTTCAGATCATTCTGGGCATCGTAGGCGGAAACATAGGTGTTGACGTAGGTGAGCAGCTGGTATTCACCGCTTGTCACTTCCGAAGTCATCACAGATGGTTTGGTTACGGTCGCCGTAGTTGTTCCCGGCTTGACCAGAGACGGTGCGTCATCCCGGATTTCTTCCGGATTGATCCAGGCGCCTGGTACGTCAGGATGGCGGGTTACGTTCAGCATACCGGAAAAATTGCGGTAAATGTGGTATTCACCGGCCGGATAGGTTCCGACGGAGCCTTTCTTGGCCATGGCGTCGTAGGCATTCATATAGACATTGGTCGTGTTATAAACTTCAATGGTTCCTTCAAGCGGAATCGGAGCAGCCTTGGCGACTGGTCTGGCAGCAGAGGGAGCATCGATCCAGCCGGCAGCGAAGACATAGCCGGTCTTGCCCTTAAACTCTACTTTGTACCATTCTTTTTCAACGGAAACGAGATTAACTTTCGTTCCCTTCGGCAATTTTGCAAGAGCAGCCGCTTTGCTGCTGGCTTCCTTGCGCAGTGTGTCAGCTTTGAGATTCGTCAGAGTCACCGTTTTGGCAACTTCTTCGGTGGGTGCCAGATAACGGGCGGCTACCCATCCGGTCTGGTCTTCATACTGAACCTGAGCCCAGTTTCCTTCGGTTTTCAGAACGGTGAGCGATTCACCGGCCGGAATGGCGGACAGTACATTACTGTAAACCGTTCCCTGATCCCGGAAGTTCAAGGCAACGGTTGTGACCGCCTCCTGACTGTCAGCATAAGCCAACTGCGGGAAAAAATTGAAAAAGAATAAGAGCAGCAACAAGCTTGAGAGGATCTTCCTGAGGTTTTTCATACCCAACCACCTTTCATATTCCTGGGATGTCAGTGAGTTAAAAAGCTATGAACGATTGCAGAGGAGTAATGCCAACTTTAAAGTCTTCGTACGGGACGTTCCGCACGATCTCAGTCCATGAAAACCGCAAAAAAAATTGCATAAAATGAACTTTATGTAAAATACAAATTCATTATAGCAAAAGTTACAAAACAATGACACCTATTTTCTTATTATTATGCTTCACAAATAACAATAATTAGACGAAAACCTTGCCAAACTGATGATTTATCAAGACTTTCACAACGTGATGTCTATAAAAGAAGCCCCCTCAGGCCTTTCTTTTCACTAAATTATGAAAAAACGGGCCGGAGCGGACTTTTTTATAACTATGATAGATACCGTTCGAAAACTTGTGTAATGACCCATGCTTTGGGAATGAGCTGTAAAGCAACTCAAAGAACCGTATTCTGCCATCTCTCAGGCTCATCCATCGATCCGGATGAAATATTTGACACAGGATGGCTCATAACAACTCCTGGATAAGTTCATCTCATCTGAAGGGAATCAAAGGTACCTCGCTTAGCTGCAACCAGCAGGAAGCATGCCGTCTCGGATCCAACCATTCCAGGGTTTATGTCTGCGGACTGACCTCCCCTCCAGGAACCCAGTTTCTGTTTAATGGCTTGATATCGGACAAAGCTTCTTCTATTTATTTGAATATTACATAAAAGGCTAACAACATTGATACCAAGCCAACGGAAAGAATTATGTTTCTCATGATCCTGTGATCTTTAAAATATTGCTTTCCGAAATACTCGCCAATGATAATCCCGACTAAAACTAAAATCATTAATATAGATTTCTGTGCCATGATCAAATACCATAATTCGGGCAGAATGGTGCATAAGAACCATCCGCAAAACGGGCTCCGTCAATTAGCAAATCTTCATATCCTCCGTCATCAGAAAGTTGCTCCCCATACACCGCCAAACGATCCGGAACGGATCCGGTTCCCCCGGCTTCATCCCCAGCAATAAATGAAACACCTGCCGTGAAATCTACGCCTGCATCAAACTTAGATGCTGTCCCTGAATCCAAATACTGAACGTTGATCAAATCACACCCCTTAACGATTCGTCTGCTGATGTGTATCAAGCTAATTAAAACTTAGCAGATAAAGATTCTACCCGAAATAATTTCTTATAATTTTCAAAATTTATCTATCTTCAAATTCATTTTTATCACCCGATATGGAGCAACAAAATATAAAAAGCTTTCTTGGCGCAGAAAACAGTAAAACCATTGAGACCATACGCATTCGTGGCTTATCAATGGTTCTTTTGTCCTGTTATGAATTGGCTGATCATGGACTTGATGCCTGACCTCATTTCATTCGATCGAGCAGATTCTGAAAGGTATGAAACGCCTGCTCATATTCATAGTAGCCGGCGGAGTTCAGGCTCCGGTGAATCGTGCTCTGATTCACGCCGCGCTGCTGTGAGATCTCTGACTGATTCAGCCCAAGGATCAGGCTGTCATAAATGTTGACCCACTGTTTGTCCGTCCAGCCGGTCTCCATGAAATGCATCAGACACAATCCGGCATTGAGCGAATCCAGACTTTGCTTATCTTTCAGGTGGCCGAACAGCATATCGAGATGAAGAGCTTTTTTCCCGGCTTCCTTCCGCTTCACTTCATCGAGCATCCGCCGGGCCGCCTGCCAGACCGGTGCAACGGCATCGGACTGACCGGAATCATTCTGGGTTGAGACGTCTCCCAGGCCAATTCCGAACCGGATCTTGGCCGGATGAAGCTGAAACTTCAACTTAAACAGGATGTTCATCACCTCTTCCGGTGATTCCAGCAACCCCTGAAACGAATCGGCACGGGTCAGGCTAAATCGGCTGGCCAGCTGATCATGATATATTCCGTTGATCTGGTCCAGAATAGTGTTCAGCTGAGGATCAATTTCCCGACAGTCATTTTCCTGCCGTGATCCAACCAGGTTTCCAATGATTGCAACGTACATGATACTCACTCCCTCTTCAGCTTCAGTATAGCAAAACCAGTGGACAGCCCATTATGCGTTTTCCGGGACATCAGGATCAGGCTTGTCTTGCAGTTGCGGCCGGTTCTGCCGTTTGATCTCCCAACAGCAGAGAACCTGAGGTTCCTCCGTTCGGGAAGATTCTCAGGTTCTCGGGTGATTCAATTCAAATCAGGAATGTGCCAAAGCCGTTTCAAGCTGTCATGGATGAGCTGGGACCAGAGATCCCGCCGGTTTTATTATTTCGGCGACAGCTGACAGCCAAGATTAGCTTTTCTTGGGCCGGCGTCCGGGCAGCTCATTCAGATCGGGCCATTTCAGTTCGCCCAGCTTGTTTTTTTGATCATAATCCTTCAGGATCCAGTCCACCTGTCGGGACAGGAAGATCAGGGCGACGATATTGGGCAGCGCCATCAACCCCGTAAATAAGTCGGAGAGCTTCCAAAGGTTGTCCGGGTCAATGAATGGCCCCACCACCAGGAACGACAGGGCGATGATCTTAAATCCAATGATGAAGATTTTCTTGTCTTTAAAGATCAGCCGGACATTGGACTCCGCGAAAAAGTACCAGCCCACGATGGTGGTCAGGGCAAAGCTGGACAAGGAAACCGATAAAAAAGCCCCGCCGAAATTTCCAAAGCCGTTGGTAAACGCATTCTGCGTCATGATCGTAGCCGTCTTTGACATCTCCGCCGCGGAAATCGTGGCGTCATAGCTGCCTGAGAGGACATTGACCATGACCGTTGAGGTGCAGATCATGAACGTCGAGATAAAGACACCGATCATCGCAATGAATCCCTGCTCCGCCGGATGATCTGTCTGGGCGACTGCATGAGAATGAGGGGTTGATCCCATTCCGGCTTCATTGGAGAACAGGCCGCGGGCAATCCCGAATCGAACGGTTTCCTGCACGGTGATTCCCAGGACTCCGCCGCCGATGGCCTGAGGCGAAAAAGCTGAAACCAGAATAAGCTGAAGCGCCGGGATCAGTTGCGTGATGTTGATCACCACGATGAGCAGACTGCCAAGGACATAGGCGCCGGCCATCAGCGGAACTACTTTTTCCGAGAATCCGGCAATGCGTTCCATGCCGCCGGTGAGAATGACGCCGACAAGGGCGAGGAGGCCCGCAGTAGCCCAGGGCATGGGAATTCCGAAGGATTCATTGAGCGACACCACGACGGCATTGGACTGAACCATGATGCCGACAATCCCCAGGGACAGGATGGCAAACACCGCAAAAATTCTGGCCAGAACCTTGCTCTTTAAACCATCCCGGATATAGTAGGCCGGACCGCCGCTCAGTTCACCGGTATCGGACTGATGGCGGTAAATCTGAGCCAGGACCGCCTCCGCAAAGATGGTTGCCATGCCGAAAAAGGCAGAGAGAATCATCCAGAAGGCCGCCCCCGGTCCGCCCGCCGCAATAGCGGTGGCAACTCCGACGATGTTTCCCGTACCAACCTGAGCCGCCACGGCAGTGGCCAGGGACTGGAACGGCGTCATCCGTCCGTCTTCGACCTTCCTGCCGGATTTGATGTCACCGATCAGTTTGGTGATGGCCGGCAGAACTCGGGTAAACTGAGGAAACTTCAGAAGGACGGTCATGTACAGACCGACCCCCAGCAGAGCAAACAGCAGGATGTAGTTCCACAGGAAAGCGCTGATTGAGTTTAAAAATTCCATTTGATCGCCCTCCTATCTGGCACTGGATTTTCGCATCGAAAAGTAATTGCTGAGCCAAATCACAAACACAATGACCACCGAGCGGACAAAAGCTGCCAGGAGAATCGCGGAGAAGGAGGTGGTATCCCAGATCGTGTCCGAGGCCAGATGCCTCAGAGAAAATTCAATGGTGTTGGCGCCGGTATCGCACAGAACCAGGGCCACGGCCAAAGGCAGCGGATAAGGCGAGGTATTGGTGGTGACCGCCCAGCGGTAGATCCAGGCATACGCCACGTAGAAGGCAATCTCCAGCAAATAACTGGAAGCCAGTGCCGCCGTCATTTCCATGGACATGGAATCCATGAAGATTCTCGCCAGGGTTACCGCCAGTCCGGTCGCCAGGGCCAGTGCCAGCGGGTGCCTGGGCTTGAACAGGTGAAGCGCGGAAATCAGGACAACAATTCCGAAGGTAATCCGAAATCCTCCGTTACCCACCGGGATGGACACCAGAGAAGCCAGGGCCGACAGAATAATGATCAGAGCAGTTTGCATGAAAAATCCCCCTTAATTGGTAAAAAGAACAGTGAGCGAATGTGTCAGTCCCTCGCTGGATCAGGCAATCATCTCACCCGGAAGCTCGAGACATATTTAACACAGTTACCTGAAATAGTGTACCATAATTCAGGAATACTTATATAAAAATCACTAAAAAAGTTCAAAAATTAAATTATACGTGAAAAATATCATTATTTTTAGAAAACCGGCAAATCAGCCCTGCCAAACAATTCTTCTTATTTGGATGACCCTTGATCAAACAGTGAGTTCATCGCTGCATGACTCATTGTATCGAAAAAAAATCATTATAACCAAAATCAAACAGTCCTATTGCAACAGTTTCCATCCTCTTCTATTAGTACAGTTACTGAATGACAAACGGCAATGCTGTTTGGATCCGTCCTGTCACAGCGGGATAGAGTACGCAGCCTGGGGAGGATGATGAAAAACATGGATGTTTAATGGGATCGAGGAATGATGACCGTCTGCCGGTTTCAACCGGCCGTACGTGTCGAGAGCGTGCGCCGCACCTTCTCACAGCCCCGGGAAGAAAAAACGAACCCGGCGAGCAGGCTGTCAGCCCGAACGTTGGGTTCGCTGATTTTACTTTCTGATAAGAGTTCTTTCATCGACGCCGGCAGTCCTTCCCATCCGGTCGGTCCGGGTTGCGGGATCGCTATTCGGCCTCCCTTTACTGCCATCCCTGAATCGATTAGCGATAGGGATTGGACCGGAATCGATCCCGGACTTCCTGCATCTGGTCCTGGCTCAGCAAGCGGGCTCCGCCCAGGGCTTCCGTCAGAATCTGCAGCTGAGCGACATATTCCAGATGCTCTGCCCGGCCGAAGGCCGCCGGAAGATCTCCGGCCACGGTGACGAGTCCGTGATTGCCCAGGAGTACCGCATGATTCCTGCCCAGATACTCCAGGCACAGCCCGGCAAGTTCCGGTGTGCCGTAGGTGGCATAAGGCGCACAGCGGATGCGGCTGCCGCCCACGGCCGCCAGATAGTGGACATTGCGGATTTCCTGCCCGGCACAGGCAAGGGCCGTCGCATGGACGGAATGAGTATGGACCACGGCGCAGACATCGGGCCGGGCCCGATAAATGGCCAGATGAAGCTCCCACTCGCTGGTTGGCTGCCGCCCCGGTGCACACTCAATGACCCTTCCGTCCGGATCCAGCAGCAGGATATCCTCCGGCCGGGTTTCCGGGTAGGGCAGACCGGAAGGCGTCATGGCAATGAGCCCCGAGGTCCGGTCAAAAATGCTCAGATTACCCCCGGTGCCGGTGGTCAGACGACATTCCAGAAGCTGTCTGCCATAATGGACCAGCTCCTCGCGGACCGACTGCAGCCTCATGAGAGGTCGCCTTCCAGGATGCCGACAATCCGCTGCTGGGAACGGTTGGCCATATAGCGGATCTTCTCTTCGTCCAAGGTCTTGAACTCTCCCTTCTCATACAGGATCCGACCGTTGACCATGGTCAGAGCCACATCGCCCTGACCGGCAGAGTAAACCACGTTGGCCAGCGGATCATAGCAGGGAGTCATCTGGGGAGAGCAGGTGGAAATCAGGATCAGATCAGCCGCCGCGCCGACCCGCAGTTCGCCCGTTTCCGTGCGTCCCTGCGCCAGCGCGCCGTTGCGCGTTGCCATGGCCAGAATCTGTGCCGGGCTCAGGAACAGGGAATCCCGTTCCACCCCTTTGTGAACCATGGCTGCCAGATGGATTTCTTCCATAAAATTCAAATTATTATTGGAAGCAGCTCCGTCCGTCCCCAGCGTCACCCGCACCCCCTGATCCAGCATCCGGCGCAGCGGCATCAGACCTGACCCCAGCTTCAGATTGCTGGAAATACAGTGCGCTACTGTGACATCATGCTGCCGGAGCAGAAGAATATCCGAATCTGTGACATGGACGCAGTGAGCGGCGACCGCCGGCCCGTCAAAGAGACCGCAGCGGCTGAAATACTCGGTCGGCGTCATGCCGTGCTGATCCACGCAGGCCTGATGCTCTGACAGCGTCTCCGACACGTGAACCTGAATGATCCGACCCGTGCTTCTGGTATAATCCGCCACCTCCCGGACCAAGGCTTCATCCGTGGTGTATTCGGCGTGAATCGTATGATCCACCCGGATGAGAGAATCCCATCCCATGGCCCGGACCCGGGCATCCAGTGCTTCCGTCTCAATCCGGCCGATGTGTTGGGAAAAACTTTTGGCATCCGGCCGGGAAGTAATGCCGCGGCCGATGTTGGCCTTCATTCCGGCTTCCACCGTAGCCTGGGCAATTTCATCGATGAAGTAATACATATCCGAGTAACTGACCGTTCCCGAGGCAATCATCTCCAGCAGTCCCAGGCGGGTTCCCCAGGTAATATCCTCAGCCGTCAGCTGATCCTCAAAGGGAAACATTTTCTCGAACAGCCATCGTTGCAGGGGCAGGCCCTCGCCGTAGCCCCGCATCAGGGTCATGGGGATATGGCTGTGCGTGTTGACAAAGCCTGGCAGCATCACCGTGCCGCTTGCGTCCTTAACTTCTTCACCGGCTATGGCAGGTGCGGGCTGCGCCCCCATCCAGGTGATGATCCCGCCCTCGATTCGAACCGCCTGACCCGTCCGGATCTCGGTTCCGTCATATAATGTCACATTTTGAAACAGCATGTTATTCCTCGCATTCATGGTTCCCGGCCGAGAACCCGACCGGGGATTGGTTCTGCACTTCAGTTCAAGTACTTCGGCAATCGATTTGTGCTGATTGATCCAGATGTCTGATCCGGCTGTCTGATCCGGCTATTCGATCCGTCCTCCGGATTCAACCTGCCCATGGATCCGATTCATGAGCCGATTCATGAGCCGATTCATTGATTCGGCTTGCCGGAGGCTCGGACGATGGGTTCAGAAAATGTCCCCTGGACCAGAATCTTATTCCAGACGGCTGACGATCTCCCGAATCAGTGCGGAAAAGTCCGCGGCCGAACGCCTGCCGGTTTCGTCGACTTCTTCACCAGT
Source organism: Clostridiaceae bacterium HFYG-1003 (assembly GCA_024579835.1). Classification (NCBI taxonomy): domain Bacteria; kingdom Bacillati; phylum Bacillota; class Clostridia; order Eubacteriales; family Clostridiaceae; species Clostridiaceae bacterium HFYG-1003. Next base: position 2,343,437 of record CP102060.1, read on the forward strand.
CACCGGCTGATCCAGCACTCCGGCAGCCATGTTTGTAATCAGGGAGAGAGCAATCAGATCCATTCCCATGTGTCCGCAGGTCAGCGCCTCCGTCACGGTAGACATTCCCACGGCATCCGCCCCCAGGATGCGCATGGCCCGGATCTCAGCCGGCGTTTCAAACTGCGGGCCTACGGCGAAGTAGTAAACCCCTTCCCGCAGGGACAGCCCCAGGTTCTCGCCGCAGGTTCGAACCAGGCCACGCAGCCGTTTGGTATAGAGATCGGACACATCAAAGAACCGGGGTCCGAACTCCTCCCGGTTGGGGCCGCGCAGGGGGCTGGCTCCCGTCAGTTTGAGATGATCGCTGATGATCATGATGTCCCCCGGCCGGTAAGACTCATTAATTGCTCCGGCGGCATTGGTCAGAATCACGGTTTGCACGCCGCAGCACTGCATCACCCGCATCGGAATCACCAGATCCTCAAAGTCGTAGCCTTCATAATAATGGAACCGGCCGGACATGCACATGACCCGTTTGCCTTCCAGGGTGCCCAGGATCAACTGGCCGGCATGAGAAGCCACCGTGGAAGTCAGGAAATTCGGAATCTCGGCATAAGGGATGATCACGGGATTCTCAATCAGCTGGGCCAGGTTCCCCAGGGCGGAGCCCAGAACCAGTCCGATGTCCGGTCTGGTTCCGGCCCGCTCCAGAATATAGTCGGCCGCAGCCTGATACATTTCGACAGAATAATTATCAATCGGTCGGTTTTTCATCTAGACGACCACCGTGCTGACGTCGCCTTCCCCATAGTAGGTTTTCAGGTCATAGGGCGAGAAAATGCCCTTGGGGGTGACCACACCGTTCACCAGCTTGGGCGGGGTAATGTCAAAGGCTGGATAATAGGCGTTGACGCCTTCGCGGACCACGCTGCGGCCCAGGTGAGTTTTGACCTGTTCCACATCCCGTTCCTCAATCACGATGGATTCAACGGACTCATGCTCAAAGTTTGGCGTGCCGGTGACAAAGTAGGGGATGTTGTGATATGCCGCCGCCAGAGCGAGCTGGAACGTTCCTACCTTATTGACGACATGACCGTCCATCGTAATGATGTCCGCCGCACTGGTCAACACATCCACCTGTTCGCGGGCCATGATCCAGGCCGGCATGTTGTCCGTGATGACATGAACTTCAAATCCCATATCCGCGATGACGGAAGCCGTCAGGCGGGCGCCCTGGAGAAAAGGCCGGGTTTCAGGACAGATGAAGCGGACGGTCTTCCCCTGCCCACGGCAGGCCAGAAGCATCATGCCGACGATGGTTTCCCCGAAGCACTGGGTCATGACTACCCCCTGATCCGGGAACTGAGCAGCCAGATGATTCGCCAACAGGCGAACTTCATGGTAGCGGCGGTTGATGGTCTCAATGGCATCCGCCACGATGGCCGAAGTCAGGTCCCGGCCGTTTTCCATGGCGATATGGGCAGCCGCCAGGGAGCGATCCGTCATCAGGCGGAGTTTTTCGGCCGTGGTGGGGCGGGCCTGAGACAGCGTCCGGGCCGCCTCAGCCAAATAAGCCATGCGTTCCTCTACCGGACGGTCTTTCGCTTCATGACTGGCCAGAGCCATGCCCATCTGGACCGCCAGAAATGGTCCGCCGCTCTGAGTCACCATATCAGTGATAGCCTGAGCTACTTCCTGATGACTGCGGCACTCCACCGTCTTTTTTTCATAAGGGTAAACGCGGCGATCCAGAATCCGGACCACCCCATCCTCATACCACGCAATGTTCTCATATTTCAGCAATTCTGCCAGACCGTGATCTTCTCGATGCATGTTCAGCCTCCGTTTCACTGTTTTTACTTTTCTAAATAGTTGCTGCTCGACATCCGAGGTCTTGTTCAACAACCTCTTCTCCTTTAATATACCAAACCTGCCCCACCTTTGTCTGTTGCAATCTCTCCCCGGGACATTGCCGCACCCGGACAGTCAGCTTTCACTGGCTCCGCGGGAGATGGCATATCCGATCAAAACGGCTGCCTCCTCAGAGCGATGGGATCTGGATTCGAAAACCCGGATCATCCACCTTGCCCTGAGCAATGACTTTTAGTTGAACCGTTCGATCAGTCGATGTATAATTGCCATTAATATTCAAATAGCTCCATATGCTGCCTGATTTGATACCACACCGCCTCAACGATTGAATAAGCACAATCCTATAAACGAAAGCCCTGTATCACCAAAACACCCGTATCACCGAAACACCTGTATGAACGGAACACCATATCAAATCACAGTCCCATCACATATAATACGGAGGAAATCCTATGCCAACCAGAGAAGAAGCCTGGGCACTGCTCAATGAGTACAATCAAACCGACAGCCTGATCAAGCACGCCCTGTCCGTCGAGGGCGTGATGCGTCACTTTGCCCGCAAATATGGCGAAGACGAAGACAAATGGGGCATCATCGGCCTGATCCACGATCTGGATTATGAAAAATATCCGGAACAGCACTGCGCGAAAACCAAAGAAATCCTGGAAGAACATCACTGGCCGCAAGACTACATTCGGGCGGTCATGAGCCATGGCTATGGCCTGGTCACGGATGTCGAGCCCGTGGAAGCCGTCGAAAAAGTCCTTTACACCATTGATGAACTCACCGGTCTGATCACGGCAGCTGCCTACATGCGCCCCAGCCGGAGCGTGATGGATATGGAAGTCAAATCCGTCGCAAAAAAATTCAAAACCCCTTCCTTTGCAGCCGGCGTTGATCGCAGCATCATTCTCAACGGGTGTGAACGCCTCGGCATGGAACTGAACGATGTCATCGGCGAATGCATTGAAGGCATGCGCGCCATTGCGCCTGCCATTGGCATGTGATGACCGCGCCCCGAATCAGCTTTCCTGACCGAACAAACCTCTAATCAGCGGCCGAACCGAACCGCATGGAAACGGACCCCTGTGAATGAACTTTGAAAATCTTATACAAATTACAGAAGGTTCGTTAACTATTATCTATTTTAATTCTCTAACGGCATTCTTCTCTATAATTGATTCATAAGCAATCAATTGAGTGAGGTGGAACGCATTGAAAATTCAAGATGAAATTAAGAAGGAACATGATGAGATCCGAAATTACATGCTGCAGATGGACAATGAGGAAGAGAAAGCGCCGGAAATCTTTCAGGATCTGGTAACTTTTGTCCTGGCTCACCACGAATCCGAAGAACAGGTGGTGTTTGATGCCCTGTCCAATAAGAAGGACGTCAAGGAAGTCAAGAACAACCTGAAGGCAGAACATGCCGGAATTCGCCGTACCATGCAGATTATTCTGGACACGCCGGAAGATGACGACATGTGGAAGGCTCACGTCCATCTTTTGAAAGACCTGTTGTATCATCACGTTCAGGAGGAAGAAGAAGAACTCTTTGAAATTGTCCGCAAAGAACTGGATGAGGCAAAGCAGGAAGAGGTCTACAAGGAATTCGAAAAATATTTCAAGCAGATCAAACCGGACGCCAAAGCCAAAGTTGAGTCCAAATACATCATTGAAGAAGAAGATGTTCTCCCCAAATCAGAACCCTAAGAGCACCCTTTGAAGGATACAGCCCTCCCCGGCAAATCGCCTGGATCTTGGGTTGATCCATAAGCAGCACCGGCGCAGTTCACAAGCTGCGCCGGTGCTGTTATTCCGTTATGTGAAGGACTTTCGCCCAGCTGCGCTGGCCCAGGATTCCGCCACGGCTGAATCATCGCCAACATCCCGGATCATCCTCATAAGATCTCATGGATTGATGCGGCTGATTCGGGTCGGCAGGCCAAGAATCGAAAGAACAAGGCAGGCAGGTGACCCCTTTGGGGATCGCCCGCCTGCCTTTGCTGGTGATTCGGAGAAATGGGACCGGCTGAACGCCCTGGTCTCCCCTCATTCTCTGCTTATACTTGCCGCTCCTAGTTGGAGGATCCGCAGACGTATTGCTCTGCTTCCTGGGACGCTTCAATCTGGCGGATCAGTTCAACCCGACCGGCATGGCGACCGCCTTCAAACTCAGCCTTGAGCCACTCGTCGACGATCATTTTTGCCAGGTCCGGTCCGACAACGCGGGCTCCCATGCACAGGATGTTGGTATCATTGTGCATGCGGGACAGTTTGGCGGAATAGGGTTCAGAACAAACCACCGCACGGATGCCCCGGACTTTGTTGGCGGAAATGGAAATGCCTATTCCGCTTCCGCAGAACAGCATGCCTTTTTCAAATTCGCCCGAAGCCACTTTCTTGGCCACGATCTCGCCATATACCGGATAATCTGCCCGATCCCTTGAATGAGTTCCAAAATCCACATATTCTACGCCAAGCTCATCCAGGTATTTCAGGATCTCGAGCTTAAAGTCGTAGGCTGCATGATCATTACCGATTGCTATTTTCATGTTTTGTCACCTCTGCTTGTTTCATTTACCCTCCCATTATAGCATGATCGAACCATGGTTTTTTCAGTAAAAAAGTTGTGTATTTCGAGGCAAATCAATGCCCTTTGAAAAATTAACACCTGTAAAGAAATGAATACGCCTGCGAATCACATTTTCCACAGAAAAGCTCCAAAACCATTCGTATCAGTAACTTGACAGCCATTCCTGCTCTGGTTGAGTTGTGAAGATGAGAGGTGGAACGGGAAAACTGGTTTTGTAACCAATTTGACATTAATTGGAAAGACTGGTAAAACTTATTTCAGAGTAACAACTTATAAAAATAATCCAGGATGGAGGTAGCTATGATCAGTCAGCATGTCATAAAGACCATTGCCAAGGGACTGGCTATCGTCTCAATCTTAACTGGGACGTTCGCATTATCAAATATCAATCCACAGGTGGCCGAAGCGGCCATGGGCGAAACGAGAACTTCAGTCAACTTCCGGGTCGGACCTTCCACAAACTATTCCATCATCCGGAAACTGACCGCCGGAACGCCCATCGATGTCATCAGCCATAACTCATCCTGGTCCAGGATCAAGGAAGGCTCGACCATCGGCTATATTTCATCCTCCTACATCACCTTTACCTCCACCGGTCTCACCACCGGAACCGTCAATCTGCGCAAAGGTGCCGGCACCGGCTACTCCAGCCTGCTGAAGATCCCCGCCGGACAGACCGTTCAGGTTCTGGCCGGACCATCCAACAGCTGGTACAAGGTGGTCTTCAACAACCTGACCGGTTATGTGTACAAAAGCTACCTCCAGGTTACGGAGAACAGCGCTGTTCTGGAAACCCCCACTGCCAATCAGATTGTAGGGGAAACTCAGAAAAGCTATACTCTGACAGCCGATACTCCCAAATACATGAATGCCACGGATGCGGCAGCTCGTACAAACTCCGTCGGAACCTATGCCGCCGGCAGCTACTATATCTACAAAACTTCCAATGGTATGATGAATGTATCCAAAACAGAAGGACAGGCCGGCGCCTGGATCAACCCCACGGCTCCTCCGGCTGTCTCAGCCCCCGCTGCCCCCACCGATCCCTATGCCGGGTACACCAAGATGACCTGGTCCTTCACCTTCTACACCAACCTCGCTTCCGAAAATGGCGGCTGGACCACCACCGCACTGGGAACCCGCCTGCGCTACGGCGTACTGGCTTCCAATTACTGGCCCCTTCGCTCAAAAGTCAGCCTGCCAGGCTGGGGTGATTTCACGATTGAGGATCGCGGCGGCTCATCCTTCGATTCGAAGTACCGCATGGATATGCTGATCCCCCGAAACTCCGGCGAATCCGACTACCAGTATAAAACGAGAGTGAACAATATGGGCATCAAGTCCATCACAGGTTACATCAAACCCTACAAATAAAAAATAACAAATCGCACGGCTTACACCGTGTGATTTGTTATTTTTTGACACTTCCGGTAAAGTTTCCGTCACGTCAGATGATGGAAAGGTATACAAAACCGGTTAAGATCTGTTTTTGTTCAGTCCTCTGTTGCAAAATGTATCACACTGTTAACCGAAAAAAATAGTATAGATAGTACAAGTGACAACTCCTTCAGCTTGTCAAAATAATGGCAATCTACGGCCATTTGCGGGATTCTGTCCGAGAGAAAAAAGCTACGAATAAAACAGATTTAATGTTGAAATAATACAGTAAATATGAAAAGATGGTCGTAGAGAGTATCTCATATCAAGTTTGAAATTTGGAGGATGAAATGATTCGAGTTGCAGTAAATGGGTACGGACGAATCGGTCAGAATGTCGTGAGGATCCTGGCGGACCGTCCGAACAACAATGTGGAACTGGTCAGCATCAATGGGATGCCCAGTGCAGAACTGGCATTGGCCAAGCTGCGGTTTGACTCCATTTATGGAAGATTTCAGGGAGAAGCTTCTGTAGACGGAGAATATCTGGTCATCAACGGCCAAAAAGTGCTGATCACAAATTACCGGGAAGCAAATGAATTACCCTGGAAAGAACAGAACATCGACATTGTGATTGAGAGCACCGGCAAGTACCGGACCCGGGAACTGGCTCAGGCTCACCTGGATGCCGGCGCGAAAAAGGTGATCATTACCGCTCCCGCCAAGGATGAGGACATCACAATTGTCATGGGCGTCAATGAAGAAAATTATGATGACTCCCTCCATCACATCATTTCCAACGCATCCTGCACAACCAACTGCCTGGCTCCCTTTGCCAAGATCCTGGACCGGCATTTTGGCATCGAGCACGGCATGATGAGCACGGTTCACGCCTACACCAACGGCCAGAGCCTGACCGACCACAAGGCCAAGGATCCCAGAAGAGCCCGCGCCGCCGGTCTCAATATGATCCCCACCACCACCGGTGCTGCCCAGGCAGTTGCTAAGGTTCTGCCCCAGCTGCGCGGTAAATTCCGCGGTGTTGGAATCCGGGTGCCGATCCCGACGGTCTCCCTGGTAGACCTGGTGGTCACCACCCGCGAACCGGTTACGGCGGAAGAAGTAAATCGCGTGCTCCGCGAGGCGGCTGAAACCGAGCTCAAGGGCATCATGGATTACAACGAACTGCCGCTGGTATCCAGTGACTATGTAGCCGATCCTCACTCCAGCATCATTGACGGACTGAGCACGCTGGCTCTGGAAGACCACATGCTCAAGGTCTTTGCCTGGTATGACAACGAGTACGGCTACTCCTGCCGCGTTGTGGACCTGGTCGAATACGTCGGCAAGCGTCTGCCGCACCAGGCCTGATCCTTCGATTAATTAAGAGCAACGTATATCGAGGACAATGTTAATTTGCCAGAAAAGCCGCAGACACTCCGGATCCGGAGTGCCTGCGGTTTTTCTGTTTTCTTTTCATCTCTGCTGTTGTAAGCTGATATCGTCTGATCAAAGCTCTTAGCAACGTAATTATTTTTCCAATTTGAGGACTTCTTTCCAACACCTTTTCTTTGGTGTTCCAGAATCTTCCGCATTATTTAAACCTGTTTCGGTAAGGTTCAGAGGTTAGTTTTGATAATCTGTATTTTTTATATAAGCAGTACTCCTGCCAGCACCTACTTTAATGATGTATCCACTCTTCAATAAGTCAGAAAGGGAAAGTTCGACGGTAGACATACTAATATCCGGACATCTATTCAATATATCTTTTTTGGATAGCTTATGTAGTGTGCTATCGAACAATTGCTTTATCCGCTCCGGCTTCGAAATGGTGTTATTTTGCAAATGCCCTACTCTGGAGGAAAAATCATTATAGGCATTCAGAATAACTTCCAGGTAATATTTTACAAAGGGCAAATAGCTGTGTTTATTTTCAAGCCACCCATGTGAACTTTCTTCAAGTTTTTCATAATAGGTTTCTTTAGTTTTCTCAATGATCATTTCCAAGCTAATGTATTTCCCAACAATATAATCTGCGCGATAAAGTAATAAAAGCGTCAAAAGCCTACTCATCCTGCCATTTCCATCGTTAAAAGGGTGAATGCAAAGAAAGTCGAAAATAAACATTGCAATTAACAACAGAGGCTCATGTTCTTCTTTTTGGATCGCCTCAATAAATGCGCTTGAAAGTCTTTCCATGGCATCATACGTTTCAAAAGCAGTTAATGGCTGAAACTTAATCCGCTCTTGTCCGGCTTCTATTTCAACTATGACGTTGTCTGAATTTTTGAACTTTCCACCTATTGATGCTGGACTGAATTGATAAAGATCTCGATGTAATTGCAGAATGACGTTCACTGTTGGACTTATGTAATCGTAATTTTCATGAATAAGCTGAAGAACCTCACGATACCCCGCAATTTCAGATTCGGAACGATTCTTAGGTTCCGCTTTTTCTTTTACAATGGCATTAAGTCTGTTATCTGAAGTGTAAATGCCTTCGATTCGGTTTGATGCTCCGGTACTTTGAACCTTTGCTATTTCGAGCATTGCATTTAAAATATCTGGTTTCGCCTCGATAAAGAGTTTTTGTTTCCCCTTATTTTCGCGAATGGCTGAAACTAGATTAATGATTTGACTGCAAAGTAGTTCTTGAGGTAGCTTATTGTATACAAACGTGTGCATGATAACACCTTCTTTCTGCACAAATATTTTTCTTTCTGCATTATTTTATAATATTATTATGCAGTTTACAAGATAATTGTGCAGAAAGGCGTCTCCCAAATAGAGAGGAGCCTCAGGAAAAATCACTGCGATACTATATTGTTACGAGGCAATCCGGACCGGGAGTACGAGATATATTTCTTCATCCATGTCCTCCAGACGGAACACACCGGGAGAAATACTAATGGTCATACTCAAGGTCACACTTTCGGTTTCAATGCACTTGAGGACAGGTCCGGAATAACATGCCTGGGAGATTGCCTGGAACATGTCCTCCTCACAAAATGAGAAGTCCTGTTCCACATCCAGGCATTCAGGATCAACACTGTTTTCTCAAGTACTCGGCTGATTGTCTCCCAATTCGTTGATATAAAATAAATCCCGTTCACCTATTTTCCTTTTTCTTCTTTTCTTTCTTTTTTCATTTTATGGATAGCAAACGCCATTGATACTCCTCCTTTCACTGCGGCGCTTTTTTGACAACAAAAAAAGCACCTGCAATTGAGTGCGGTACTTTATTGAAAATTCTGATTTTATAGAATTATCATAGCATGTGAAATTGATGTTTGCATAAAAAATAATGGCAAGCATAAAGGAGGAAGATTGAAATAGCCTTCCTCTTTCATTGATTTACTCTATTCTAAACATCCTCATTCTTAAGACCATTCCGATCATTAAGATGAAACCGAGTAATCCCATTCCAGCTAAGGGGATACTGGATCCTTGTTCACCATTGGGGGCAAATCTCCTGGAATCGCTTCGATTGGAAGGTCCGCTTTCACGATCTCACCATTTTCTTGGTGCTTGGGATTCAAAATAGTATTTTCCATCAGGCAATTTTTCAAATGTCAATAATCTATTATCGTCTGTTAATCCTTCAAACACTTTCGTTCCATTTTCTATAAAGCTATCGTCTGATCAAAGCTCATTTCGTCTGACCGGAGGTGGTATCGTCTGACCGGAGGTGGTATCGTCTGACCAAAGCTGGTCTGAACAGCGATAAGACTGTAAGCTATTCAAGGAAATCGCTGGTATCGACCTCAGGATCGGCCAGATCCTTGAGCTCCGGTTCATTGAGCGTAACAGGATCCTTGCCCTTGGGGATCTTCAGAATCTGATATTTGGCAATGGCTCCCTGATTCTGGAGCTCGATGCGCTTGTTGACATGCTCGCGGACCAGCTTGTAGATCGCTGCCAGGGTGGGAACACCCAGGAAGGTTCCGACAAAGCCGAACAGCGCTCCGCCGACGGTGACAGCGAAGAAGACCCACAGCGGCGGAAGTTCCACCGATGCACCGACGATGCGGGGATAGATGAACATCCCGTCAATCTGCTGCATGACCACGATAAAGACGATGTAGAACAGCGCCTGAACCGGGTTTACGGTGAGAATCAGCAGGAAGCCCACGACTCCGCCCACAACGGCGCCGATCATGGGGATCAGGCTGCTAAGACCCGTCAGGGGTCCGATCACCGTAGCATAGGGGAAGCCCAGGAGAAGCATGAGCACGGTGGTCAGGATACCGATGACGATGGCTTCCGTAACCTGGCCCACGATATAGCTTCGGAAGGTCGAGCCGACCACGCCGATGAGATACTTCACTTTGGTGCGGCGCTGCGGTGTCATATAAGCTTCCATAATCCGATCCATCTGACCCAGCAGGGTTTCCTTGGAAATCAGCATGAAGATGGCGAAGGATAATCCCAGAATGGCTGTCAGGACGCCGCCCAGGACATCCGTCACGCTGCGAAACAATCCGCCCGCCAGGTTGCCCATATTGGACAAAAGCCCCTCGCTCCAGTTGCTGTTATTCTGGTTGAACCGTTCAATATATTCGGTGAGCCAGGAGATATCCCGGCTCTTAATCCAGTCAACGGCAGACTGATAGTACTGTGGAGCCTGTTTGGAAATAACCTGAATCGCCTGGATCGACTGGGGAATGACCAGAACCACCACCAATGCCAGAATTCCGACCAGGAGCAGCACCGACAGCAGCATCGAGACCGGACGCCGGATAGTTCGGATCAGGCGCGACTCCCCCACAAACACGTGCTTTTCCAGCCAGGTCAGGGGCAGATTCAGCGTGAAAGCCAGAAATAACCCAATCAGAACCGGTGCCATTATGCCAAACAAGTACCGTAAAAATACCAGGAATCCAGACAGGTTAGTGACTACAAAGTACACTCCGCCGGCCAGTATGATCAGGCGGGCAGCCTGGCGGTAGTCAAACGCGCGCGCCGGCGCATTCTGTTCATGTGTTGATTTGAATTGATCCATCGCATGCACCTCTCATCTCTTAGGTTCCATTGTACCAAAATTTTCCGAATTGCCCATGAACGCGAGATTAAAATTGCCTGTAACCGAGTGCCGGCCGGACAAGGCTCCGCTACCCGGCTGGCTAGGTTCATCCATCCGGTTGGCTAGGTTCCTCCATCCGGTTGGCTAGGTTCCTCCATCCGGTTGGCTAGGTTCCTCCATCCGGTTGGCTAGTGAGAGACTAAGCTCAATGAAAGCAGGCATCCCGCGGGATGCCTGCTCATAAGAATATTTCACCTGGTCTGGCGGCACCTGTCGTTAGACTCAGGCCGGGGCAGACCCGATCAGGAACGGGTCATGTACCAGTCATTGAGAGCCAGGGCAGCACTGGCCCCCTGGGCCGCCGCTATGATGATCTGCTTGTACTTCACCGTGGTGACATCTCCGGCGGCGTATACACCCGCCAGGCTGGTGGCGCCATTGGCATCCACGATGATCTCACCGCCCGGGGTCAGCTCCACCAGTCCGCGGAACAGGTCGGTGTTTGGTATGTTGCCGATTTCCACAAAAATCCCCTCGACTGGAATTTCGCTGACTGCACCGGTGGCTTTGTCCGTGACCGTCACCGATTCCACGCCCATATCGCCATTGATGGATTGAATCTGAGTTTCCAGGTGAGCCTTGATATTAGGGATTCGCACCATCTGATCCAGCAGAATCTGATCCGCCCGGAATCTGCTCCGATGAACCAGGTTCACTTCCGAACAGATTTTGGACAAATCAATGGCTGCTTCTACGGCCGAATTGCCGCCGCCGGCCACCATGACTTTTTTCCCGCGATACAGAGGACCGTCGCAGATGGCGCAGTAGGTGACGCCTCGTCCATACAGTTCCTTCTCACCGGGGACTCCCAGTTTGCGCTTGGAAGCGCCGGTTGCCAGAATCAGGGAGTTGGCCCGATAGGTCTGCTCATCCTCAGCCAGGACCTCAAACTGACCCTCCGCTGTCTTTTTGACCTCTGTAACACCGTAATACTTCAGAATCGGAACTTCCAGCTCCGCCACATGACGCTCAAACTCTTCCACCAGACTCAATCCGCTGATCCCGGTGAACCCCAGGTAGTTCTCTACCGAGGAGGTGTCCGCCACCTGACCTCCCGCCTGACGGCCGATCATGCCGACTTCCAGTCCTTTGCGGCGCAGGTACAGCGCAGCGTTCAATCCAGCCGGTCCTGTTCCGATAATCAGCGTATCATAGGTTTTCGTCGGATCCATTTCCACTTCTTTCGTCATTGGTGCCTTGCTTAAATTAAATTCCATGTTTAACCTCTTCTCCTGATAATGCATATGTTTTCTTGTTGCGTCGGTTCATTCGACTGCGCGAGCAGTTTGATGCTCCGTTGACCAGTTATTGCCGGCCGCCAGCCGATCTCTCCAAGAGCGACCAAACCCCGTCAGGACTCCTCATTGACGATCTTTGACACCGAGGACTCCGACAATCCGCCGAACACCTCGCCGATTTGCCGCAGCGACAGGGTCGAGCAGGCTTTCATGCTTCGAATCATCTCATTGCGCCGGGCTTTGTCCTTCTTCAAGAGCGGCAGGGTCAGCTCCAGCTCTGTCAGCTGACGGTCCAGTCTTGCCCGGGCTTCCGCCACCGTCTCGATTCGCTCCTGGCAGCCCCTCTGGTAGGTTCTCTCCAGGTCTCCGGGCAGGCTCTCGAAACTGGTCGTGTCCAGAACTGTCATCTGACTCAGCTGCTGAACCAGGTCCTGGCAGGATTGGACTGAGCCGACTGTTTCCAACGACGCATCCGGCTCAACGCTTCCTCGAGTCGGGTCGACAGCCGTTGAGAGCAGTTCACTTCGAAACCGGTCACGAAACAGGCAGCCGTCACAGTTCTTATAGAGGGAATACCGAATGTTGATTTCCTTCATCACTTTGGAGACATCGCACCCGTTGGCATCCAGGATCAGATCATACCGGTCCGGATCTGCCAGGCAGAATGCTTTTACCTGAAAATTATTCTTTCGGGCGGCCAGCTGAACAATTCGGAGAAATTCCTGACGATCCGCCTCCTGGACGAATAGTGGAACCTGACCGCTTCCCCGCTGCCGGATATGGTAGGTGCCATAGTTATCTTTGATTCTGGATTTTCTTGCCATGGTCTCACCTCAACCATAATGATATCAGAATATCCCAATAATTCAAGTACCGTCCCCGTAAAAAATACCGCCCGTTCGGACCGGAGTCCGTAGGGACGGTATTTTTTATGGGGATCCGGCACTGACTTTCACTGGATCGCTTCATCCTATCAAAGATTTTGGACGATTTGCTTTGGACCAGAGCGTTTCAATGTTCCGGCCGGGCAGAGCCCAATCGATCATCGAATCGGCCGACAGTGCCCGTTCGGTCCTCAAATCGGCCGGACAGATGTCAGGGATTACGCCAAACCGTATTCGCGCTCCAGCTGATCCATCAGCTCTGAGAAGTCTTTCAGAGTGTCTTGCAGGGGTTGGGGCGTTGTAATGTCGACACCGGCGTCCTTCATGACGTCCACCGGGTACTTGGAAGAACCGGCTTTGAGGAACTTGTCGATATAGCGCTGTGCCGCCTGGGTTCCTTCGTGGAGGATCGTCCGGGCAAAGGAGGATGCCATGGCATAGCCGGTGGCATACTGATAGACATAGAAATCATTGTAGAAATGGGGAATGCGGGCCCATTCGTACTTGATGGCTTCATCGATGACCATGTCCTCGCCGAAGAACTTGCGGTTCAGATCCAGCCAGATCTGGTCCAGATCGCCGGCATTGAGCTGTTCGCCGGCTTCCAGCCGTTCGTGCGTGACTTTTTCAAATTCAGCGAACATCAGCTGCCGGTACACAGTAGTCCGTACCTGCTCCAGTTCCTGGTTAATGAGCGCGATCCGCTTGTCACGATCCGTTTCCTTGCCAATCAGGTGGTGGATCAGCAGCTTTTCATTGCAGGTGGAAGCGACCTCCGCCAGGAAGATGGAGTAGTTGCCGTAGATATAGGGCTGGTTGCCTCTGGAGTAGAAGGAGTGCATGGAATGCCCCATCTCATGGACGAAGGTGGAGACATCGGACATGGTTCCGTCGAAATTCAGAGAAATATAGGGCATGGTGTCATATACGCCGGAAGAATACGCCCCGGAGCGCTTGCCCAAATTCTCATACTTGTCGATCCAGCCATTCTCTACGCCGGCGTGGAAGGCTGCCATGTATTCCTCGCCCATGGGCTTCAGACCCTGCATGGCCATTTCAACCCCCTGCTCAAAGGTATAACGGTCCTGACCGGCTTCAGCCAGCGGCACATAGAGGTCGTACAGATGCATTTCGTCCAATCCCAGAATCCGCTTTTTCAAGCCGACGTAGCGATGCAGCAGATCCAGATGATCATTGATGGTTTCAATCGACTGATAGAATACTGCCACCGGGATGTTATTGGGCTTGAGGGCCTTTTCTACGCTGTTTTCATAATGGCGCAGCCTGGCTTCAATGATCCAGTCCTTCATGTTTGTGGTCAGAAGGAATGCCAGCGTGTTCTCCGTGGCCCCGTAGGTGCGGTGCAGGGTTTCAAAGGCATTCCGGCGCAGGGTGCGATCCTTGGACTTGATCAGCTGTCCGTAGGATCCGTTGGTCAGCAGATGTTTTTTGCCGGTTTCATCCTCTACGTCCGGGAAGGACAGTTCGGCATTGCTGAAAATACCCACGGCACTCTGCGATGCGCTGCGCACGTCCCCGAAGGCTGCCATGACTTCTTCCTGTTCATTGGACAGGATGTGCTTCTTCAGGTTGCGCTTGCGCTCCAGGTGAAAGCGATAGGCTTCCACTTCCGGAGCGGCCAGGATCTCCTCAAACACCTCATCCGGCAGCGCCAGGATTTCCGGCTCCGCGAAAGCGGATACCGTACCGTACTCAGTAAACAGCGCCCGGCCCTTCTGGTTCAGGGTCTGCATCGCCTGGTTCGTCATATCTTCGTTATATTTCAGATTGCCGTACACAAACAGCTTGCTGATCAGGCGTTCCGTCTCTTCCTCAATTTGGGCGAAGCGCAGATAGCTTGCCGCGTCCCGGATGGTCCCCTTCAGTGAGCCAAACTCACCAATCAGTTTCTTGGCCCGGGCAAAATCCGTCTCATAGGCTGCCAGATCGGCATAGACCGGGGTCAGGTCCCACTGATCCTGCGCTCTGACATCGCTTCTTTTCTGTAATTCCTTCATTATTATCCTCCATGCAGTATCGCCGGCTGCCGCTGCTTCCGACCTTCAAAGCCAGGAGGTACAGCCCGCTGATTTCCATATGACCATCTTAGCAAAAAGGATCCACCCGCGGGTGGATCCTTGTATACAGAACTTCAATTGAATATACAGTATTTTCATTCATGTCCCGACCGGTGCCATAAAACGCTAAGAAACAAGGATTCAATGCGGACCGCTCACCTGATCCACCGAGATCAGGTCTCATTCCCTACATCCGTGAATCGGTTCTGTGAGCCAACCGTCAGGGGATCCGTGAGTCAATCGCCAGGGAATCAGCGAGCCAGCAGGGAGGCAATCAACGGGATCGTGGCCACCGAGGCCAGGGTCGTCAGGAACACGGCCCGGGTCGCCAGGCCCACCTCCCGGTTGTACCGGTTGGCGATGATGACGGCCATCGTCGGACAGGGCATGGCCAGAATGATCACGCTCACCCCAAGGATCAGAGGATCCTGGATAAACGGCTTCAGGAGGACGAAGGTCAGTGCCGGAATAATAATCTGCTTGATGAGCGTGAAAGGATAGAGTCGCAGCTCGGTGAAGATCTCGCGAAGCGGAATGCCGGCCAGACTGATGCCGATGACCAGCATGGCCAGCGGTGTGGTAGTTCCGCCCAGTGACTGGAACGCACTTTGCAGTGCGGGGGGCAGTTCGATGCCGAACACGAACATGATAATCGCCAGGATGGAGGCGATGACCGCAGGCGAGCGGAACGTATTGAGATCCAGCTTCATCTTCTCGCCGCTGAACAGACTGGTACCGATGGTGAACTGAAGTACGTTGAAAAACAGGTTGAATATGATGGCGATCACCATCGCCTGTTTGCCGAAAATCGCATGAATGACGGGAAAGCCCATAAACGCAATGTTAGAAAACATGGTCAGGAAGATATAGATCCGAACCTGATCCCTGGGGACTCTCAGGAGCCGAGCGGTCAGATAGCCCAGCAAAGGCGTGATCAGATAGCTCAGGCCGGCCACGACGAAGGTAACCAGTACTGTTTCTCCCGCTCCGGAACGATCCGTTCCCGAAACCGATGAAATCATCAGAAAAGGCATGGTAACCTGAAGAATAAATCCGGAAAGTTTTTTCTGAAAATCCATATCAACCAGATGCAGCTTGACGGCCGCATAGCCGATCATCATGATGATGAACAGCATCATCATCTGATTGATGACAACCATAATATCCAAAGAGTCCTCCTTGCGGCCCCAGGGCCTTTTTCATTCTTAAATACATCGTGCATAAATAAGTCGCGCCTAAATAAGTCGTGATTTTGCAGACATCCGGCTTCGGTCACAGCGGCTGGTTGCCAGCACGCCCCGAAGCCTTGCTGAAAAAAGCCGCGCAGTAAAAGCCGCGCCGTTGTCTCATTCATAAGGAAGGACAGGCATTTCGCCTGTCCGTTGATTACTTCTGCGGGTCGTTCTCACAGAACGTGACGGTGTCCCCGTCAAACCGTTCAATGCGAGCGAGCGAATGGATATGGTAGCCCTTGTCACGGAACGTCCGGCCGCCCGGCTGAAATGCCTTTTCGATGCCGATGCCGATGCCCACCACCGTGCTTCCCGCCTGATCCGCCAGGTCAATCAGACCTTTCAAAGCTTCCCCGTTTGCCAGGAAATCATCGATGATCAGCACCCGGTCTTCCGGCAGCAGATATTTGCGGTCGACGACGATGTCATTCTTTTTCTGTTTGGTATAGGAGTACACCTGACTTGTATATACATCATGCCCAAGCGTCAATGACTGGATTTTCTTGGCAAAGAGCACCGGTACATGGAAATGCCAGGCAGCGGCATAAGCCATGGCGATCCCTGATACTTCCAGGGTCAGAATCTTGGTAACTCCCTGATCCTTGAACACTTCATAAAACTCTCGGCCCATTTCCATGAACAGATCGGTATCGATCATATGGTTGATGAACTGATCGACTTTTAATATTTCACCGGGCAAAATTCGCCCTTCTTTTAAAATCTTTTCTTCCAGTAATTTCATGCTGATCCCCCCATGTTCTTTTCCCATTATAGCAAATTCATCTCTTCTATGCATTTTTATTCATTGGTTTTTCCAATGACCAATCCCGTTCATATTTCTTCGATGCAGTGAACACAGCGTGAATAATCTGTTGCCTCCCGCTCTATAGAGGGCAGCCTTCCGTATAATAGAAACCAACGGGAACCATCCCGCATTGAGAGAAACAGACCGGCCAGACAGGAGATTGCGGCGGTTCAGGATATGCCATTTAAAAAAGGAATTCTGAACCGGGCGGTAAAGCAGAACTTTTTTAGTACCGGACTGGACTTGAAATCACAGAAAGAGGTGAAGCGCTTGTTTGCAGCGAAAATCGGAGAATCAACTTATATGATCCGCCTGGCCCAAGGCGAGGAGCTGATGCATGAAATGCGTGCATTCTGCGTCCGGCAGAACATTCGACTGGGATACTTCACAGGTCTGGGGGCAGTCCGGGAAGCCGAACTGGGCGTCTTTCTTCATGATGAAGGCAGATATGATACTCAAACCTTTCAAGGTTCCCTGGAAATTCTATCCCTCCACGGCAATATTACGCTGAAGGATGACAGCGTCCACCTGCACGTTCACCTGGGCATCGGCGATGAAGCATTCCGGATGTACGGCGGTCATCTGAATCGCGCCGTGATCATGCCGACCTGCGAGATTATTCTGCACGTCTTTGATGCGACCGTTATTCGCGTTCGGGATGAAGCAAGCGGACTGAGCCTGCTGCAGTTGCATGACCAATCCGCTGAAGTGTAGTATTCAATTCCTTTGGATCTTACAGCCGTTTCTGGAAGTTGCCAAAAACTTGACTGCCTTCGGTAGAAATGATGAAGGCATTGGGATCAATCCGGGTAACGACCCGCCGCAGCATCGGCCGTTCCATTTTATTAATCATCGTCGTATGCACATGAGTATGCTCCGCGGTATACGCCCCGGCCCCTTCCCAATTGGTTACGCCCCGGCCCAGTTCCTTCATGATTGCCTTGTCGACGCCATCTTTTTTGGTGAATATCATCACCCAGACATTGATGTTCTGGGCATGTACCCGGTCCACGGCAACGGATGCGACGGCGTTGAACAGGAAAGAATACACAATGACCTCAAAGTTCTGAGTCAGCGCAAGGACGGAGAACACCAGAACATTCACCATAATGGTAATCTTGCCAACACTGAACGCGGGATAGGTTTTGGTAAAGTACAGTCCGATGATATCCATGCCGCCGGCAGAATACCCCGCAAACAGGGTAAGACCTGTTCCGACGCCATTCAGAACGCCGCCCACCAGGGCGCTGGTCAGATAGTCGTGAATCAGGGGTTCTTTCGGAATCGGAATCAGCGTCATGAGCAGGGTCAGAACTGAGGTCATGATGATGGTGCGAATGAAGAAGAACCGTCCCAAGCTCCGGTAAGCCAGGATCAGCAGCGGAATGTTAATCAGATAGTACAGCAGACCGGACAGGTCAAAGGCCGGCAGCGGTACGTTCAAGGCCACCAGCAGGGAACGCAGAATCTGGGCAACTCCGACGATTCCGCCCGAGAAGAAGTGCAAGGGCTGAATGAACAGGTTCAAGCCCGCGGCGAAAAGAAACATCCCGAAGAAGGCCAACGCAAAACTCTTGACCATGGACCATTGTTTTTCTGTAAATTTCATATTAATCCCCCAAGAAATAAATCCATTACTATCTTAACACTGCCATTGCCCGGAAAGGAATAGGGCAGCTACGATTTCCCTGTAAACGGAGCCGTCATAACCGATCCTTACTCACTGCCAAGGCTTTTGAAGACATGAATGCTCAAAAATTCATTCACTTCATGCACCCGGACCAGAGACAGGCTGTCTTTTGATCCAGCATGAACCCCAAGGAGGATTTTCATGGAATACAAAATGAACGTCAATGTCAGCTTCGAGCGTCCCCTGACTGCTGATCTGACCGACAATGACAAGCTCACCGGCTTCATTCAATATCTGGAGGCCAACGGCCTGGTCACTCCCGGCAGTGTCCAGATCGATGCCGCCACCGGAGTCGTTCGGCTAAAAGCCACCGAATCATTGCTGCAGTTTGTCGAAAAGTATTTGAAGTAGGAGGATGCCATGAATAAAGTACGTTTGGAAATTACGAGTGACCGCCCGGTTCAGATCAACCTGAACAGCCTGAAGGTCCAGGGCGCTCTGATGATGGCCGCGATGGCCGGTTACCTGGATAAGGGGTCGGTCAAATATAATGCGGAGACCTCCACCGTTGACGTCACTCTTAAGGAAAAAAGCATTCAGTTTATTGAGGAGCGTCTCAAATAACTCTCCCCGGCAGGCTGGCTGCCACCGACAATCCCTGAAATAAAATTTACGCTTCCTTCATGATTGATTCATCAAAGGGAGCGTTTTTCTTTATGTAGTTGCTTTATAATGACATCGAAAAATGATTCCGCATCCTAATCTATTATGAAGGGAGCTTCATTATGCCACGAGTCACAGATATTGCCCTGATTGAAACTGCTGAATAGCCGGTTCTATGCATTCGAACCCAGTCTTCCATGACCCAACTGCAGCAGCTGATCGGATCAGCCTATGGCAAGCTGGCTGCCTACCTGGGAGAACTTGGCACCTCCCCCAGCGATATTCCCTACGTCTGCTACCGCAACATGGACATGGAACACCTGAACCTGGAAATCGGCTTCCCCGTCGCAAAATCCCTGCCGGACCGCGAGGACATGATCAGCGCGATGATTCCAGCCGGGAAATATGTCTTCTGCATTTACCGCGGGCCCTATCAGGACATGCCGCCTGTCTATCAGGAAATCAACGACTGGATCGATACTCATCAGATGCACCCTACCGGGATAGTATATGAATGCTATCTGAACGGTCCCACCGTTCCTCCGGAAGAACTGCTGACTAAGATTGTGTTCCAGCTTGCCTGATCTCCTGCCTCTGTTCGACTGACCAGGGCCTGGCGCCAATAAGTAGGCTGGCAGCCAAATGTCAGCCTACTCTTTTCAGGTATTTTATTCACTTTGCATAATTTCCAACCTTGTAATAAAAGGGGGAACAATATGAATATGCACTTAGTTATCCTCATTCACAGTGTCAGTGCGGGTAATTAAGTGCATTCCTGTCTTATCTTCATTCTGCCTAGAAAAGAGAGTTCCAAGTTTTCATGAGTTATCTTTAATAATCCGCGCAAACCTACTTCACCGTTCTTCTCACCGAGAAAAGTGTCAACAGAGACCCACAAGGTTCACTTACCCGGGGGGAAATAATATTTGAGACCTGCGCTGCCGATGCGATTCATTAACCAGTGACGGGAATGACACTCCCTTCTCCATGATCTGCGATGCAAGGATTCATAATTTTTTTTTAGGATAGTGAAATGATTTTCCAGTGAATCATTTTTCTATTACTCTTAAAGAAGTTATCGTAAACACAATTATCTTTGGGTTTTTATATATATTATTCTCGTTCGATTTATAGGTTGCAGGAGAGTAGCAAACAGACTTGATAATGCTACGATTGGAATAGAAGTTAATAAACTAATAAATACTATTGAATATGCATGGTCTTAACGGAATAGACAGGCGGGATTTATGTTAATAAATGACAAAAGGTTTCTGAGAAACTCAGAAACCTTTTCTTATGGTCGGAGTGACAAGACTTGAACTTGCGACCTTTAGACCCCCAGTCTAACGCGCTACCACCTGCGCTACACCCCGACAGCATGTTTTATTATAGTACATCCAATGTCGTTTTTCAATGGATTTCTACACTTTCTTTATAAGATCTTTTTGAGGCGATTCCATGGAACGTTGTCAGCTTTTTCGGTAGAAGAAGATGGCCAGCTGCGTGCGGTCGCGAAGCTCCAGCTTGTCCAGGAGAGTTGAAATATAATTTCGCACCGTGCCTTCACTGAGGAACAGGCGGTCGGCAATTTCGCGGTTGTTTAGACCTTCGGCAACCAGGCGCAGAATGTCTTCTTCGCGTTCGGAGAGCTGCGGGAACTGATGATGTCTGGCGGGGTGCTGAAGGGACTGCACGACTTTCGAATCAAACACCATCTGTCCGGAGTGGACGGCCTGGATGGCCGGCAGAATGCCGGCGATATTGGACTTCAGGATATAGCCCTTGCATCCCAGGGACAGTGCCCCGGCGATGTATTCCTCATCCTGGAAGGTCGTGATCAGCAGGATGCGGGCGGCGGGATCCTCACTCAGGATCGACCGGGTAGCTTCCAGCCCGTTCATGGACTGCATCCTGATATCCATCAGAATCACATCGGGTCGGAACTCACGGGCCAAACGAATGGCATCCTGACCGTCCTGACCGGTGGCTGCCACCTGGATGCCGCTGGCTTCCACAATGGTTTTCAGGGCATCCACGACTAAAAAATCGTCGTCGATAATAATGACTTTCATGATTACCTCCTGGTCGCTGAATGTATGAATATTTATATGATTGAATGATTGAATGATTATAAGTTTGAATTTTTAACCCCGTGATGGTTTGAATGGATGACATAAGACGGAGCGGAACAGGATGCTGCTTCAGTGATTTTGTCCGGCAGCATCCCTGAGAGGCGTGCCGGATTTGGGCAGCACCAGATGAACATAGAAGCCGTCAGACCAGCCGTGGCTGAAAACGCCGTCCATGCTGCGGCTGAGTTCTTCCAGGCTGACCAGGCCGATGCCAAGCTTAACCGGCTGCTTGGAGCCGTTGTCCTTGACCGTGATGCTGTAGTGGCGGGGGAGCTCCCGCAGGGTAATCCGGATGGCGGTGGCGTCGGAGTGGCGCCGAATGTTGGTAAGTGCTTCCCGCAGCAGCGTCAGGATGGCCCGCTTTACCGGCAGCGGTGCCGTGTCATCCAGCTGAACCGACTGCTGAATCTGGTACTTGGCGCGCATCGGTTCGATGAGCCGGTCCAGTTCCGAGCGCAGGGATATGGACTCATTATGGAGGTTGTGCAGACTCCGGCGCACCTCCTCCATGCCCTTAGCCAGGGCCTGGGACAGGGTGTCCAGCCGGCTGCGAACGGGTTCCTCGCAGGAGAGCTTCATCGCCTCGATCTGCAGCAGAGCCGCAGAGATGGTATGGCCCACCGAATCATGGATCTCACGGGAAATCCGGTTTCGTTCCTGAAGCACTGCGATTTCCAGGTTTTTCTCGTGGTTGAGCTCCTCCTCCTTCTGAATGCGATGCTGCAGGATCTCATTCTGGACAAAGTCATCCCGCATCAGGTAATAGGCCTTCTCCCGTTCTCGGGCAGCCTGTTCCTGCCAGGACATCCACAGAGCGAGCAGAACCAGGAGCAGCGGGATCAGCTGCACCGGCATCAGTGCGGCAAGCAGCGGCACCAGACTGAGAATTCGGCTGCGCTGGAGCAGGGCATAGGCCAGCATGGGCGAAAAGAGCGCCAGCGGGGGCCACAATCGCCAGAGGACGACATACAGGATGGCCAGCCCCAGGTCCAGATAAGGGATCGGACTGAACAGAATCAGATTGGTCAGGATGATCGCTGCCATGATCAGGGGCAGCGCCGCCGCCACCGCCGGAGCCGACCCCAAAGGGATCAGGCATAACCCAAGGATCAGAATGGTTTCAATGAATCGCCGCAAGCTCGCACCTCCTTTTTTACACCCTCATTATATGACATTTGTCACCTCACGTCATGACCCGGTTCACTACCGCCCGCCTCCAAAGCATCCTATCATGAAAGCATAGGAATCGATTAACGCCTACAGGAGGTTTCTCATGGTAATAGAAGTCAGGAATCTGGTCAAGCGCTACAAGGAAGTTCTGGCACTGGATCATTTTAATCTGGAAGTGGCACAAGGTGAAATTCTGGGCCTGCTCGGCCCCAACGGCTGCGGCAAAACCACGGCCATTCACTCTATTTTGAGTGTTTTAAAGTATGACAAAGGTGAAATCCGGCTGTTCGGTGAGCCCATGAGCCCTACGGCCTACGAATTGAAGCAGGAAATCGGACTGGTGCCGCAGGAAGTGGCCGTGTTTGAACACCTGACGGTAAGAGAGAACATCGACTACTTCTGCTCCATGTATGTGGAAGACAAAACCCGCCGGCGGGAACTGGTTGAAGAGGCCATCGCCTTTGTCGGACTGGAGGAATATACCAAATTTTTCCCCAAGAAGCTCTCCGGCGGTCTGAAGCGTCGCCTGAACATCGCCTGCGGCATCGCGCACCGCCCCAAGCTGATCTTTCTGGATGAGCCCACTGTTGCCGTGGATGCCCAGTCCCGCAACTTTATCCTGGAAGGCATCCGGCGGCTCAACCGGGAAGGCGCAACCATTCTCTATACCACACACTATCTGGAGGAGGCTGAGAATCTCTGCACCCGCATTGTCATTATGGATCGCGGGCGCAACATTGCCCAGGGCACCAATGAAGACCTCAAGAACATGATCGATACCCGGGAGATTATCCGGATTGAGATCGCTAACCTCTCCGAGGCCGCCCGGGCTGACATGGAATCTTTGCCCCATCTGGCCGAGATCCGCACCGTCGGAGAAGCCCTGGAGCTATCCTTTGAACGGGGCGCCAACAATCTGTCCAACCTCGTGCGCTGGCTGGATGACAACGGCCTGGAATACCAGGATCTGTACTCCCGCAAGCCCAGCCTCAACGAAGTCTTCCTGGCACTGACCGGAAAGGAGCTGCGTGACTGATGAACCTGAATCACACCAAATATCAGCTGATCAACAACCTGAGGGAACCCTCCTTCATGTTCTGGACCATCTTCTATCCCCTGCTGATGGCTCTGATGTTCTATACCGCCTTCCAGGGTCTGATCAAACCGGAGCCGATGGAAATTCCGGTGGCCGTGGAAATGGGCAGCCCTGCTGCCCAGGTATTCCGCGGGATCGAGATCCTGAAGCCGGTGGAAACCGATGCCGTTGAAGGACTGCGCCTGCTCTCCGAACAGAAAGTGACCGGATTTGTGGCCGCTGACCTGACGGTCAGGGTTCGGGAATCCGGCATCAAGGAAACCGTGCTGGCCAGCATCGTGAGCCAGATGGTGCAGATGGAAGCACTGAAAGTCCCCTACTCCAGCTACGCCTTCTCCGCCAGCTACATCCAGGCCGCCCCGGCCCGATACAATCCGTTTCTCATCCCCTTTTACAGCCTCATCGGCATGGTGTCGCTCTACAGCGTCTACATGGGACTGGAACTCTCCCGCATCCTGCAGGCAGACCAGAGCATGGAAGCGCTGCGCCTGAACGTGGTGCCCCTGCGCAAGAAGGATTTCCTTTTAGGCACCTGGTTCATCGCTCTCATCATCAATCTGGTCAGCAACATTCTGCTGCTTCTGTTCATGAAATACCTGCTGCAGCTGGATCTGATCCGGGATCCCCTGAAGACCCTGGCAGTCCTTCTGTTTGCCAACATTCTGGGCACCGTGCTGGGACTGTTCATCGGCGGCTTTTCCCGGATCAGCTACGGGGCTAAAAATGGTCTGGTCATCGGCCTGACCCTGCTGATGTCCTTTGCAGCCGGCATGATGTCGCCGGACATCAAGATCCTCATTGAGGACCGGATGCCCCTGCTCAACGCGCTGAACCCCGTTTCCATCGTGACCACCCAGCTCTACCGCATCAATTACCTGGATGCCGTTGATACGCTGCCGGCCGCTCTTGCGATCCTGGCCGCCATGGCCCTGGCGCTGGCACTTGGTTCCATCGCCCTGCTCCGGAGGAAAACCTATGACACTCTTTAAATATTTCCTGAAACTGGCCTGGCGCCAGAAATACGTCATCCTGCTCTATCTGCTTCTGTTCGTAGTGATCTCGCTCCTGAACTCCGGAGCCAGCCGACCCCAGAGCGGCGCTTTCTCCGAAAGCAGGCCCTCGATCAAGGTTATTCAGAAGGATTCCGGTCCGCTGGCAGAACGCCTGGCGCAATACCTGAAGACCCAGGGACGGGAGGATGTCAGCCACATAACGGAAGATCAGGCCGAAGAGGCTATTTTCAAGGGAGCCGCTACCAGCGTCGTCATTATCCCGGAAACTTTTACCAAGAATTTTCTCGCGGGAACAACCAGCCTGACGGTCTATACCGACGATACCCAGATGAGCGCCGTACTCCTGCGGCAGAAGATCCAGCAGTATCTGATGTTCCTCAAGGCCGATCAAACCTTTCACGGAACAGCCGACCCCGCGCGGGTCGAAGCTGCCCTGGCCGTGCGGGCCAATGTGGTTCTGGATCATCCGGAAACAGCCGGCAATGGAGACAGCTGGTTCCGCTACTACTTCAATTTCATGACCTACATCCTCGTCGCCATCTTCATCATGGTCTTTTCCAACATCATGAATGAATTCAACGAAGACAACCTGAAGCGGCGCAATGCCATCGTCCCGTTCAGCTCCACCCGCTTTCAGGGTGCGATGGTGCTGGGACAGCTCCTCATTGCCTTTGGCATCACAGCCCTGTTCCTCATCATCGGTGCCGTCATCCGCCCGCAGGAAGCCGGATCCCTGAACTGGCCCGGTCACATCGCCAACGCCTCCGCCTTCACACTGGCGGCACTGGCAATGGCCTTCCTGGTCAACGCCCTGACCCGCAACCGCTTCATCCAGTCGGCACTGGCCACCGTTCTCTCTCTGGCCCTGTCCTTCATCTCCGGCGTCATGGTGCCTCAGGAGTTCCTTTCCTCCTCAGTGGTCACACTGTCCAAGTTCTTCCCCAGCTACTACTATGTCCGGGCCACTGATCAGATCCTGCAGAACGCCTCCTACCTCCCTCAGATCGGCATTCAGCTCCTGTTCGCCCTCTTCTTCCTGGTTCTCGGCCTTACCGCCATCCGCATCCGTCAGGGCGAAGATCTCCTGTTCAAAAAAAATCAGACTCCGCTCCGACCGACCGCTTCTTAACAAAAATCTGCCTGAGTCCCAGACTCACTCCGGCGAAGGACATCGGCCCATCCGATTCCTTCGCCGCTTCTGTTCCTGTCCTTTTCAAATCCAGTCATCGCCTGTCCCTTGCCTGTTTAATTACTATTCGTCCTCTTTTTCTTCTTTCCTTGCCTTCTTTGCCTTCTTTGCCTTCTTTGCTTCCCTTCTGCCACAGCGGTCCTTTGTGTTTGCTTTTTTAATTCAAATTATCCTCCGTACCGTTCTCTGCCCGCTCCGTGCCCCAGTGACAAAACTGTCATTTCATTCCGCCAGTAAACCAGAACCAGTTCGAATCGGAGGAACCCCATCCGGGTCTTGTGCGCCAGACTGTACCTCATGTAAGGACAGGCATTCTTCCTCTGCGGATTCCGGCGGATGATGCGGAAACATTTTCGGATCTTTCTTTCCTCTGTAACATATGTTACGTTTAAATCAGAGCATTTCACTTATCATTAAACCATCGACCATCGGTGATGACGAAACCATCCCTCACCGGTTCACCAAAGCAATCATTGAATCTACAGGATTCATTAAACGGAGGATACCATGGAAAAGAAAGATAAACTGAAGCAATTGATCCAGAGTCTCCATGACGGAATGGGGCAGAACGAAGCCCGGGCCATTTTCAAGCGCGAATTCGGCCAGATCAGCGGCGATGATCTGTCTCAGGCAGAAAAGCAGCTGGTCGCGGAAGGCATGCCGATTACGGAAATCCAGCGTCTGTGCGATGTCCATGCCTCCGTCTTTGAGGACAGCATCACGTTTCTGAAAAAGCCCGAGAAGGGATCCCTGCCGCTGGATCAGACCCCGGGTCATCCGGCCTTTGTCTTCCGCAAGGAAAATGACGGCATTGAGCGATTCCTGGCTGAAACGTTCCTGCCGGCTCTGAATCAGTTCGCTGAATCAGGAGACCGCGCCGCTCTGACCGATGCCGGTCAGCGTCTGGCCAAGATCTCCCAGCACTACAAGCGCAAGGAAAACCTCTTCTTCCCCTTCCTGGAACGCGAAGGTGTTACCGCTCCCCCGAAAGTCATGTGGGGGGTGGATGATGAAATCCGCGACACCATCCGGAACCTGAATGGAATGGTCGAAGACGGCGGCCGCGAGGACATCATCGCCCTGGCCAACCAGGCAGTAACCGATGTCCGCAGCATGATCAGCAAGGAGAACAACATTCTCATGCCAATGATGCTTGATAAATTTACGAATGAGGACTGGCAGCTGATTGGCCGGGATTCCTCCGAAATTGGCTATGTGTTCACCGGCGATGCCGAAGGCGCTGCGCCCTCCGACGCCGTGACCTGGTACCAGGCCCAGACCGGAGACGACTCCAACGTGAACGTGGCCACTGACGGCGAGATCAAGCTCCCCTCCGGGTTCTTCAGCACCCGGGAACTGGAAGCCGTTCTCAATACCCTGCCCAGTGATGTAACCTTCGTCGGGGCAGACGGCAAAGTCCATTACTTCTCCGAAGGCAAGACCCGGGTGTTCCCCCGCACTCGTTCCATCATCGGCCGGGATGTGGAGAACTGCCATCCGCCCAAGAGCCTCCATGTAGTGGAAAAGCTCATCGAAGATTTTAAATCAGGCAAAAAGGAAGAAGAGAGCTTTTGGATCCAGAAGGGCGGCATGTTCATCCTGATCCGTTACTACGCCGTCCGCGACAAAGAAGGCACCTACCTGGGCGTCGTCGAAGTCACCGAAGAAATCTCCGGTCTGCGTTCCCTGGAAGGATCCAAGACGCTGCTGAGCGAATAGCCGGCATCCCTTTCATCCTTACCCATTTCCCTTACCCGCTTACTTCAAATCCCCCTCTGAACTCCCTCCCCTTTCATTCCAACCCCCTGAACAGTTTCCGCCTGAGACGCCCCCCGTCTCAGGCGCTTTTTTTCTGCCGTTTTTTCGGTTTGCGCAAATTCTCCTGCCTGTTCCTGAAGCGGTCAGCCCTCAGGGGGTATAATGGACTGGAGGGGTCCAGCCTGTCGATCAGGGGACGTCTGTAATCAAAATCAAGGAGAACCTGTGATGAGCCATTGCATTGATCTGCGCCGGGCGCTGCACCGCCACCCCGAAGCCGGATTTACCGAATTTTTCAGTACGAGCCTGGCGGCCACGGAATTATCCAGGCAGGGCTGGACCCTGCACCTGGGACAGGAGCTATATGAGACAGCCCGTCTGGGCATCCCGGAGCAGCCGGTCCTGGAAGCCGCTCTGGAACGAGCCCGGGCCGCCGGAGCGGATCCCGTCCACCTGGAGCGGATGGCAGGTGGCTACACCGGCCTGATCGCGACCATGCAGCGCGAGACTGGCCCCACCGTGACCCTTCGCTTTGACCTGGACTGCGTCGAAGTTCAGGAAGATCTGGATGTTCCCTGGAAATCCCTGACGCCCGGACTGATGCATGCCTGCGGTCATGACGGGCACACCGCCGTCGGCATTGAACTCGCCCGCCGGCTGAGTGAACTTCCCTGGACCGGCTGCGTCAACCTGGTGTTTCAGCCGGCGGAGGAAGGCGTGCGCGGCGGATCGATTTTTTCTCAGTCCAGCCTGCTTCAGGGCACCGATTACTTTCTGTCCGGTCATCTGGGAATCACCAACGATGCCGAAGATACCCTCTATTCCACCGTATCCCACAGCATGAACACCTCCAAATGGGATCTCACCGTCAAAGGGGAATCCGTCCATGCCGCGCTCTATCCTGAACAAGGAATCAACGCCCTGCTGGCTGCCGCCGATCTGGTGGTAGAGCTGTACCGGCTGCCGGACAATGACCAGACCCAGCTGAACGTCGGCACCCTGACTGCCGGAACCGGTCGCAATGTCGTGGCCGGCGAGGCAAAGCTTCGGGCAGAAACCAGGGGATCCAGCCGGGAAAGCCACGACAGGCTGAACCAGGCGTTCGGGGAGACCTGCCGGGAGATGGAGCGCCGCCATGGTGTGCGCATCAGTCAGACCCTGGCTGGAGAAGCCATTTATTCCCCGCCCCATCCCGAATTGTGCGCGCTGGCCGCCGGACAGGCCGAAGCTGCCGGACTCCGATCGGAGCCGAAACCCTACCCTATGATGGGATCGGAGGATGCGTTCTACTTTATCGACCGGGTCCACCGCGAAGGCGGTCAGGGAGCCTATTTTATCTTTGGCACCGCCATCCGGGCGCCTCATCATAACCCGATGTTTGACTTTAACGAAGCAATTCTGGAAAAGATGGTCAGCTTCTATACCGCCCTGACACGGGAGCTGCTGTCAGCTCCCCGTCGGTGATCCCCTCTCGGGAATCCTGGCCGTCCGTCTGACTTTTATCCGACTGCCATTGCAGGACCGGTCATTCGACCCATCCCGCGAAGACCCATTGCCCGGCCATCCCGCAAGGCGAATAGGCAAGGCAATTACATAAGCCATATACATAAGCCAAATATACAAGGCAGCAGGATCGTCCCTTCCGGGAGGGGCGATCCTGCTGCCTTTTGCATGGTTCATTTGGGAAACTCACTTGAGAGTGAGGCTGGATGACTCGGCTCACTGATTCTTCAGTTCGTTGAGAATCATCCGCTTGTACCGGAGGAATTCTTCGCTGACCCGGAATTCCGGCGAGCGGGGTCTGGGTTCCTCAATCCGAATCTCCCGGCTGATCTGACTGGGCGAGCCGGTCAGAAGACAAATCCGGTCGGACAGGAGAATGGCTTCATCAATGTCATGGGTAATGAACAGCGTGGTCAGGTGAATGCGGTCCATGACCTCAAGGTACCACTGATGGAGGGAAGACCGGGTGATGGTATCAAGGGCCGAGAACGGCTCATCCAGCAGTGCCAGATCCTTCGAAAACAGATAGGTTCGAAGCAGCGCGGCCCGCTGGCGCATGCCCCCTGATAGCTGTCTCGGATACTTGTGTTCTGTTCCGGCCAGCCCGAAGAAGTCAAAGTCCTCGCCGGCTTTTGCCCTGGCTTCGTCCCGACTGACTCCGCGTATTTCCAGGGGCAGGGCGACATTATCCAGGATGGTCTTATAGGGCAGGAGCAGGTCTTTTTGCAGCATGTAGGCAATGTGCCCGGTTTCTCCGGTGACTTCCCGGCCATGCAGGAGAACCTGGCCTTCCTCCGGCTGGATCAAGCCTGAAATGATATTGAACAGGGTGGTTTTTCCGGAACCGGACATACCGAGAATGCTCACCAGCTCTCCGGGGTAAACCGTAATATTGATGTCATCAAGCAGCACCTGGCCGCCGTAGTCCTTGCGGATGCCCCGGGTTTCAAGGACGGGCTGTTCCCGCTTACTGTCCGGGGATGAAAGCATTGGTAAAACCCTGGCCGGCTGGAATTTCCTTCTGAATCAGCTGATTTTCCCACAGCCAGCGATAAAAGCCATCCCAGCGCTGCGCGTCCATCTGCCCCCAGGGCTTGCCCGGATCCAGGATCTGGTTGGCCATCCACTTCTGGCTTTCCTGCGTCAGGGTCGGGTCCAGCTCCGGTGCGTGCTTGAGCAGGATCTCTGCCGCCGCCTGCGGATTCTGAGCGCTGAAGGTATAGCCCTTGGACGCGGCGCCGACAAATTTCCGTACGGTTTCCGGGTCCTGAGCAATCATGCGGTCGGATGCAATCAGCACCGGCGTATAATAGTCAAACACCGGATTGAGGTCCTTAAAAGCAAAGTAGTCAAAATCGAAGCCGGAAACCTGAGCATTGATGCCGGACCAGCCATAGAAGATCCAGACCGAATCCACCTGCCGGGTCTTCAAGGCCGCGACCTCGTCGGTAATGTTGTTGGGAATCAGCTGAACCTTGCTGTAATCGCCGCCATCTTTTTCCACCACATTCCGGATGATGGCCTGCTCCACCGGGTTATCCCAGGTGGCGTATTTCTTTCCTTCCATGCCTTTGGGCCGGCCCAGTCCCTCGCCCTTGCGGGAGATGATCCCCGAGGTGTTGTGCTGCAAAATGGCAGCCACTGCGGTTACAGGCAGCGGTGAATCCGCGGCCAGAGCCGGTGCCAGAGTATCCTGGAAATCGATGCCGAAGTCGGCTTTGCCGGCAGCCACCAGCTGCGGCGAGCCACCCTGCGGCGGAGTCTGAATATCCACATCCAGGCCTGCTTCGGCAAAGTAGCCTTTTTCCTTGGCGACAAACAGCCCGGTATGATTCGTATTCGGTGTCCAATCCAGCAGGACCGTCACTTTCTTCAGATCCCCTGCTGTGGACGGGCTGGCTGGCGCACTGGTCGAAGCCGGTGTCTGGCCGGTGCCCGCGCCGGGGGCCGATGTCACGGCCGGCGCCTGAGGCGCGCAGCTCACCAGCAGAGTGCTCAGCAGGAATCCTGAGATTAGTTTTCGTTTCATATGGTTTCTTCTCCTTACTCTTGAAAAAAATGCTTCTATTTCTTCGTCCATCTGAATTTCAGTGTTTCAATATGTTCTGTTCAATCTTGATTGCAAGTTCCGGCTTCTGCTCCCACTCCTGATCAAAATGAACCAGTTGCTGCCCCCAAGCCTGACCCAAGTGCTCCTTCCTCTGAGAAGTCCGCCCTTGAAAAGCTGTCCCTTGTGAAACCGCCCCGGTCACTCTTCACGAATTCCAAGCTCTATGCCTGTCGAGCTGCCCGCCTCCGGAAGCTTCGCCCGAAAGATCCGGCCACATTAAATTCTTCTTTCCTTATAATCCTACCTATGCTCTTGTTTCGAACCTCTGCTTTCGGATCAGCCTCTGCTTATAGATCCAGCCTCAGCTTTCGTTACTGTCTGCTTCCGGCTGATCCCACGGAGTCATGCGGCGGTGCAGGAATTTCACCAGCGCCATCAGCACGAGGCTGATGCCGGAGATCAGGAAAATGACGGCAAACATTTTATCGTAGGAATAGGATTTGATCACTCGCGTCATGTAGACACCCAACCCGGTGAATCCGCCCAACCACTCAGAAATTACTGCGCCGACAATGGAATAGGATGCTGAAATTTTCAGAGCGGCAAAAAAGGAGTTGGTGGCTCCGGGGAGCTTGATGTGACGGAAGATCTGCATCCGGCTGGCTCCCATGGAGCGCATCAGGTTGACGGCATCCGGATCCACCGACTGGAAGCCGTCAAACAGACCGATCGCAATCGGGAAGAAGGTCGTGAGCACAATGAGCACCACCTTAGGGAAGATGCCGTAGCCAAACCACAGCACCAGGAGCGGCGCGATCGCCACCGTCGGAACCGTCTGGGTTACAACCAGCAGGGGGTACAGCGCTTTGCGCAGACCTCTGAGCAGGTCCATCAGCAGGGCAATGACAAAACCCAGGACAATGCCCAGCATCAATCCGAGGAACGCCTCGAACAGGGTAACCCGCGCATGCATCATCAGCAGTGGCAGATCCCGGAGAAAGGCCCGCACCACCTCCACCGGGGAAGGCAGCATGAAGCTGGGCACCAGTTGCGCCAGGGAGACAGCCTGCCACAAAATCACCAGCAGTCCGATCGCCGTGATGCTGTAAAGTTTATCGGTGATGCTTTGTAACTTTTTCATCAATGGTCAGAAGATCGCCCGAAGGCCGATAGACGGATTTCAGGTACATCGACACGGAGGGCGCTCCGGCCTGGATTGCAATCAGCTGGGCCTGTTTCGCAATTTCCATCAGTTCCTCAAAGTCACCTTCCACCGTCGTTTCAAAGGGACCCACATAATAAGTCAGACCAGTCCTGCGAATGTAGTCAATCACCTCATCCACGATGCGAACTACTTCGCTGGTCTCTGACACGCCTGGTAAAATCTGAATCGCAATGCTTGAATTCATCATATCCTCCTCGTTGTTACGCCCAGGGGAATGTTGATTCCCGATGGGCTGACCTTGTTTACTTTAACAAAAAAACCGTCCCCCGAGGGAACGGTAAATTTTTTTGCATTTGCCGACCTTCCCTACGCTGGCATAACCCAGATCAGGTGATACGGGTTCAGGATTTCTCCTGTCTCAGCTTAAAAATTAAGCACCCCCGGTTCTTTCTCATTCATCCTAACAAATGCCGCCGGCACTGTCAACGCAGTAATTCAATTGCATGCAATTCATTAACCGGATTCCCTCCGACTGTTCCTGCCGAAATCCCTTCAGCGTCGGCCTTGGCACTCGGCATTGAGCTGCCCTGCCCTGATTCCTTCTGAACGCGCAGCCAAGGCCGCCCGACATTCGGACGGCCTTCAAGGTCAGTCAGCTTGATTATTTGATGATCATTGCATTAATTGCCAACAGCTGCGCAGCGGCCCAGCTAGAAGCGGGACGTGCCCAGATGATTCCAGTCATCCATGTTCAGGTCCAGATTTTCATCAACGGACTGATAGAGCTTGCGCCGCAGCTTGACCGGCAGTGACGCCCGGTGATTGCGCGGCCCTTTCAGGGTTTCTTCATAAACCTTCATGACCCGCTCATAAAAAACTTCCGTGGAGAACTGCCGGGAGGATTCCAGGGCGGCCTGTCCCATTGACTTTCTCAGCTGGGGATCTGAAGCCAGCGCTTTGACCGCGTCGCAGAACTCTTCACCGGTCTCATACTGCCAGCCGTTCACTCCATTGATGATGACGTCCTCGATGGCGCCGTCGCGCCGGCAGACTGCCGGCAGACCGCAGGCCAGGGCTTCCCCATAGGTCAGTCCCTGCGTCTCAGAGGTGGAACCGGAAACAAAGGCATCCGCCATATGGTAATAGTCAGGAACCCGCTCCGGAGTTACCATGCCGCTGAAAATCACCCGGTCCTTCAGCCCAAGGTCTTCCACATAGGTTTCCAGAATTTCCTGATAGGGTCCCCCGCCGACAATCATCAGCCGAATGGCGGGATCCAGGTTCTGCAGGAATCTGACAATTTCTTCGATGTTCTTTTCCTTGGCCAGCCGGCCCAGGGACAGCAGGACAAATTCCTCTTCCCCGATTCCGTACCGCGACCGCAGTTCCTGACGCACCTGAGTGTGATCGACTCGCTGGAAGCGGGTCAGATCGATGCCGGAGGGCACCGTATAAATCGCAGTCTTGACATCGTAGCGGTTCAGGATCCCCCGAACTTTCTCGGTGGGAACGATGACTGCATCGGTTCGTTCCAGCAGCGTCTTTGACAGACGCCGGACCAGACTGCGTCCAATGGTTTCATTGGGCGAGAAGTAGTGAATATAGTCCTCATAGACCGTATGATAGGTATGAACGATGGGTATGTCCAGCTTGGTGGCCATCATCTGGGCCAGCAGAAAGGTGGAAAATTCATTGTTGGTATGAATGATATCCGGTCCCCAGTCCTTGATCTCATTGAGTTCATCGGTGGCCAGAGTCCGCATGATCCGGGCTCCCGGATAGAACTTCCCGGCAGAAAAAGACGGAATGACATAGACACATTCTTCATAGCCAAAGGATTCCTTCTGCCGCAGCGTCAGGATCTTGACTTCGTGTCCATGCTTTTCCAATTCATTTTGCAAATTTATGATCGATGTGACTACTCCGTTTATGGTCGGAGCAAAGAAGTCACTGGCAATCAGCACTTTCATAAGCTTCTCCTACTTAACGAAAACCTCTCATGAATCATTTCATGAGGCTATGCAGGCGTTTGATCAGCCGAAGCAGGAATGTCGTTCCTTCGGCTAAGGACCGTCGCTCCGGACTACCAGCCCAGGGCATTGAGCAGGTTGGTAAAGCTGCAGCTCAAGAGCAGCGAATAGGCCGTAACAGCCAACGGTTTGCCCAAAAGGATGATGATAATGAATTTTTTAAAGGTCATATTGGTCAGCCCGGCCATGTAGCACAGCAAATCATCAGGGGCCAGGGGAAGAAAGATTGCGATTGCAAACCATTTGTGGAATTTGCGCTCATCCCCTTCCAGCCATTTCTGATATTTATTCAAGCCTTTTTCCGAACTGAAAATCCGGATGATATCAGGTCCGTAGAACCGGGCAAGATAGAAATTTATGGAAGAACCAATAACAGTCCCCAAATAATTGCACAATATCCCCCAGACAGGTCCAAAGAGCAGGACACCGACCAGGTTTCCCAGAGCTCCCGGCACAATCATGAAGACGGACTGAATGGCCGTGAAGGCAATGAATACCAGCGGCGCCATCAACCCAAAGGGTTCCAGGAAGGCCGCCATAGCTGTCTGTGATTTGAAAATTCCGGTTCGGATTCCATACACAAAGAAAGCTCCTGCCAAGATGAAAGCCAGGAATGAAGTGGCATGGATTATTCGTTTTTTGCGTTGTACCTGGGTCATCTCAATTTCCATGCTAGCCATCCCCTCACCTGCCTTATCAGTAACTGAATCTACTATCATTGTGGTAGATAAAAATTAAACTGAAATTAAAGAATTAGGCCTACCAGCAGTAACCTCAAGCTATGAAAA
Source organism: Clostridiaceae bacterium HFYG-1003 (assembly GCA_024579835.1). Lineage (NCBI taxonomy): Bacteria > Bacillati > Bacillota > Clostridia > Eubacteriales > Clostridiaceae > Clostridiaceae bacterium HFYG-1003. The sequence goes on from CP102060.1 coordinate 2,378,770, forward strand.
TGTCTATTTTGAATGCTTCTCGATAAAAATAGCCTACCAGCATATACCTATGTCTATCTATAATTTCAGACGAATTTCTGACGGATTTCCCAAAAATCAAGAGTTTTGTAATGAGACTTTTTTCTTTGCATTTTCCATTTGCCGCCCCTATCTCCCCTAGTCAATACCGCTTGCTTATCCGGCGGTATTGATTAGGCCCTATAAGGATCTTTCCCTGGCGGCGCTCGTGGAGCGCATGAGGCGGCTGTCAGCTGTACGTCTTCCCCGCCTGCTGCTAATGTAGGTTTTTTATATGATATCGGCTCACTCGTGAACGGGTCGAAAAACTATTTTATGCTGCAAATGGTTTTTCCCACCATCGACCACTCACCTCCAGTGATTTAGTTAGAGCCATGATTCGAGGGTTCAAATTCTTGGGGGAATCCTTAAGATGATCGCTATGGATCAGGACAGCATCATTGGCGTCAGTGAGAACAAAGCGGCTAAGGCCGCCTGTCGTACCTCGCGTGTTTATTTAGGCTCTGGTGTTAATCAGAGCCCCTCTTATATTCAAATACTTTCCCGAATATGCTTGTATATTTCTCGGGGCGCATCAGCCCGCCACAGGATTCGCAGTCAAACTGCGGAGGTTCGTTAATATTGCTTTGGTCCATTTCGTCAAATGTTTTAACAACACTTAATGGAATTTCTTCCTCTGCCCCACAGCTAGTGCATATATACCGGACGATCGGTTGATTAATCGCCTGCTTTCTTTGATTCGCACCTTGTGTTTTCTTCTTTCGTTTCTTGCTAACCTGCATTTCGTCCTTCCCACCTGTACCTTTCCTGATTTCTTCTTTTCTCAGGTACCACTATATCACTCTTTTTCATGAGTGCACCACATTCGCATTTCAATGGATTTTTATCATATTCGAGCATCATACGGAACTTCCATGTTTTCATTTTCTTTAATCTTGCGTATTTTTCTTTGGATATCAGTCTGCGTTCGATTCGCCTGGCTCTCAAGTTGTTTCGCGAGTAGATTCCATAGTTTCGAATCATCTTAAAGTGAGTATCCGGAATATGAATGATTAACCGATGGATGAACTCCATGGCACTAATGGATTCCTGAACTTCCTGGGACTGACCGTGAGGCGTATACTTAAATGTCACTGTCTTGCCGTCATATGCAACTATTCTTGATTCAGCGATTGCAGGACGTCCAGCATATCGGGCCAGATACTTCGACACAATCTGAAGATCGGTGATTTCGCCTTTGGCATAAACATAAAATCCATTCTCTTTCTGCTTGTATAGCTTGTTTATCAAAGAACACATCCATCCCGTTGGAAAGGACTCTTTCATCAGATCGAGCAACTCTTTTTGCCAGAAATACCGTAGTTTCTTGTAATTTAGATACTTTAACGTGCGATCTTCCGTAACTCCCAGACAACGCAAAGACATGATGATATGAACGTGTGGGTTCCATTTCAAGTCCCGGCCAAAAGTGTGAATTACGCTGATGATGCCGGTTTCAAACCGCTGCGTCTGATTCATCTGGTAGATCGTTTCCTTCAAAACTTTAGCAGCGCGATCTGAGAGATCCTTTAGCATTCCCCGGTTCTTCCGAAAATAGATTCTGAGTTCCGCCGGAATCGTAAATACCAGATGCTTATGGGGCGCATTGATCAGTCGGGACTCAAGTTTTTCCGCCCACTTATCCCGGTAGAGCTTTCCGCAACTGGAACAGAAACGGCTTTTACAGGTGAATGGAACCAAGACCTCAGAAGTACATTGTGCACAAGTGTATACAGTCCATCCGTTTTCAAACTTGCCGCAATTCAACATCCGTTCCACTTCTTTGTGGACCGATATGCGAATCATTTCGGGGTTCTCAGCAACGAACTGATCCCAGTGTTCCTCGAAAATCTGCTTAATCTTACCCATATAATCACCTGCTGATTAATTCTTAAAACCATTATAATAAGCGGGTTAAGCTTGTTCCACAAAAGTATAATTTCCTACAACAGAACAAAGGTGACATCACCTTCACTCATGAGTTTGAGCAGTTAAAAACCAGAGGGGTCTGAACATCCAGGTCTGTCATAAAGCCGATCTAGAGTCCAAGGGGATGGTGGTGAGCACTGTCAAGTTCGTGAAAAGCAGCTTCCTTGCCCATTGATTCTTTATGGAGGAAGAGGATCTCAACGAATCATTTTTTCCCTGGCTGGAGCGGACTGGTAATGACAAAGTCCATGGAACGACAAAAAAGTACCGTTCGCAAGTGTTTCAATGGGAACGCGAACACTTGCGAGCGGTATTCTATTACTCAGGGGACCTACAAAAATACCCGGTAGCGATGTTACTGCCGCCCAGGACGAGCTCCCCGTCTATGATGCCTTCGGCGATATTCATCAACATTGTCATAAAAATGTCACTTAATCACAAATCAGGATGATATGATAGACATATCAAATTAGGGGGTGTGGTGCATATTGAAAAGGGATTCTGGTCAAAAACTTCTAAAGGTGATTCTCTGCTTATCTATGGTACTTTCTCTGTATTTGTCACAGACCTCAATAGCATTCGGGAAAAATGTTGATAGGCAGGAAGAGGAAATACAATACCTGTTCAAATCTAAACAACCTAGAGATCATATCAAAGCTTTTGAGATAAAAGAAAAAAGAGGAGATAATATCTTTAAATCGGAAACGAATTATTTCAAGTCTCTTCAAAAATCTCAAAAGGAACTTATCTTTGAAAACATCAATAATCCAATGGCTCTAAGTCAACTAGATCAAATTCATAAGGAAGTTGAAAAATATAAAGATAGCATAGAAGAAGATAAAAATAAACCTGTACAAGAACTTCGAAATATCGGATATTCTGATGAGCAAATTGAAATCCTTAGAACGTACGATCGTTCTGACATTTCAACTACAGCTCTATCACCTAATCTAATTGTCTATGGTGATTTTGACAATGAAACATTAACCTCTACATCAACAAAAGTTCGCCTAATTGTATGTTTCGATTGGACTGAAGGAAAAAGAGGTGCACTTCTTAATGTCAAAGATATATTTGCAGTCGCATGGAGCAATGATATGGTCCCCATTGATTCAAATACATGGAGTGTTATTACTTACTGTTTCCGTACTGGAGCCCCCAATATGACTGTTAGTGAAAAAGTATTACCAGAGTCTACTAACTCAAATTACATTACATTTTGGACAGCGTCTTCCAGAAACGGGATCATGTGTGACATTGATTCAGGAACTATAGTCACGATGTTAACAAAAAACAAGAGAATTACAGATACTATTGCATATGCTAGTTACGGCGCGGGTGCAGTCAGCATAGTCCCTGGCTTTTCAATTGGCTATCCAGCAGGTGCTGGTATTTCCATTAACTTCGATTATAGAGTGGAAAAGGTTGGTGCTGTTAGAGTATACCAACCCTCGGCATATTAACTATGGAATTTATAGGTATTGTTCTTGTTGTTTTTGCTTACTTCATTGAGTTTCGTATTACCAATGGAGTAACTCCAGTAGGTTTATCAGATGTCATATTTTATATTTTTGTACTTCTGAGTATTCGATCTATCAGGATAAAGCATTAGATGACCTTAAGCGACTGATGACAGATGGGACATATGCTTTTCTCCATACTCCGAACAAAAAAAACGCTGATCGGGATTCCATTCTAAAATGTATTTTGATATACTGATCATGCTAATAACTTAGTAAGGATCCTCCCTGACGACTCGGCGCGAACCATAGAGTCAGGGAGGGTCTCTTTTTGCCCACCACAATATTATTAGGGACACTATATCCGTCTATTTACGGACAGACAAGGCTGGCTACTATGGGACGATTGGTTCCGGCATAAACAATACTCCACTGCTACTCCCCGAATAATGTATCCGTTTAGTTGGCAATAGCTTTTAGGATGGTACAGTAAAGTTAGCAATGGAACATGTTAACAATGGAGCATGTTTACCATATCAGATACCAGTTCAATGAAAAAGGAAAAAGTAAAGAGCCGGCATACAATCTGCTAATTTTTTATGACCCCTGAGCCACCGCCTTCATTGTTCGGTATGATTTGAAAAAAGCCATTGTTCCCATGGCTTAAAAGACTTGTGGTAATAAGTCAAGTAGCAAAAACAGAGTAAAATAAATGTTGGACATCCAATAACCTTAAAAAAGGCAACATCAAATTAACCCACCGAACATTCAGAACATATGTTCGTGGTTTGATGAAGGATATGCACATCAGGTCAGCTCACCTGATCTCTATACACTCCTTTCCGGTGCATAAAGTTGGTGGTTTCGTAGCAGCACATCCACCATGCGCACAAGTTTTCTGGCGGTAAGGACGAGGGCTCGTTTATGCTGATTTTTAGGAACTTCGTTGTATTTCTTGAGGTAGTACTCCCGATATACCGGCTCATTGCGCATCACTGAATTGGCAGCTTCAACCAGATTGTAACGCAGGTAGTGGTTTCCGGTCCGGGTCAGGGAGGTTCGTTCTGATTCATAGTTACCAGACTGGTTCCGCTTCCAGTAAAGACCGGCGTACTTAGCCAGCTTGGCTTCATTCTCGAAGCGTCCGATCTGACCCACCTCCGCCAGGATGCCCGCAGCATAAACGGGTCCAATCCCAGGAATACTGAGCAGACTCTGGCTCTCTGGCAATGTCTCAAGGATTTGCTCTATGGCTTTTTCAAGAGATTTGATCTGATCCTTGATGGTTTTGATCATCAGTGCGTAGGTGGCAAGCACCACGTCCACAGATTCCTGCATTACCTTACCGAGGCGGTAGGAGTCCCTTGCAGCCTTGGCAATGGACTCGGCCAGCTTCAGGGGGTCGCCGAAACGGCCACGCCCCTTCTGCTGGAGGATGGAAGCCAGTTCTTCCAGATCCATTTTGGCGATGTCATCCAAGGTGAGGGAATCGGTGAGAAGATCCATCATGGCAGCCCCAAAGACCGAAGTATCCACTTCCTTGGTCAGGGTGTTGCATTTGTAGTAGAGATTCTCCAGGAAGTGCTGTTTGCACTCCGTCATCTGCTGCATCAGCTGATATCGTGACCGTGTCAGTCGCTGCAGAGACAAATACTTCTCTTCCTTCAGGAGGGATGTATTGAACCGTTCAAAACGCAGGAAATCAGCGATGCGGAAAGCATCAATGACATCTGTTTTATCTTCTTCGAAAATTCCCTTGAAGCGGTGAATGGACTTGGGGTTCATGACAACGACCGCCAGACCAATGGCTTTGAGTTCAGGGTCTAAAGCCAGGAAGGTGGATGGATGGAAGCTGTAAACCGATGTCGATTCCATACCTGCAATCACCCGGGTGTAAGCAGTCTTTTGTGTGAAATGCAGGATATCCGCTTTGAGGATTGCGGCTCCATTGAGATTGTTAGGCAGGACACACTCTTTGAGAATATTGGCTTCACTGTCGAGAAAACACACATCCAGTTTTTCGGAACTAACGTCGATACCGACATATAATTTCATGGTCAGGACCTCTTTTCGAAAAAATTTGGAACGGCTTGGATACTGAACGATATCCCTGGCACCAACAGTCTGGCGACAACCTCGCGCATGAGTATTCCTTTCTACCCTCTCCGAAAGCTGCCCGATGCTGCTAACATCGGTACAGAGAAGGAAGCGATACAGCTTGTGAGTTTTCGGTACAACTAATGGCTGGGAGACAGTCTTTGAAATGCAGTCTGGCTGCAGCAGACAATAGCCTTAATCCAGATAGATCCATATTCCATAGTTCTATTATCCAGGGATATGATTCAGTATCCAAGATACAATATGGCAAATACCTTAACTAAACTTATAATACGAGGAGATTTACGATGAAACTGCAAGAGATCGAACTGGTCCGGATCGACGGGCAAAAAACCACCATGGCAGAATACAGCCGCCAGGTCGTGCTGGTTGTCAATACGGCCTGCCTTTGAGGCTTCACCCCCCAATTCGGTGAATTGGAGACCCTTTGGCAGACCTACAAGGAAAAAGGATTCGTAGTCCTTGGTTTTCCCTGCAATCAGTTTGGCGGCCAAGATCCATGGCATGAGGCCAAAATCCAGGATTTTACCAAAGACAAGTACGGAGTGACCTTCCCCATGTTTTCCAAGATCGAAGTCAACGGCCCCGATACTCATCCCTTATACCGCTATATGAAAGAATTCGGATCCGGTGAATACAATAAGGATATTCGCTGGAATTTCACCAAATTCCTGCTCGACCGCAATGGACATGTCGCTGGGAAGTATGACGGTTCAGTCAAGCCCTCCGAAATTGCACCCGATATTGAGAAATATCTGAGCCGGGAATAGATACAGATGAAGATGCAGTAAAAATAAATCGGAACACCAACCCTGAATTCTTAACAACAGCAGATCCCCACCAGGCAATCAGCAAACAAATTGCTGACCTGTTACCCCATCGATCAGTCAAACATCCAACATCTTGTCGCACTTAAAATAATCATTGGTAATGCTTAAACTAATCCGAATGAACAAGCACAGAGCCGGCCTTGAGCCTTCCACATTCAGAGGGCAAAGGGACGGCTTCATCATCAGCAAATCGCCCGAAACAGGGGTGTAATTACTGAAGTACAGGATCCGTGAACTCTTTTCGCTATCGACATTCATCTGACAAGAAACTACGTTTATCGGTAATATTAGCAGTTCCTTTCACATTAATGATATTTATAAGTTTAAATTCTATGTCAAGTTATATTTTTAAGATGTTTATTATATGATAATTTAATGATAATTTAATGATAGACTCATGATAAAATATACCCAACAAAGGAGTCTGTTATGTTACCTGAAATCCCGCCCGAATTTATAACAACATCACTCCCCCAAGGAAATGTCGAATGCCTCAAAGATCATTCGCTGCTCTTTTGTTAGCGGTGCAATGATGATGTGTTCATGGATCTCTTGGATTCGGAGTTTGGCCAGGATCCGCTGAAGCTCTTTCATGGTGTATTTACGGTATAGATCCTTGTCACTCATCACCTGATTAATCCCAGACATGATAACAGAGGCAATAAAGCCGACGAATAGTTTCCCTTGAGCGGCGTTGTCGCTGTGGACACGTAGTCTCCCTAAGTCAATACTGTTTTTGAGACGAAGGAAGCCTTTTTCTACAACGTCCTTGTCTCGATAGATGCTCATGGCTCTTTTGGCATCACTGATGTCATTGCTGATCAGGACCACCCAACCTGCCGTTTCCAGACTTTTTTCAACGACATCATTTCGAATGCTGACGGTGTATCCGCTGGCTTGTTTATCGGATTTTCGAATCACCAGGTATTTTCTACATTCCTCGTCATTAATCCATTTTTCTGGGTTTTCAATGGCCTTTTCACGCAATAGAGCAATGGATGCATACAGGTCCTCACGAATTCCCATTGCCTTCACGGCACTGTAGTAAACATGCGTGTATATTTTGTTCTGCGGATCCCAGGACCGCTCTTTGGTGACGGCTCTCATCGAGTTGTCATTGATGACAATTGTGTTTTCCACACGATCGATGTCTTTTTGCTCGCTCTCCACTTGCTGCTTGGAAAAAGCGGCGGTAAATGGTACCGCGATTAAAAACTTCACTGTTCCATTGCCGGTGTCATTGAGCAGAAAATCGATATTCCGCTTGCTGTAGATCCCTTTGTCCATCACTACTGTGATTGCCCGATTCTCTGTGATCGCCTCAAACTGACTCAAGGTGGTCGTCAGCGTACGGACATCCTTTTGACTTCCACTGAATAGGGATTGATAGATCGGCAGCCGTCTGGTTTCCCCCATCAGCATACAAAGATTGATCTGGGGGAGATGATCGTGGTCGCGATTGTATCCCCATTCCACATCATCAATCAGTTCCGAATAGGATGATGCAGAGGTGATGTCCAAAGCCAAATAGTCATCAGCTGGATTGGCCTCACACCAGTTCTTATAAAAATCATTCCGTTGCTGATCCGTAATAGAAATCAAAAGTTCACTGATTCGCTGAGAGGTCATCGAGCCCACCGGATACGACTCTGTGCCTGAGATCCAGTCAGAGCAATCAAGAAGTGGATCACTGGTAGAAATCATATAGCAGGCCAACATGAACAGTTCCTGCCAGTAATCAGGGATCGCTTGCCGTAAGGCATCGATCAAACCAAGTCGTTCAGATAGGGAACGATACAGCCAGAACAGCCCATAGGAGCGAACGGATGATTTGCGGACATCTTCGATGGAAAACATGGTTTGTGTGGAAGGGATCTGAATGGGATTACCAGAGATCCGTAGCTCCTCAAGATATTCGGCTTTGTACACTTTATGTCCTGTTTCAGGATCGATCTTGCCGATCGGTCGCCGTTTTTGCCGCGATTGGCCATCTTTATTGCGAAACCCTTCGGCTAAATAAATATATTGATACCGGCCCACCTTTTGGATTACCTCAAAACTCATAACACCCACCTCACTTGTTGTTATAAACATTATAACAACAAGCAGATGAGTATTCAATAATTATGGGGAAGCACTTATAAGCTAAGTGGCTCTAGGTCGGACTTCTGCAAAGGGATAGAATGTATCCAAAGTGTTGTTATAAAAATATAGCGGGAATTTAGGATGTTACTAAAAAACTGGAAGAAAATCCCGTTGTTAATGACATGCATCCTGGTCATTTCTTTCTCAGGACAATCCGTTGCCAGTGCAGAGATTAAGGAATCACCTCGTATGTCAAACAACCTTGTGATGAATGAACTGATTGAATCGGTAGATCAGATTCTAGTTAAGAGCAACAATGGTACTTTATTAGTTAACAGTGATCAACTGCTCGATATTATCGACAGTAAATACGAACAGCTGCAGACAATCGAATACTTTTCACCCATGAGCAAGGAAGAAATCTATCAGGACATTTCAAACCAAATACTAAAATTTAATGAAGAACCTGTTGAAACTAACTCCACGATAAGCTATTCTTCAAGCTATTTCCCCGATTCTACTAAATATTCTAAGTTTTGCAAACAATTATACTAGTAACGATCTGCAAACTCCTGAAACCATTGTAATGTCTGAGAAAATCAGTCCTTTCCATCTTGTTATCCCCTCCTATTTTTAGTATAATTATACTAAAAATAGGAGGGGATAACAATGGCTCGTCCCACGGATTCTAACAGCCCTTACCGGGTATCGATTCATCACAATAATGGATACCACTATGCCAGTACACAGCCGGCCAGAGTGAACCCAAAGACCGGAAAACGGGAATACCGTCACGTTTATTGGGGGACGGTAACAGATGATCTTAAGTTTATTCCGGGAAAGAATTATCTTCTGGAGTCTATTGAGGAACGAGGTAAACTCATCTTCCCGGAAGGATGGGATCTAAGTGAAATTGACAAACTGTCAGGACGACGGAAGGCGGGAAGGCCGGTTATTGAAAGTCAGGATGAGAACCGGCTCTATGGCGACATATGGCTGTTGGAGAAGATTGCGGAACAGACCGGCCTGAGATTCGACCTAATGAGCACATTTGATGGGGACAAGGAAAAAGTTGATACCCTCATGACATTGGCCCTCTATCTTCTTTGTGGACGAGAGACCTATAACCAGCTGGCTTCCTGGCAGCGCATAGCCAAGACCCCCTGGGCAAAGCCACTCTCTTCTCCGTATATTACCAGGTTTACCCAGTCCATTACAGAGCAGGATCGCATGGCGTTCTTGCGTCTGCGGGCACGCCGACTCCACGACAATGAGCTGTGTGCCGTCGATTCCACAAGCTGTTCCAGCTACGGACACTCGCTGGCGGATATCCATTACGGGCGGAACAAAGAACAACTGCCCCTTCCACAGACCCTGGAAGTAGTAGTCTACACCCTGGATGGCCACATGCCAGTCTATTATCGAAGCTTTGCCGGAAACACCCCTGACTCCCGAAGCCTGGCCGTGATCCTGAAGGATTTGAAACAGGCTGGCATGAAACGAATTATCCTGATCACTGACCGGGGGTATGAATCGATCCGCAATCTGGAACTATACATCGACCAGCAGCAACGCATGATCATGGGAACCAAAACCGGCCAGAAACACGTTCGTCAGTTGATCGATGAATTCGGAAACTTCGGCCACCACCCGGAGGGTATGCAAGTGGATCCGGAGGAACGGATCTACTATCTGCAGAAAGATATGGATTACCAGATCGAAGGGCAGCGTGACAACCTTAAGAAAGCAGATAATCTGAAACTGAACCTGTACTTTGATCCCATCCGCCGAGGCAATGAACTGACGGATCTGGACATTGCTCTGGCAGCTCAAAAAGAAGCCTTGGAAGCGTCCCTTGTTAACCAAATCCCCTTGGATGATGATGAAACGCTGAAACAGGTCTACCGGTTTTATCGGTTGAAGTATAATGCGAAAACTCGAATCCTGGAGGACTTCAGCCTGGATGAGACCAAGGTCATCCGGTGTCGGCGAGAAGCAGGTTTCTTTGCCAACACGACCCATGGTTTGGACATGGATGCGTTGAGTGCTAACCGGCATTACAGGCTGCGGGATGAACAGGAGAAGTATTTTGCCCTGATGAAAGGGGTCCTGGGAGCCGACCGCCAGCGTACATCAACGGAAACTGGAAAAATTGGTCGTTCCTTTATTCTCTTTGTTGCCCAGATCATGGGCTGTTACCTAAGCCATGTCCGCAAAACAAAGCTGGGCGAACAGTTTCATTCGGTAGCGGATGTGTTAAACGAGATGAGGCCGATTCGCTATATCGAGCACCCCAACACGAAGGCGTACATTACCCCATTTGTGGGGAAGCAGGTGGACATATGCGAGGCTCTTGGCTTTGAGATCCCTGAGGGATGCGCCCCGGACTACGTGGTGAAAAAGACGAACAAGGGTAAGCGCGGACGTCCACGTAAAAATCAATTGGTCGTTAAGGAATAGTTTCTAGTATAAAACTCTGTAAAACTCAGATAAATATTGGTGGGGCTACGGTTATCGTTTTTATTCAAGCGATCAAGCTCGGGCGTATGCAGACAATGTAAGTTCAAAAGCTCTGATCGGCGCGACTGCGACCGCCATAAAAAGTGCTTTGTTCGGCCCTGGAGCACCACTCATTACTGGAACTGGAATCCTGTGGAGTGCTTACAGGATAACGCTGGCTGAAGATGTACGAAAAAACGCGGATTATCACAACCGGCTGGCACTGGATGTTTCGTGGGTAGCGATCTACAAATTATACTCATTTTAAGGGGTGGCGGCTATGACTGACAATTTCATCATATTAATTGCAATCTATGGAATCGGCTTTATTCTATACCTCTTGTTCGGGAGAAAACTAAAAGCCAAGTACCCTCCTTGGGTGCCAGTATTTGCAAATGGGTTTGAGCTGGGCTTTCTGGTTGCTGCGATCATATTTTCCATTATATAAGTGACCAGAAAGTTTTTTGCAATGATAACGCATGGAGTATCTGAACGTGAAAAGGTGCTGCTGCAGCCTCGAGAGGCTTGCAGCAGCACCTTCCATTTTTTGATCATGAGTCGACCGGATGGTTCGGCTGACTATGGATCCAGACGAAGTTCTGTGAGTCTGATGTACGAATCATCCCAGAGTAGCAGGATAAGTGTTTTATCGTTAAGTCTAGAATCCTCTGCCGGTAACGAGTCGCTTCAGGAAAATCAGAATCGCGGCTCCGATCACCGAGAACAGAAGACCTTCCATGCTGAAGTCGTTAAAGCTCGTTTTAAAGAAAGTTGAGGCCAGCCAGGAACCGAGGAAGGAACCGACGATACCGACAATGATGTTCATAACGAGGGATTTCTGATCATTCATGATAATCCCTGCGATCCATCCTACGATTGCTCCAAAGACTAACCATAATATAATACCCATAATATACCTCCAAAATGTTTTAATATTTATCCAAAGTCCGTACGGACGATTGGTCGTTTCAAATGGCGTTCGATTTTTTCATTCCTGAAAATTTTTAATGATCGGATGGTTCACTTAGTTTTGACCGCAGGAAACACATCCTTGTGTCGATCCGGTTCACCCGAGCTGATGATCGGCTCTCTTCACCGGTTTGGTATTTGAAGGAACGGCTCTATCCGATGGATGCCTTATTTTACTCTTCGGGCGGTGCGGTCTCCGATTGATCCATCGTCAGTTCTTCCGTCTGGTTCTCCGGTGTCTGACCTGGGATCGTGGGAACGCCGGTCGATTTTATTTCATAGCGTCTGGCCTGATTGACCGGGCGGTCGATCACGTCATTCTTCGTCAGATGATCTTTCTGCGGCTTAACATCCTTGTTAAAGTCATACGTTTCTCTGGGATCTTTTTTCTTCTCATTCATGATGCGGCCTCCTGGAGAAATTGTTTGTTCTTGATGTTTTTATTATAATCCATTATTTAGGATATAAATAAAAACAAAAATTGATTGAAGTTATTAATACGTAAATATTGTATCGAACCTTTGTATTTCGTCATAATTCGTTCATTTCATAGCCTATTCGACCATATATTATCCGCAATTTTGAACAGAATGAAAAGCATGAGCCTGGTGATTCATCTGAACTCCACCAATATTGCTATATCTGCCATGGTTTGGTGGTAAAATGGAAGTAATCAGAAACGCTTACGTCCGATGGCAGCGGCTCCCAGTGGGAGCGGTGCGCTGCTCGTATTCCGGCTCGCTGTTTCAGGACAAAACCAATAAGCATCAGAAGGAGACCCATTATGGATAAACAACGAATTGAAAATGCCGTCCGCGAGATCCTCTCCGCCATCGGCGAAGATCCCGATCGCGAAGGTCTGGTGGATACACCAAAGAGAATGGCGAAAATGTATGAAGAGATTTTTTCAGGATTAAGCGAGGATCCCAGTGATCATCTGGCCGTCTACTTCCAGGAAGAAAAATATGAAGAGCTTGTTCTGATCAAGGACATCCCCTTCTACTCCGTGTGCGAGCATCACCTGGTTCCATTTTTCGGAAAAGCCCACGTTGGGTATCTGCCAAAAGGCGGCCGACTCACCGGACTGAGCAAACTGGCCCGGGTCGTGGATACCGTCGCCAAGCGCCCGCAGCTGCAGGAACGGCTGACCTCAACCATTGCCGATCTGATCATGGAGAAGCTGGAACCCTATGGGGTCATGGTGGTCATTGAAGCAGAACACATGTGCATGACCATGCGCGGCATCAAAAAGCCGGGATCCAAAACCATTACCTCCTGTGTCCGCGGCACGCTGGCCTCTGATCCCAAATCCAGATCAGAAGTTCTGTCCATGATCATTAAGTAGCAGGGAGGCACGTCATGAATCAAGTCAAACGGCCCGTAATTACCATGAACTGCCGCAACCGGCAGCTGGCCTTTGGTGAGAAGACACTGATCATGGGCATTCTCAATGTGACCCCGGACTCGTTCTCGGACGGCGGAGACTTCACCGACGTCGACCGGGCCGTGGCTCATGGCCTGGCCATGATCGAGGAAGGAGCGGATGTCATCGACCTGGGCGGAGAATCTTCCCGACCGGGGCATGTTCAGATCACCGCCGAAGAAGAACTGGGACGGATTCTTCCGGTCATCGACCGCCTGACGGCGGAAACCGGCACGATCCTGTCTTTGGACACCATCCGCTCCGAGGTAGCCGAACAGGCCCTGCAGCATGGCATCCACATGATCAATGACATCTGGGGACTCCAGGGGGATCCCGCCATGGCACAGGTATGCGCCCGCTACCAGGCCCCGGTCGTCATTATGCACAATCAGGATGGAACCGATTATGACGATCTCATGGCCGACATGGTCCGGTTCTTCAAAAAATCACTGGCCATCGCTCATGAGGCCGGAATCCCCGATGACCAAATTATCCTGGATCCTGGCATTGGCTTTGGAAAAACACCGGAACAGAACGTATACGTCATGGGGCACCTCGAGCCGATCATCGAGCTGGGCTACCCCGTGCTTCTGGCAACCTCCCGGAAAAGCACCCTGGGAAAAATTCTGGATCTTCCGCCCAAGGAACGGATGGAAGGCACCCTGGCAACGACAGTCCTTGGAATCGCCCAGGGTGCAGATATGGTTCGAGTGCACGATGTAAAGGAAAATTTGCGAGCTGCGAAAGTAACGGATGCAATCATCCGAGGGAACTGGCATGGATAAGATCTTATTGGAAAATATGCATTTTTATGGCTATCACGGTGTGCTGGCCGAAGAGAAAGTATTGGGACAGAAATTCTTCGTCGACGCCCAGCTGCTGCTGGATCTGAGACAGGCCGGACGGACCGATGACGTGAATGATACGGTCAGCTACGCACAGGTCTATCGGCTGATTGACGCCATTGTCACGGGAGAACGCTTCGATCTGCTCGAAGCCCTGGCCCACCGGATCTGCGGTCAGATCCTGGCGGCCTTCGACAAAGTGGAAGAAGTCCATTTAACAGTGAAAAAGCCGGGCGCCCCCGTAAACGGCCACTATGACTACTTTGCCGTCACCGTAGTGCGGAGGCGAGCGGATTATGACTAGGATATTCCTGGGTCTGGGCAGCAATCTGGGCGAGCGCCGGGAAAACATCGAACGTGCCCTGGAGCGGCTCAGCGAGCAGGTGCGCTTGACGAAACGCTCCTCCTTCTATGAGACGGAACCCGTTGGCTATGATGACCAGCCCTGGTTCTACAATATCGTCGTCGAAGGCGAAACCGATCTGGAACCGGCTGAGCTCCTGCGCTTCACCCAAAGCATCGAACAGGGCATGAAACGGGTGAAAACCATCCGGAACGGTCCGCGCAACATCGACGTGGACATCCTGATCTACGATGAGATTCGGGTTAAGACAGACACCCTGGAAATCCCTCATCCCCGCATGCGGCAGCGAGCCTTCGTTATGGTTCCGTTGTCTGAAATTGAGCCGGATCTCGTGATTTACGGCACACCCCTCCGGGACATTCTGCAACAGCTCCAGGGTGAAGCCATCCGGAAAGTGACCGACTGATGGAACGCGTCGACTGCATCCTGCAGGATCCGGTTTTTCTGGAATACCTGAAAAAGAACGAGGCCGCGGAACAGACCCGAATCTTCTGCCACCATGATCTTCCCCATTTTCTGGACGTCTGCCGCATCGGCATGATCCTTAATCTGGAGCGGGGACTGAACCTGGAAAAGGAAATCATTTACGCAGCCGGTCTGCTCCATGACATCGGCCGCTGGATGGAATACGAGAACGGCACGGATCACGCCCTGGCCAGCGCCCAGCTGGCGGAAGCGATCCTTAGGCGCTGCGGTTTCCCAGAAGACCAGACCGATCAGATTCTGGGGGCGATCCAGGCTCACCGCAGCCGGGACCATGCCACAGCCCTCAGCAAAATATTGTACGAAGCCGACAAAGCCTCCCGCATGTGCCACACCTGCCCCGCCCGGAGCCAATGCAAGCATTTCCTCCATGGCGAAATCTTCCGCATGAAATACTGATCCGGATCCTGAGCGGCATTTTAGGCCGGCAGCCCATCGTCTGATCAGCAAACGGTATCCTGAACCAAATAATCAATGAACCAAATAAGCAGAGAACCAACGAATCAATTGTTTAACCGATCCAACTGCCTAACTTAGGGTAACCCTTAAGCCGTACATTTTGCTTATTTGCTTATTTGCTTATTTGCCTATTTGCTCCCTTGCTTATTTGCTCCCTTGCTTATTTGCTCCCTTGCTTATTTGCTCCCTTGCTTATTTGTTCCCTTGCTTACTTGCTTACTTGCTTGCTTACTTATTTATCACCCTTGCTCAAACACAGCGCCCCACCCGGCGGAATCTCAGGGTGGGGCGCTGTGTTTCATTCGATTGAACTCACCGGGAGGTGTCCAGATCCAGACGGTAGAGCCCGTAATGGGTCGTGGCTTCGATCAGCTCTTTTTCAAACCCGGAGGTGACCTTGCCCTTCTGCATCAGGGTGGATACCGCGGGCAGGCCTTTGGCTTTGAGAAATTCCAGCGTTTCGCAGTAGAGGGCTCCGCTCAGCCCTTCATAGCCATGCCTGACACCGGAATAAGACAGGACGATGTGCCGGGGCCAGAGCCGGGTCCGGATCAGATGGATCAGTCGGACGACGGTGCTGCCTTGAACCAGGTCGTTCTGATAGTCCGGGAAGGAGATGAAGAACCCGACGGGAAGCTCCCCATCATAGGCCAGAACAATCAGCCGGGGATCGCTGATGGATTTCAGGTCCCGGAACATGGCAATGAAATTTTTCGCCGATATGGGAACAAATGCCGGAAAATCCCGGTAGAGTTCCATCAGCAGGCCATGAATGTCTTCCAGATAACGGTCGAACTGGCGAAAATCCGGATGGATCAGCCGGATTCCGCGGCTCTGCATCAGACGCCGGCGCTGTTCAAACCGGGTCAGCGCATGATCCGGCGGAATCGCCCGGTAGTAATGGGAGGAATACTGACTGATCAGGCGGAACCCGCCCTGCTCAAACAGACTGGGATAGTACGGCAGGTTCTGCGGCTCACCCATGAACACCCGGTCCGGCTGATCCAGCTTCAGGCGGTAACCCACCCAGAAGCTGACATCCACCGGGCCGGTGACCGAAGTTCGGCCCAGGCGGAGCGCTTCTTCCCGGGCTCTCTGAAACAGGGCATTGGCACAGGCGGGGGCATCGATGCACTCAAAATACCCCAGAAACAGCGTATCCAGGCCCGGACTGGCCGTCAGGGTCATCCGTCCCACCACCCGGTTCTCCCGGCGCAGCAGAAAATGACGGATTTCGGCCGTATCCGACAGCGGATGGCTGCCCTCCAGAAACTGCCGCACCACAGCCGTATTCTGATGGTGTCGCCGGCCGTAGAGCGCCCGCGGCAGGTTTAGAAAGTCGATCCTGTCCTGTTCGGTTTGGACTTCAATTACGTTCATGTTCTTCCAGCCTCCTGATTTCCCCGGTCTGACCATTGATCTGTACCCGCTCCCCGTCCCGGAAGCGCCGGAGTGCCCCCGGAATTCCCACCACCATCGGCTTGCTCAGCTCCCGGGCAATGATGGCCGTGTGGGACAGCAGGGAACCCTTTTCCGAAATGATCCCCGCCGAGCGGGTGAGCAGAAACACCCAGCCGGGATCGGTCTGGCGCGTCACCAGGATCTCATCCGGCTCCGGCATCACCCTGGATGAATCCTCAACCCGTCGGATTCGGCCCCGCGCCATGCCTGCGGAGACCCCCACGCCCATAATCGGTCCCGACTGAGAATCCGGTGCCTGAACGGCATCCGGCAGGATCCGGTCAAAGGCCGGACCGGCGAATTCCAGCCGCGAGAGCATCGGCAGCCGTCCGAACTGGTCATACCGCTGCCGCCGTTCTCTCACCGCCTGTTTCAAATCACTTCCTCCGGTCATTGCTTCCTGTTGAGTCAGCCAGAAGACATCCCTGGCATCGTCCAGTTCCCCGGCCTGAACAAGGAGCTCGCCCAGTCGCAGGAATATTCCCCGGGCCATGCCGAAAATCCTTGTCCGGTTCAGCCGGGAAACTTCCCGGTTGCGAATGGCCCGGGCGGCGCGGCGGTAAAGCCATCTGCCCAGACCGCGAGGCATGACCGGCGGTTGGTCGTCCCGGTCATCGGTCAGATTCCCCTGGGTCTTCAAGGCCCGCAGGGTCTCAGCCAAAAGTTCCGGATTTGTCCGGAAGGTTCTGGACTCCAGCTTCAGTTCCTCCAGATAGCGATCCCCGTATTCCGCCAGATAGTCCCGCAGCAGATCCGGAAAGGGTCCCGACTGCGCCAGATACTGCTGAATTTGAGTCGCATCCGTCAGTTCCAGCAGCTGGGTCGGGGCGATTCGCGCCATATGCCCCAGGAGCTGTACCGGCCTGAGACTGGCCACTTCCCCCAGCCGGGTGATTTCCCCGGCAAAGGCAGAGGCGTCCCGCCCCCTGAATCGTCGGAGCAGACCGGTCAGCACAAAGGCATGAAGGTCATTGAGCAGGGTAACATCCCAGCGGCTCAGCAGCTCCGCCTTCATCCGATCGTACCGCTGCCTGAGTTCTTCCCGGGAGAGCTCGGTTACCGGAGACTGCTCCAGCTCCCGGCGAAACGCCTGAAAATCCCGATCCAGCCGGTCCATCTCCCGGGGTACTGAGACCAGTGCCCGAGCCAGCCGAATCAGACCGCAGGCCCGCTGCAGCGGACTCAGAGCGATCTCGGCCTTTGGAATCCCTCGCTGATTCACCCCCATCATGTCCTGCCACAGCGGAATATACCAGGAGGACAGCGGCAGCAGCTTCATCAGCTGATACCAGTGGTTGATCTGGTAATACATCCGGCCCGAGGAGGCCGTGACCATCTCCCCCGCCAGGGTTTCCAGCGCCGGGGGCAGACTTTGTCCGAACATCCGGGACATCAGTCCCCGGAAAATGCCGGCATAGGCGGTCCGGGCAAAGTCAATGGACAGCGGCAGGGTCAGCCCGGGATAGCTCTCGGACAGGTTGCTGTTGTCCAGAACGGTGACGTCTTCTGACAGTGCGGTTATGGGTCGAGCCTGCAACAGCCACAGCTGTCCCTGCGCCAGGGCGAATTCCGCATCCACCGGCCAGGGAAAAGCCTGACTCAGGGCCAGACCGGCCTCGATCAGCGTGCGGCGCTGCGGGGCAGACAGCTCCGGCGAGCCGGGCTGGCGCAAGATCAGCTCCGCCTTGTCCTGCCGATGGTAAATCAGAGTCGTCACCGGAACCTGATCCGTCACAATGCCGCTGCCCACGCCATAGCCTGTCACCACTGCCAGTTCGTTGAGCAGCCCCTGAGGATTGACCGTGAACAGAACTCCGGAGAGCTCGGGCTCGACCATCTCCTGCACAATGACCGTCATTGCCCCGGCCAGCGGCAGCCCCCGGGCCGCGGCAAAGGCCCTGACCCGCTCGGCTCTCGCGGAGGCCAGGCAGTCGCCGATGCGCTCAGTCACTTCCCCGGCGGGCACCCGCAAAAATGTTTCAAACAGACCGGCCATGGCTGACTCGGCCTGGTCCTCCAGCTCGGAGGAGGAACGCACGGCGTAGTACCTGCCCTCTTTCAGAAAGCCTTCCAGCGCTCTTTGATCGGACTCCGCCAGTGACCAGGGCGCGGGATCCAAAGAGGCCTGGCTCAATGACGCCGCATTGCCTCCCTGAACCATCGGTTGAACCAGCAGAAATTCGGGCACGCGAAAGCCGGCCTTGCGAAGCAGATTCAGCGACTCGGCCTTGGATCCGATGGATCGGGGGGAAGTGATGTTATGCATGGCATTCAGTCCTCCTGGCAGTTGCTTGTTCATACATGTCTCAGGCCGGTCCCAGCAGCAGATGGATGGCTACTGCCGCCACCATGATGGATTCTGTGAGGATGGTGTAGCGCTCCACCTTGTCAATCAGCCGGAATCGGTCCGGATCCGCAATGAACCGGGAAAAATCGCGGGTCATGACGGCCACGTTGGCGGCCAGTGCCGCTGCCAGCGGCCGGTTGATGGACCAGATCAGAATCAGATTGGTCAAAATATCCACCAGCGTCAGCACCTGGACAAACCGGGTGGCCCGGCGAACCCCCCACAGACTGGAATAGGTGACATACTCCGTTTCCTCCCGGGGAGCGCGGATCTTGCGGGCCACCTCCCAGATCAGTCCCGGAAAGTACAGGGAAAAGGCCAGAAGCACGGCCGGCAGCGTGACCGCCGGCAGACCGTACTTGATGACGGTAAAGGAAATGATGTAGAGATTCAGGATCATCAGCACCGGATTGTGGGTCACCACCGCCAGCAGCAGACTGTTCCGGATCCGCTCCCGGGCAAAGAACCAGACCGACATGGCCAGGCCGTAGCCAAACAGCAGCAAAAACCAGACCAGATTGTTCATCCAGAGGAAGTTGAGCACCAGCGCCGGTGCCAGGACCAGAACCAGCAGCCCCCTCAGGTCGCTTTTCCGGACCCGCCCGGAGGGCAGCGGACGCTGCGGGAACATCAGCCGGTCGGTCTCATAATCTTTGAAATCATCGGCAATGCGCAGAAACAGAAGAAAGGCAAAAACGGTAAAGACGCCGATGAGTTCCTGATGATTCAGGTCAAACCGGGTGACCTTCTGGTTCAGCAGCAGGACAAAATAGATTTCGAAGAAAATCAGGCCGGCGACGAACAGCCGGGGGAGAACCGGATACATCTCCTTCAGGTAGATCCTAAGTCGCCCCCACATACGTTCCGATCCTTTCGCCCTGGCGCACCCGGACCTCATGACCTGCCGCCGTTTCGCGGATCAGATCCAGATCGGGCTGCACCATTCCTTTCTGATACAACAGAATAATGGTGGATCCGCCGGGCTCAAACCAGCCCCGTTCCTGGTACTTCACCGGCCGCTGGGCCGCATGGTAGCGGATCCGGCCCACCAGGAGCGCTCCGACTTCCATGACCCCCACCAGACCGCGTCGGGTTTCCAGGATACTGTAGCGTCGCTCATTTTCTTTCAGCACCGGTTCGCCGTCGGACAAAGCAGACACCGTGTGGAGCCGCCCTGGGATCTTGCGGATGGGGCGTCCGCTGAAGGCGCCGTTCTCCGTATAGAGAAAGCGGTGGCAGTCATCCAGCGACAGCCGGATCAGAAACAGGTGCCCGCCGCGAAACAGCTCGGCGGCCTCATGGCCCCCCATCAGTTCGCGCAGGGTATACAACCGGCCCTTGACCCGGACTTTGAGGTCTTCTCCGATGCGGTGAACCATGACTTTGCCGTCGCTGGGACTGATGATCTCATCGGGCTCCGCGGCGGGCAGCGCGTCCTTTTTGTAGGCGCGCAGGAAAAAGTCACGGAAATGATCATAGGGATAGCCCTCGAACAGCTCCGGATCAATGCCATGGGCTGCCATCAGAGCATCGATCCGCCTGCGCCGGTACAGCTTCTCCAGCACCCAGGCCCCCTGGTCGGAAAAATTGGTGCCCAGAAAGATCGATCGAATCGGTCGAGCCCAGTTTTGATAAAGCAGACGCAGCAGCGAGCCGCCAAAGGGCCGGTCCTCCCCATAGGAATTGGTTTTCCGGTCATAAATCATCGCAGGATCACCTCCGCCGCGTACAGCAGCACCATCAGGACCGCCAGTCCGAGAAGCCGCAGGCTCATGGCCCGATCCGGCTTTCTGACCTTCAGATCAATGACAAAGGCGGCCGCAACGGCCACCAAGGCCAGCGGCCAGACCACCCCGGTGACCACCGGCGGCAGGAAAGCCAGGGGCAGGTACAGCAGGGGAAAGATCAGCGCCGCATAGGTTACCGGCAGGCCGTGATAAAACCGGCCGTCCCGGGTCGACTCCGTGCCCTTGAGGTTGAAATAGGCCAGGCGGATGATGGCCGCCAGGACATAGAGGGCCGCGCAGCCCAGTACCAGAGGCCCGGTTCCGCAAAGTCTCAGGGTCAGCACCGCCGGCAGGGCAGCAAAGGACACCATGTCGGCCAGGGAATCGATCTCCCGGCCAAAGGCTTTCTCCTCGTCGTCCCGTTGAAAGCGCTCGGCCACGGTACCGTCGAACAGATCGCACAGGCCGGCCAGAATCAGGCAGATCATCGCCTGGGCGTACTGCCCATTCAGAGCAAAGCCCAGCCCGATGACAGCCAGGATTACACCCAGGTAGGTCAGCAGAACGGACCCATTGTATTTTCCGATGATCATAGACTCTCCTCCCGGTAAATCGTTCCCGTCGCTCCGTCCATGGTAATCCAGTCGCCGTCCCGGATCGCCTCCATGGCTCCCCGGACGCCTACAATGCAGGGGATGCCGTATTCGCGGGAGACAATGGCGGCATGGCAGAGAGCTCCGCCGTATTCAGTAATGACGCCGCTCAGCAGGGCGAACTTGCTCGTCCAGCCGGTGTCGGTAAAGCGGGTAACCAGCAGATCGCCAGGGGCAATCCGGTCGATGTCCTCCAGACCGGCGATGACCCGGGCCCGGCCCCGGATCCGTCCGCCGGAAGCGGGAAGTCCGGTCAGAACGGCCTCGTTCCAGCCGGCACCGGTGGGCAGCGGATGACTGACCGAAGCCCCCTCTCCGATTTCATTGTCGCTGGCATAGCTGCGGAAGCTTTCCGTATAGTCGCGCCCCCGGCGAACGGCGTCACGAACCTGCTCGGGGGAAAGCTTCTCCTCCAGCAGGGCCAGGATCTGCGTCATGGTCAGGAACCACAGGTCCGACGCCTGCTCCAGGATTCCGTCCTGAACCAGGAGATCGGCCAGCTTCCGACTGGTTTGCCGGATCAGGTGATAATAGCGTGTGGAAATGTCCCGGAACTCCTCGCGCCACCACAGCAGCTGCCGGATTCGCTCCACCTTCTGACTGACCTTTTGCCGGACGGCGGAACCTTTGGTCCGGCCGACGCCATCCAGCGCATCGAGATACTGCAAATGCACCCGGCGTTTGGCTGCCTCCGGCCCCGATTCATCGGGGAGCGCCAGGGCATCCCGCAGCGATGCGATGAGCGAGGCGGGATCCTCCGCGAAATCCGGCCAGGAAATATCCAGTTCCCGGTCGGAGTGGTAGCCGTAACGCTCCCAGACCGTCCGCAGCTGATCCAGACCGTTTTCCGAAGCGCCGCTGCGCAGGGCAGCGGACAGCTCCTCCGGTGAGTGGTCCTGCCAGTACCGCACCGCGGATTCGCTGCCCAGAATCTGCCGTGAAACATCCCACAGGTCATAGAACGGCCGCAGATGGGAAACGTTGGTCAGACCGCCGATGAGGTCATAGTAGCCCGCCTGGTCGGTGTGCTTTAAGATGGCATCCCGCTGAAGACTGATCTGAATCGTATTGATGAAGATCTGGCGAAAGTAAATACCTTCACTTTTCAGATACAGATCCCGCACCAGACGGATCCAGGCGGCCTTCAGGTCATTGCCCGACAAGTCTGCCAGTTCCCGGCGGAAGCTGTCGTAGCCGGTCAGGAGTTCCTGCTTCAGCGTTTCGTTCTGACTCAGGCGTTTCTTCAGAATCTGCTTCTGAGCCAGCGCCATGGACAGAAGATTGGCCGCGCGGCCCGGACTCCAGTCCGTCACCGCACCCTCCCCCGCATAGGTTGGTTCAATGCCCAGTTCCTCGTCAAAGGCCCGTTCCCGGTAGCCGGGGACTTTGGCCATGGCGGCCTTGACCACGGACAGATTCCAGTACATGCGGCCGAACCGGACCAGCGACAGGCCACGCAGTTCCTTCGGACGGAGAATGCGCGATTCCAGAAGGAAGTCTTTCAGCTGGGTGTCCCATACATACTGGTACAGGCTCAGCATCAGAGGCTTGCTGACGGTGGCCGAAACGCCTCCGTCCTTGAGATCCGCCGTCGTCCACTGATCGGTCAGCCCGGCATAGCGGATTTTCGTGACCGGTCTGGTCTGCAGGGCGTAGTTTCGCCCGCCGACCACGGCAAATTCGACATCGACCGGATGTCCGAAGAGTTTCTGGATTTTCAGAGCTGCCCGGGCCAGAACGCGGACCTGTCCGCGGCTCAGAAGCGACTCCGCTGCCGGCAGACTGATCTTGTCCCGGTACCAGTCGCAGGTGAAGGTCTGGGGCGTAGCCTGACCGGATACAAGGGCGTCGCCCAGTCCCCGGACCGCTTCGATCACCACTTCCGTATCTGCTCCGGTATTGGGATTGACCGTGAACATGACACCGGCCAGGTCGGCCGGGACCATCTCCTGAATCAGAACGGCCAGTGACGCCTTGGCCGGATCCAGTCCCTGGTGGAGCAGGTAAGTCAGAACCGGACGCCGCCACAGCGAGCGGATGCAGTCCAGGACGCGGTCCGAAACCGCTGAGATCGGCACGTTCAGCCAGGTCTCATATTGTCCGGCAAAGGACGCCTCGGCCAGATCTTCCAGCGTGCCGGACGATCGGACGGCCCAGCTGCCCTCTGCGCCCAGGGCATCCCGGATGCTCTGGCGCTCCGGCTCACCGAGCTTCAGGTTCCGTGACAGCTGCTCGAGGCGATTCGCCACATCATCCACCGTATCCGGAGTCAGCCCGGACAGGGCGTTCCGGACCGGTTCCAGCAATCCCTGCTGGTCAAGCAGCGCTTCCACCGCCTCCCGGGGGATGACCCACCCCGGGGGCACCCGGAAGCCGGCGCGCGTCAGCGCAGCCAGGCCGGCCGCTTTATTGCCGCAGCTCTTCGGATCCACGGCGTTTTTCAGTTCAATCAGTTTCAGTTCCATATCTGTCTCCCCATCCATAGCGGGTGATTTGTTGTATCTCATGAATTCATTCAGGGAAAGAACCCGATCCCTGTCAATCCAGGAATCATTTCATCACGGTCTCTTTGCCGGCTATTGCTTCAAATCGGACTTTCTTCTCTGATCGTTCGCTGTCGGTTCTCCCGGCTGGCGGTTCTCTCACGGCTGCCCCCTCGCTGTCGTCTCTGTCTCGGCCGCCATCTCTGTGATCTCTGTTTCGGCCGACTGTCTCTGCATCTGCTGTCTCTTTTGACTGTCTCTGCAGGCTCCGACTCTGTCAACTGTCTCTACCACTCTCCCTGTACTGCAAACTGATCGAATCATTCCTCAGAACATATTTTTACGAAGTTTCAACAGATACAGCAGCATATTCAGCAGGAGGTGGGTCAGGCTTCCGGCCAGGAGGGCTAGGACAAATATCCCGCCCGCGATGGGCCAAAAGAACCGGAGTACAATCAGGATTCCCAGAACGGAGTCAGCCTGGTCCCAGAAAACGAAGAACCATTTCCAGGATCCGGCCGGAGCTTTTCCCGGGGTGATGCCAAGCCGACGCTTCAACCAGGAGTTGGGCAGTTCGGCCAAAGCGTACCCCAGTCCCAGCAGTCCGCCAGTGATCAGGTTCCACTCCGGAGTATTGGATCGGATCCGATAGAGCAGGTTTGACTGCTCCAGACCGAGGGATGGCAGCAGTCCGCCCCAAAACAGCGCGCTCAGGGCTCCCAGGCCGATCATGCCGAGAAAACCCTTCCAGGTTTTGTGGTCACCCAGCAGACGATATCCATCTGACCGGATGATCCCCCGATCCATGGGGATGGCCAGGGACAGGGCCCAGGGCAGCCGGACCCAGATCATATTCAGAACCCCGGCCAGGATCGCCGGTGCCAGTGTCACATATATTTCGCCCAGTCGATTCAGCACGTTGTCCGCTCCTTCCCTTGCTATTCCTCTATATTTTAACCCACCGCAAGCCAATCGCCGTGACATTCCAGTGACAATTCACCAAAACGTCATGATTGGACGACTGCATGGATTTTTCGCCGCACGACTTCTCCGTTGCCGTTTTTTCAAAACAGGTCGTTTTCAGTTCGGCAAAACTTATGAAATCGGTAAGAAAAAGCCGAAATTATACGCTTCAGAAAGGAGTAAAGGGTTAAAAATGCGCTATAATGGAAGCGACGAAACAAATTATCTTTTTATTAATTTTTCCGGGAGGTCTTGAAATTGAGTAAACCAGTATTGTCTGCCCATTTTGAATCCAGAACCCCATCCGATGTTCGCCTGGCCCAAATGAAATACGCCGAGCGAAAAGTCAAGCCGGAAGCCGTCATTAATGTCGGCATCGGAAATGTATCACTGCCCACCAATCCGGCCATGATGGACCGGATGTTCCATCTGGATGCCCCGGGCAGCCCCTTCAACAAGGGAGTCGTCCGCTACACCGCCACCGGCGGATTCGACGAGACCAAAGATGCTTTCATCAACATCCTGAAATCCCAGGGGTTTGATACCTCCAAGCTTCAGGTCATGGTTACCGATGGCGGATCCACCGCCATGGAATTGCTGATTGTCGGAGTCTGCGGACCGGCCGGATCCAGCGAAAAGCCCCTCATGATGATTGACCCGGCTTACACCAACTACATTTCCTTTGCTGAACGCCTGGGCCGCAAGACGGTCACCGTCAAGCGGAAAATGAGTGTAGATGGGAAATTCGACCTGCCGGAACTTTCCACAATAGAAGCGGTGATCAAAGAAAGCAAGCCCGCCGCTCTTCTCGTCATTCCTTACGACAATCCCACCGGTCAGCTCTATGACATGACAACCATGAAGGCGCTGGCTGAACTGTGCGTCAAGTACAACCTGTGGATGGTCAGCGATGAAGCATACCGTGAACTGTTCTATGTCGACAATCCGGAACTGGTCTCCATCTGGGGAATCACCGATAAGGAAGTTCCGGGCATTGAAGGCCGCCGCATCGGAATCGAAACGGCTTCCAAGGTTTGGAACGCCTGCGGTCTGCGCATTGGCGCGATTGTAACCGACTCCCCGGAATTCGCCAACCGCTGCCAGGCTGAATATACCGCCAACCTTTGTGCCAACGCCATCGGACAGTATATTTTCGGTGCCCTGGCTCACCAGAGCAAGGAAGAGCTGAACAACTGGTGCAGAGACCTGCGCAACTACTACGGCGATACCATCAAGAGAGTATCCGCCCGGTTTAAGGAACTCGAACCCCGCCTGATTATCTCCAGCCCCGACGCGTCGATCTACAGCGTCATCGATGTCCGGGACGTGGTCAAGCCAGGATTTGATTCCATCGACTTCACCCTGTTCTGTGCCGGAGAAGGTGTAGTGGATATGGATGGGGTCAGCACGACCCTCCTTTGCGCACCCATGAAGGGCTTCTACGACATTCCCGCCGGCGAAGCCAATCCTGGATCCACTCAGTTCCGCATCTCCTACGTGGAATCTCCCGAAGGCATGATGAAGGTTCCGGAGCTGTTTGTCGAACTGCTCCGCCAGTACGAAGCCAACCGTTAATCCACTCCCTCAGGATTCCCCTGAAGGGCAATCGATCCAGCCAAAGAGGCGAAGGAACATCCCACCCGGATGTCCCTTCGCCTTTTCTTTGTCTTCCCATCATCGGGTCTTGCCATGATGAGACAGAAACGAAACCTGCTCAGCGCTGGGATTCGTGTTCCGGAATGAATGCCCCACCGGATCTCTTCGTCCATTCGCAGGAAGCACCCCCTCCGTCCTCGGAGGGTGGGTGCTGCTCAGCCGGCAGACATGAGCCCTCCAAGTCCAAGCTTGCCAGGGGTGGCCCTATGCTCCCTGGGCAGAGTGGCAGCCAAAGCTCTCAGGATCCGGATCATTCGCTGATTGCCGTTTGGCAGAATACTGATCCATGCTTGAAACCTCGAAATATCATAATAAATGATTTCGTATGAATGGGAAGGATTATTCTGCCATCAATTCTCTGGAAGATGCCCTTTCACCCATTTATCAATCGATTCATCAAAATACATCTGTTTTTTTATGAATTATTCCGAACTACTTATTCCGGTATTATCCTTATATTTCAGGTATATAATTTAAATATCAGTTCATAATAGCCAATTATTTATTATTTAATTTTATAAAATTAAATTTTACTTTCCTAATAAAATAATGCTACTATTATTTATAAACAGGCATGACAATGTCCAAGTGGAATTATCCGGTCACTTCCCAATCCTGCCGATTTCCGCATAGAAGGTAAATAAGGCGACAGCTTAGCATGAAAAAACCAAAACTGAAAATTATTATCGGATGCGTTCTATTGATCAGTGCCATCTACATTCTGTTCTATCGGCCCGCCTATTTCTCTGCCACTATCTGGGGCAGCCGATTTGATGCCGTTACGCTGATCGATGCCCAGGGGAAAGAATCACCCATCGATTTGGATGCCCACCCGGAAATCCAACGCGGTTGCTTCCTGTCTTCGTTTCTGGCAAATAGATTCCGAAGAACTTACCTGAGCAAACCAGAAACTCAAACCAGCATTGTTTTATCGGTAACCGGCAAAGACAAGAACGGGAATCTGATGAAACGCAATGCCCGATTCTATGAGGATGGCCATGTGGAACTGAACACCTTCGGCAATGATGCGGATATAAAAAGCGGGATGTACAAACTTGCATCCGATCATCCAATAGACTATGCCGCCTTGGTGGAGAGTCTCCAAGTAATTATGAAAAATCCTTAGGTTCTGTCCCTTCCTCGAATGGGTTCCAAATCCTCCGAACGGGCCCTGACAAAAAGTCGTGCTATTTCTTAAGGTTTTCCCCAGTTGATCTTGATCCGCCAACATACATACTGGGAAGCGACGGCTGTGGATCAATTCCCGGCTGAAGTCCAAATCAGACAGTCCCAATCAGACAGTCCGAATATTAGTGGAAGCGAGTATTCCTCTTGAATCTCATGAAAATTCATCAAGATTAAATGGCAGGTTGAAGAATCCTTCAACCTGCCATTCTCGATTGGTTTCCTGTACGCGGGTTCCCAAACAGCTGCCGCTTAGCGACAGCATGGCCTGTTGTCGGCTGTCCTGCTGCCGTCATCCCTGGATCCGGATGGGGATGAATCAAACCAGTCCGTAACTGCCTCCTAAAAATATCGTCAAGGCCTAATCCCGAAGGTTGTACCCGACAATTTGTCCGGTAACTGCATCAACTAATTTTTCCACGTTGCCGGTGATTTGGTAATTCTCCGACCGAAAAGTCACCAGATAAACCTGCTGCCCCTGGTACTCCTCCGGTACGTAATAACGGTCAGAGGTTATGCCATTCGCTTGGATCAGCTCAACAGTACCGTCGCTCCAACCGGCAATTGCTTCGATTTGCTCCGCAGGCTCCAACTGACTCCAGGTGTTTTTCAAAACCTGTTCCACCTGAATCCGGCTGACTGCGTCATTCTCCCGGCGATTGCTTACATAGAACAAAACCGGGGCAAAGAGAATGACCAGTCCGACCACAACGATCCCCGTTCTAAAAAAATTCCTGTTATGCATCATCAATCCTCCGATTAACCAGGATCCGCAGCCCGTTCGATCCAGGCAGCTTCCCCGAAAGCTTGTTAAGGAAATACTAACAGTTTTTTTTAACAAATGAAACCTGCCTGGATTGTTTTTTATCAATGTTTGCGATTTGTTCATCAAAAGCATCCTGCCCTTATCGTACGGATGAGTGCAACGAACCCCCATGAGGTCCGGTCTGCTCTGGCCTAAAGGGGGTACGGCACATGGAAATATCTGATAATGTCGAACTGACAGAGGGCCAGGCTGCGTGAAGTCTCAACCTGACCCTGTCTGACTGTTTCATTTCTGCCGGAGATTCCCACCGGAGATTCCAACCCGAGATTTCCTCTGAGATTCCTGACGGAGATTCCGGTTCAAAATTCCTGCGTTAACCGCGCTGCTTATCCTGCGCTACTTTTTGCGCAACCTCCACCGTGGTATCGGCTTCCTCTCGATCAGAACCGGTTGAACCGAATCGTTCGGCGTCCTTGCGCACGCACAGAACCACATCCCCTTTCTGGTAACTTTCGCCGGCGAAGTCGGATCCGTCACTGCAGGACAGAATGTTGACATCTTTCTGGGAGTCCTCCGTAATGCGTCGGGACAACTCTTCATTCTGAGTGTAGACATAGATATCGGCTCCCCGATAGCCCAGCTTGTTCAACTGGCGGATCGCCCGGTCAGTGCCTTCTTCATCGCGGTAGACACCGAAAATCTGTTTGTCTTTAAGCTGTTCGTTCAGCTCGCCCTCTCCCGGGATAATATCCAGATGGAGTGCTTCCTGATCGGTTTCGCGGTCGGGAACCGGTACCTGAGTATTTTTCCGGTTCTGACTGATGCTGTGTGCCTCTTCTGAATTTGCATTCAGGTTCTGATTGAGCTTCCGATGATCGTTCAAGGATTACCCCTCCTTTTGCTGCATGGTTATAGGGATAGTATAGGAAATATTCCCGGTCCGGTGTCTGAATTTTGTTTGAACGACACTGACTCCGAGGATGGAATCATAGGGAGCGCTTTTCACAGGCTTACTGTCTGCAGGAACAGCAGGGGATGCAGACACTGCTGCGAGGAACTTCCACCGGAAATCGATCTGTCTTTGTGTCACGATCTGTTCACAAAAGTTTCTTATACTAGGGGTATCAGATGGGACCGTGCAGGAAGCAGCGCCGTAGAATCAACCAGCCAGGCATTCAACATTTCATGACTGTCCTTGCGCCTGCGGTTTTGCTGCAACTGCTCCGGATCCCCAAGGAGGGTTGAACCATGTCGATACTTGCTGCTTATTGCGTTCCCCATCCGCCCCTGATTTTGCCGCAGGTTGGACGCGGTGAAGAAAAGAGGATCGCTGCCACCATTGAAGCGTACCGGACCGTAGCGAACGAAATCGCTCAGCTGGCACCGGATACCATTCTTCTGACCAGTCCCCATCTGCCCATGTACCAGGATTACTTCCACATTGCACCAGGAAAAGCGGGCAAGGGCGACATGTCCCGGTTCGGCGCACCCGGAGTTCAGCTGGAGGTGCCCTATGACACGACATTTGTCCGGGAACTGTCGCTGGCACTGGCCAAAGTGAGTTTTCCCGGCGGTACGGAAGGGGAACGGGATCCGGAGCTGGATCACGCCAGCTTTGTCCCCCTCTCCTTCATTCTGGAGCGTTATCAGGATTTTCAGCTCGTCCGAATCGGTCTCTCCGGGCTGGATCTGACCCGTCACTATGAACTGGGACAACACCTCAAGGCGATGGCTGACACACTGAACCGACGCTGCGTCTTTGTCGCCTCGGGCGATCTGTCGCACCGCCTGACGCCGGACGGCCCCTATGGATTTCATCCCAGCGGGCCGCGCTACGATGAGCAGATCATGTCGCTGCTGGCCAGGGCAGATTTCGGCGGAATCCTGGCAATGGATCCGGATCTGTGCGAAGAAGCCGGGGAATGCGGCCACCGCTCCTTTGCGATTATGGCCGGAGCGCTGGACCGAACCAGAGTGGAAGCCAGGAAACTAAGCTATGAAGGACCTTTCGGAGTAGGCTATGGCGTCGTATCATTCCACCCCCAGGGGCCGGACGAATCCAGGGCATTCCTGGAAATCTACCGGCAGCAGTCACAGCAGGAGGTGCAAAAAGCGCGGACAAATGCGCACCCGCTGGTGCAGCTGGCTTTGTCGGTGATCCGCGATCGGCTGGAGGGACACCGCGCGCACAGGAATCCGCCGGCAGATCTGTCCCTGCCTGAGGCGTTTGCCAAAGAGCGGGCCGGGGTGTTCGTTTCCTTGAAAAAGCATGGCAGGCTCCGCGGCTGCATCGGCACCATTGCTCCCACCACGGAATCCATCATCGAGGAAGTGAAGCGCAATGCTGTGGAAGCTGCGTTTTTTGATCCCCGCTTTTCCCCGCTTGAGGCGGATGAACTGCCGGATCTCGTCTGCAGCGTCGATGTGCTGGAACCGGCGGAGCCAATCTCCGGCCTCGCCGAGCTCGATCCCCTGACGTACGGCGTCATTGCAACCAGCGGACGGCGCCGCGGACTGCTGCTGCCGAATCTGGCCGGGATTGATACGGCCGATGAACAAGTTCGCATCGCCAAAGCCAAAGCCGGCATCGGCGAGGACGAGCCCTTTACTCTGGAACGATTTAAGGTGGTGAGGTATCAATGATTACCTGTCCGGTCTGTCCGCATCACTGCAAGCTGACCGAAACCAGCTTCGGGCGCTGCGGTGCCCGCACGGAACGGGAAGGCCGCTCCTTCCCTCTGAACTACGGCCTGGCTACGGCCCTGCACCTGGATCCCATCGAAAAAAAACCGCTGCTCCATTTCCACCCGGGAAAAACCATTCTTTCCTATGGCAGCTATGGCTGCAATATGCGGTGTACCTTCTGCCAGAACTATACCATCTCTACCCTGCGCCAGCCGGAGGGAACGCCGATCACACCGCGCGAACTGGCTGATGAGGCCATCCGCCTGATTCCTTCGGGCAATCTGGGGGTTGCCTTTACTTACAACGAACCAACCATCTGTCCCGAGTTCATCATTGACACGGGCCGGCTGGTCCATGAAGCCGGTCTGCTCAACGTTGTCGTCACCAACGGCTTTACCTCCCCTGAAACCATGGAAGCGCTGCTGGAAGTAGTAGATGCCTTCAACATTGACCTGAAAGCCTTCCGGGAGGACTTCTACCACCGGATGGGCGGAGGCCTGGAGCCGGTGAAGCAATCCATTGCGGCAGCCTTCAAGCGTTCCCATGTGGAGGTCACCACGCTGGTGATTCCCGGTGAAAATGACTCACCCGAGAAAATGAAAGAGGAATGCCAGTGGCTGGCCTCGCTTTCCAAGGAGATCCCACTGCATCTGTCCCGCTTTTTCCCGGCTTACTTAATGATGGATAAGCCGCCCACCCCGATCGCAACCCTGAAAACCCTGGAAGCCATCGCCTGCAAGTATCTGACCCATGTCCATCTGGGCAACGTCTGACCCAGTCACTCCCCTTTCCGCACGAGGTGAACCATGCCTGAACTACCCGAAATTCAAACGATTGTCACCGGACTCAACCGGCTCATCCTGCATAAAACCATCCAATCCTTCGACTGGAACTGGGCTAAGTCCTTCCCCAATTCAGAAGCAGCCGTCCATTCCGCCCTGAACCGGTCGGTCACCGGAGTCCGCCGCCGGGGTAAGGCTGTCCTGCTGGATCTGGACAATGGCCGGACCCTGCTGGTCCACCTGAAGATGACGGGCCAGCTGGTGGTGCAGCCGCCGGATGAAGAGAGCCCCTTTCCCGACCGCAGTACGCGGGTCGTCATCCGTTTCACCGACGGCACCACCCTGTACTTCAACGATCAGCGCAAGTTCGGCTGGGTGAAGATCCTGACGAAGGAGGAACTGGCCGTTCAGCCGTTTCTGGCCAGTCTGGGACCCGAACCCCTGAGCCGGCGCTTCACCGGTGACCATTTCAGGGAGCGGCTGCTCCGCCACCGGGAGACCACCGTCAAGGCTGCACTGCTCAACCAGACGGTGCTGGCCGGCATCGGCAACATCTACTGTGACGAAGCCCTGTTCCTGGCCGGCATCCTGCCCGACCGCAAGGTGAAATCTCTGAGTGACCAGGAGATCCGCCGCCTCCACCGCTCCCTGCGCAAAGTCCTGCGGATCTCCATTGAGCTGGGCGGCTCCACCCGGCGCAACTACCTCAGCGCCGAAGGAGTCCGCGGCCACTATCTGGATCAGGCCTATGTCTACGGCCGAGACGGCGAGCCCTGCCGAACCTGTGGAACCCCCATCCGAAAAACCCGAGTGGCCGGGCGGGGCACTCACTTTTGCCCACACTGCCAGAGCTGATGGACCGGGCTCCGTCCGTTTCACTTTCCTTCCCCCTAACTGTCAGGAGATGATGTGTTGAACAGCTACAGCTTTTTTGATGTGGAGACGCCCAGTCTCTACCACGATTCGATTTGTCAGATTGCCGTCATTCATGCCCCGCAGATCCCTTCCGGGGGAGTCACCCGCAGCACGTTTCCGGAATGGTTGACATCACCGGGGGATCTGCCGCGAAAGCCATCCGCAGTCCATGAATCTCATCAATCACCCCCCGACGGATGGACCGAACTGGATTTCCTGGTGGATCCGGAGGATACCTTTCACCCCCGCAATATTTCGATTCACGGAATCCGACCTGCCCAGGTTGCGGGCAAGCCCAAATTTCCGGAAGTCTGGGATCAGATCCATCCCTTGTTCCAGGAGCAGATCATTGTCGGGCATAACGTCCGGTTTGATCTGTCGGTTCTGACGAAAAACCTCTACCATTACCACCTCACACCGCCCTCATTTTATTTTATCGATACCGTGGAGCTTCTCCGAAATCTGGTGCCGGAATGCCGTCAGGGCTTAAAGGAGTGCTGCCGCTACTTCAGCATCAACCTGGAACAGCACCATGATGCCCTGAGTGATACCCGCGCCACCATGGAACTGTTCCGGATCCTCACCCAGGATCTGTCCGGCCTGAATCGCTTTATTCACCGCTATGAACCCGGGGATCAGATGATCGGGTATGACCGCGGAATGTGCCGCAACCCGGCCACCGGAAAATGGCCGGCTGCCCGCCTGTCCCAAATGACCCGAAAAATTCTGGAAATGAAGCAGCTCGTAGCAGACATCGGATCAGACCGGGTGATCACAGCCAGGGAGCTGTCCCATCTGAACCGATGGATTCAGACCAATGAAGACTTAAGCGGCAGCTATCCCTTCGATGCTCTGCATCTGACCGTTGATTCCATCCTGCAGGATGGACGAATGGACCCTGAGGAAGAGGCCATTCTGCTGGAATTGATCGATTCCTTCCTGAATCCCCTCGCCGGCTCACAGCCCTGCCTGGATCAGGCCAATGATTTGAACGGGCGTTCCGTCTGCCTGACCGGAGAATTCAGCCGGGGCAGCCGGACCGAGATTGAACAGCTGCTGCTGCACCTGGGCGCTTCGATCTCCAAGGGCGTCACCCGAAAAACCGACGTCCTGCTGGTCGGCGCGTTGGGCGATGAGCGGTGGAGCTTCGGCAATTACGGCACCAAGGTGAAAAAAGCACTGGAACTGAAGGAAAAAGGACAACCCATCGAGATTCTCTCGGAAAAGGACGCCTGCCTGGATCAAATCGGGAAGTAAGTTCTGCCCCCTTCAGTGAAGACAGGAACATGCTCCCTCTGGAGCATTCCCCTGTCCTTTTCTTTCAGAGTCGAATCCACCCCGTCTGAAGGGAATTTGACAGGAGAATCAACGACCGAACCATTCGCCAATCAACGCAAACGGTTCAATCCAATCATGGACATAGTTATGGGCAAGCTAAAGTCATTGTCAAACCTCAATCAACGGCCTAATCAACGGCCCTATCAAGTGTGCAATCAGAGATGGGGTAGTTGGCAGGCTATCTCCGACAGTCCCATCCCCTGACAGATTCTGCCCTTCCTGCAGCGCAGACCGTGGAGTATGACACCCTGTGATAAGGCAGCAAAACCATGGACAACATCGCCGATTTGCTGTAATCTACAGTACAGAAAAAACAAACTGGAACCTTTATTCGATTTCGGAACGCAAGCATGCATTGAACCTGCGGGTTCTTCGACCAACTCTATTTCTCTGTCTGTGCAGAAAGGTGAGACCCATGAAACCTGTCAAGAAAATAAAGCAAATTGTATCTGTTCTCCTCTGTGCCCTGGTGGGCGGATGTTCCACTTCAGGTACTTCCACAACCTCCACTGCCTCCACCACCGTGGAGAAGAAAGCGACTGACCGGACGCTCTATCTGGCCGGAGGCTGTTTCTGGGGCGTGGAGGAATACTTCCAGCGAATCAACGGCGTTCGGGATGTCATTTCCGGCTATGCCAACGGGACCACAGATCAGCCGGTCTACGAAAAAATCAGTCAGACCGGGCATGCGGAAACGGTGCAGATTACGTTTGATCCCGCTCAGGTCAGCGTCGGTGAGCTTCTCGCCTATTACTTCCGGATCATTGACCCGGTCAGCGTAAACAAGCAGGGCAACGACGTCGGCACCCAGTACCGTACCGGCATCTACTATGAAACAGCGGATGTGGAAGCCATTGCCCGGCAGTTCCTGGCGGAAGAAGCCAAAAAATATGACAAGCCTCTGGCGGTGGAACTCAAACCTCTGAGCGGCTTCTATCCAGCAGAAGCCTATCACCAGGATTACCTGCGCAACAATCCCCTGGGTTACTGCCACATCGATCTGAGCCTGGCGGATGAGCCCCTGACAGATGTCTCTCGCTACACTAAGCCCGATCAGTCCACCCTGAAGCAGCAGCTGTCCCAGCTGGCCTTTGATGTGACTCAGAACGCAGCGACCGAGCGGCCTTTCACCAGTGAACTGGACAAGGAATTTTCCCCGGGGATCTATGTGGACATCGTCACCGGTCAGCCGCTGTTCTCCTCCGATGATAAATACGATGCCGGCTGCGGCTGGCCTTCCTTCACCAAGCCGATCACCGCTGACACCGTCAAGGAAGAGGAAGACAACAGCTACGGCATGAACCGGGTGGAAGTCCGGTCCGAGGCCGGCGATTCCCACCTGGGCCACGTCTTTGAAGATGGTCCGATAAGTTCCGGCGGACTGCGCTACTGCATCAACGGCGCCGCCCTTCGGTTTATCCCGCTGGCGGAGATGGAAGCAGCCGGCTACGGCGAATATCTAATCTTCGTTCAGAAGCGGTAATTCAAAAGAGAATAACTGCCATTCCCAATAACAAACACGCCCCCTTCGTGCTCATCAGTGACAAAGAAAGTCACTGATGAGCACGAAGGGGGCATTTTCTAGTGTTCATTTGAAGCGCATCCTTGGCCAAGCGCCGGAGGAACCTGGTCAGCGTCGATTTATCTCATGTTGGCGAGGTATTCGCATATCCTTATGGGTTACCTGGCATTTTATGGTTGAGTGATTTCCACGGCATGGACGATGGTTCGTCCGTTGTCGATGCCGTAGCTGCAGGTGACCAGAGAAAGGATGGAACCGCCTTCTACCGGTTGCTCCTCAGGATGCATGGACTGCTTCTGCCAGAGCTTCACTTCCTCTTCAAGAGAGCGGTCCGATTCAAAATGAAGCGGGATCACGGTATCGGTGGCGGTGATTTCATAGACTGAAAAAATTCGGAATCGTCTGGTCTCGTAAAGTCCTGAAACACTAATCTCACGATGGGAATCGAAGAACTTCCGGTCATGGTATCGCACCAGATCATGGAACATGGTTCCGTTCTTCATATTGTGACCATACAGTACCAGATGCCGATCCTTGAAATTTCCCAGATTTCGGTAATCCATGAACACCGTTCCAGCTTTCGCAGGCTTTCTGTAAAAGTCCATGATCAGATAGTCTGCATTGTCGCGGCTTCGTACATAAGGGTAGTCAATGGCTGTGCCGGGGACGGTCAGCCAGCCGGCATAATCGGGATTGATCTCCAGCCACTTATCGTTGGGATTGGGAATCAGGGGAAGCTCAGGGATGCCCTCGGACTCCTCCATGAGCGGATCATTTCGTACCGGTGGAGTTAAAAGTACTTCTTCGGTTTGAGGAATTTTCTGATCTGATTCAAATTTTCGCCGGTCAGCCAGTTCATCGTAAGCTGCCTGCGTCTGATTGTTGTTCCAGACGCCCAGTCCGGCCGTGGCCAGCAGTACCAGGCCGACTGCCATGGCCGCGTTGAGCAGTCGCCGGATATTTGTTCTGTTCATTTGATTCACCCCTTGGTGATGCTTGATTTTTCATTCACCGGAACAACCAGGAGCCCAGAACCGATCGTTCAGTCTTGGGTGCAGTGAATATAGAAACCATATGGAACGGATGATCACACGGGATCAAACCTGGTTCTTCCTTGCTTTCATTTTATCACTAAATGAAATAAAAGTTCCTCTAAAAATGATTTATCACGTTTTGTAATATTTCAAAAAGAAATACTGCACCCTTGATGGATTCGGATTATATTCTAGTTGAAAGTAATTCTCAACAAGAAAGCAACCCCAAGAGAAAACCGGATGGTTTTCAACTGCTGGATCTCAGGTGCCCGATGAACCCGAAAGAAATCATTAACCAAACCAGCCGAATCAAAACCAAACTGAGAGAATGAAAACAAAATGGAATGAACCCAGACATCAAGAACCAAATCCTGATAACAAAGAAAAATCAAAAGTAAAAATCAAAAGTAAAAAATGGAGGAACAATCATGAAGAACATATTGAAAAGAATCCTTAATGTGGCAGTCAGCCTCTCGCTGTTTGTAGGAATTCCGGTCTATGCGGCCGATCAGAACATCGTTGAAATTGCCAGCGGCAATGACAGTTTTAAAACCCTGGTGGCTGCACTTCAGAAAGCCGAACTGGTGGATGACCTGCAGGGCGATGGACCTTTCACGGTGTTTGCCCCGACCGACGCAGCCTTTGAGAAACCGCTGGGCGAACTGAAAATATCGGCTGAGGATCTCCTGGGCCATCCGCAGCTTAAAGAGGTCCTGCTCTACCATGTAGTATCCGGCAAGGTCATGAGCACCGACCTCTCCAATGGAATGAAAGCGGCAACTCTCCAGGGCGAAGAAATCTCAGTCGATCTCTCGGATGGAGTCAAGATTAATGAATCCACAGTCGCAACCCCTGATCTGGAAGCATCCAACGGTGTAATCCACGTAATTGATACGGTTCTAGTCCCCGAAAGCTTCAAGCTGGAGCAGGAACCCCAGACTCCGGAAACTGTGGTAGACATCGCGCTGTCCAATGAAAACTTCAGCATCCTGGTGGCTGCTCTTCAGAAAGCCGAACTGGTCGATACCCTCAAAGGCGACGGACCCTTCACGGTCTTCGCGCCCACCAACAAAGCCTTCGAAGACCTGCTTGCAGCACTGAACATTTCAAGTTCCGACCTGCTGGCCCAGCCTGATCTGGCCAAAGTTCTTCTCTACCACGTAGTGTCCGGACAGGTACTGAGCACCGATCTGACCAATGGAATGGAAGCTGCCACCATCAACGGCGAAAAGATCAAGATCGATCTGACCGATGGCGTCATGGTCAATGACAGTAAGGTAACCACTCCTGACCTCAAGGCCGGTAATGGCGTAGTCCATGTCATCGACAAGGTTCTGGTCCCCTCCAACTTCAAGCTTCAGGAAGTGGATGACAACGGCGAAATCCCGAAGACGGGCGACATTGGATTTGCTCCTCTGGCCATCGCCGGATTGGTCTCCCTGATCGGAGCCGGAGTCCTGAAAAAGAGATTTTCCTAACCGAGTCTCTCCAGAGTAAATACCGAACCACTGAATCTGCATTGCAACAACAACAAGGGCAAGGACACAGCATTGCGACTCCTGCCTGACCTAAAAGGTCTCCGGCTTTCGGCCGGAGACTTTTTACGCTGAGAAAACTGACTTCTACCAGCTGCTTCCATCCTCCTCCATAACACATCATCATTGACTTTGTGATGGCCTGAATGTGCCGGTTGAGGCGGTTGGTTTGTTTCAGTCAGTTCTGATGGTTTTAAGGTTCAGTTTTGTTTCAGTCGTTTCTGACTGTTTTGTCGGTTCTGATGATAGTGGCGGTTCTACCGGCACTGCCGGTACTGAGGTTTGTGGTAATTCCGGCGATCCTTTCGGTTCTGATGGTTCAGCTGAAAAACACCTGGGCTTCTCACTCCGGAAAGAGTGAAAGGCCCAGGTGTTCCCACCGGCCATTTGTTTGGCCGGTTTCCCTTCGTTTCTGTGGCTGTCTGGATCTTTTGCAGATCTCTGTATGGTAAATTCCCCAAGATTTGGGTGTTGGATAATCAAGTTCTGAGGGTGGTATAGCGCTCCCTGCCTAAATGCGGTGGCTGTAGCCGACTGCTTCGCGGACGGAGCGGAAGCCATACTGCTCCAGGGTCGCCCCCAGAGCATTGATGATGTTGGGACAGACATAGGGATCGATGAAGTTCTGGGTTCCGATGGCCACGGCACTGGCTCCCGCATAAAGGAATTCCAGGACGTCTTCGGCACAGGTAATGCCGCCCATGCCGATGATGGGAATTTTCACGGTGCGGAACACTTCGTGGATCATGCGGATGGCAACGGGTCGGATGGCGGGACCGGATAATCCGCCGGTGGCATTGGCCAGGACCGGCCGGCCGGTTTTCAGATCAAGGCGCATGCCGGTGATGGTGTTGATCATGGTGATGCCGTCGGCACCGCCCTCCTCCACCGCTTTGGCCATGACTTTGATATCCGCCACATTGGGTGATAATTTCATATAGATCGGCTTGTCCGAGACGGACTTGATTCTCCGGGTCAGCCGGGCGGCGACTTCGGGATCCTGACCGAAGGCTATGCCGCCGTGTTTGACATTGGGGCAGGAAATATTGATCTCCAATGCCCCCACATTGGGAGCCTTCGAGATGCGATCTGCCACATACAGATAATCCTCTTCGGTATTGCCGGCGACGTTGCTGATGATCGGCAGATCATACTGCGCCAGCCAGGCGAGTTCTTCTTCGACATGATCGATGCCCGGATTCATCAGACCGATGGCATTGAGCATGCCCTGGGGCGTCTCCGCGATCCGGGGCATGGCATTACCCCGGCGTGGTTCCCTTGTGACTGCCTTGATCATGATGGAGCCCAGCAGGCTCAGGTCATACAGTTCGGCGAATTCCCGGCCAAAGCCGAAGCAGCCGGAAGCGGGCATCACGGGATTCTTCAGCGAGAGTCCCGGTAAACTGACACTCAGATCAATCATGATACACTGCCTCCCCCAGCCGGAAGACCGGCCCGTCCTTGCAGACCCGTTTGAGTCCCTCCCTGGTCTCGGTCATGCAGCCGTAGCAGGCGCCAATCCCGCAGGCCATGCGTTCCTCAAAGGAAAGATACCCGGTTTTATGGTCCCGGTATTTCAGATCCACGGCTTTCAGCATGAGCCGGGGGCCGCAGGCATATAACACGTCAAACTCAATGCCGTGTTCCTCGATGGCCTGGGTAACCAGTCCGTGAAAGCCGTAGGACCCGTCATCGGTGCAGATCACGGTCTGTCCCAGACTCCTGAATTCCGCTTCGCAGAATACAGAACTCTGATCCCGGAAGCCCAGGACGGTGATGACTTCCTTGCCCGCTTCCTTCAGCCGGCAGCCCAGTTCATACAGGGGCGGAACGCCAACCCCGCCGCCAATCAGGAGGACTTTGTGCGCGTCATCCTGAATCGGAAACCCGTTGCCCAGAGGTCCGATGACCCGGATGGTATCTCCGGCGCGGACGTCGGACAGGGCTTTGGTGCCTTCTCCCATAATCTTGTAGATAAAGGAGATCTCTTTACGGGCATGGTCGACGGCAAACACCGAAATGGGCCGTTTGAGCAGGAAGCGCTGATCGGGGACTGTCAGATTGAAAAAAGTGCCGGGCTTCGGCATTTCCTCCAGCATCGGAGCGGCCAGCTTCAGCCGGAAGGTATCCCGGGCAATGCCCTCGTGGGAAAGGATCGCAAGATCCCATTGGATTTGTTTCATGCAGTGGTTTCCTTTCGTATTCGATATGCTAATCCAGGATCGTTCCGCCCTGAAGAATAATCCGTCCGGATTTGATGACGGTGTCAACGCGGCTTTTTACCCGCCAGCCGTCAAAGGGTGTATTGCGGCCCTTGCTTTCATGGTCCGCGGCGTGAATGACGTACTCGGCCCGCAAATCGGTCAGCGTCAGGTCCGCCGGAGCTCCTTCAGCCAGTTCCCCGGCCTCCAGGCCAAAGACCTGTCTGGGACCTTTGGTCATGGCATCAACCAGGGTTTGCAGCGTGATGTACCCCGGCTTGACCAGGTAGGTATAAAGCAGGGGGAAGGCGGTCTCCAGACCCGTGATGCCAAAGGGCGATCCGGCCAGGCCGCGGCTCTTCTCTTCGCTGGTATGGGGTGCGTGATCGGTGGCAATGACCTGAATCACGCCGGTGTTCAATCCTTCGATCAGTCGCAGCCGGTCGACCTCTTCCCGCAGCGGCGGGTTCATTTTGTACCGGCCATCTTCGCGCAGGTCCGAATCGGTCAACAGCAGATGATGCGGACTGACCTCCCCGGAAACGCGGGCGCCCCAGCTCTGGGCCAGCTCCAGCAGATCCACCCCGCGATGGGTCGACATATGGCAGATGTGGTAGCGCGCTCCGGTTTCATGGGCCAGGAGCAGATCCCGCGCAGCCTGGACGTCTTCGACGGAGCGGCTGATTCCGCGGTGCTTGTGCTGACGGGCATAGAGGCCGTCATGAATGTAACCGCCATTGAGCAGACTTTCATCCTCGCAGTGGGCAGCGATCACCAGATCCTGTGCCCTGGCCAGCTGCATCGCCTGACGCATCAGGCCGTTATGCTGCAACCCTTTGCCGTCATCGGACAGAGCCACCGCGCCCGTTTCCTTCAATTCCCTAAAATCGGTCAGTTCCTCCCCCTTCTCGCCTGCCGACAGGGGGGCGTAGAACCGGACATCCAGCGGAGCATCCTGGGCCCGAAGCACCATGTCCGCCATGCGCTGGGGCGTGTCCGGACAGGGCGAGACATTGGGCATGGCAAACACGGTGGTGTACCCGCCCTTAACGGCGGCCCGGCTGCCGGTCCGGATTGTTTCCTTGTCGGTAAAGCCGGGTTCCCTCAGATGGACGTGAGGGTCAATGAAGCCCGGAGTGACCAGCATGCCGTTGCAGTCAATCACGTTCCAGCCTGCCTCCGGCCCGATCTGGGAGGCAATGCGGCTGATTTTCCCTGACTGCAGTAAAAGGTCCGCCGAAATAAGTTCATTATCGCGGCGGATCATTTTTGCGTTCGTGAGTAGAATCATGCCCGGTCCAGCGCCCGTTCGATGACTGCCATCCGGGCGTAAACTCCATTTTCCATTTGCTTGAAGATCCGGGATTTCGGGCTTTCCACCAGATCCGTATCGATTTCCCAGCCGCGGTTGAACGGAGCCGGATGCATGATGATGGCATGGTCTTTCATTTCCGCGTAGCGGGCCTTGCTCAGACCATAGTTTGCCAGATATTCTTCCTGAGTCATATTCATGCGGTGCTCATGGCGCTCATGCTGAACCCGCAGCAGCATCACCACGTCCACCTTGCCGAAGGCGTCATCACAGTCGATGTAGTCGTACGCCGGATCCTTCAGCGGTTCCGGAGCACAGA
Organism: Clostridiaceae bacterium HFYG-1003; assembly: GCA_024579835.1. Classification (NCBI taxonomy): domain Bacteria; kingdom Bacillati; phylum Bacillota; class Clostridia; order Eubacteriales; family Clostridiaceae; species Clostridiaceae bacterium HFYG-1003. Next base: position 2,421,175 of record CP102060.1, read on the forward strand.
TGAACACGTCCATGCCGAGGCGGCGCATGATTTCAATATTGGTTTTCGCAACCCGTGAGAAGCGGATGTCGCCGAGAATCAGAACTTTCAAGCCTTCCAGCTTGCCGAATTCCTGGCGGATGGTGAGCAGATCAAGCAGGGACTGGGTCGGATGGTCACCGGCACCGTCGCCCCCGTTCATGATGGGGATATTGATCTTGCCGACCAGCTGTTCGTAGTATTTCTCTTCCGTGGCGCGGATGACGACTCCATTGACGCCGATGGCTTCAAAGGTCTTCACCGTATCATACAGGGTTTCACCTTTCTTGATCGAGGAGGCTTCCGGATTCAGATTGATATCCTGGATGCCCATCTTCTTTTCGGCCATAATGAATGAGTTCTGGGTTCTGGTGGACGGTTCGAAGAACAGGTTGGCAACCACCATGTTGGCATAGGTCTTTGTCTCCCCCTTTTTGAAATCCTCCGCGCGATCCAGAAGATGCATGATTTCCGAGATTTCCAGTTCCTTTAAGGTGGTTAAGTGTTTCATGATTATTTCCTCCCTGTGAAATTTAAATTCATGATTTGCAATCAAAAAGACCTCTTTTTACCCGCGGGTAAAAAGAGGTCATAACGACACACCAATGGTATTCGAATGGGTTCTCTTTTCAGCCTCACGGGACTGATTTAAAGCTTTCCCTGTCATTTTAATCGCTGGAAGAACCCGTGTCAATAGCGACCGGACTCCCAATTTCTCCGGAAAACAGTCTGAGGTTCCTCTGAAACTGTGACACCAGCCCACCCCGGCTCATTGCCAGAAAATTTCAACCGAAACTTTTTTCACATCGGCTGCGCATTCCTTGATTAGCCACGTCTTTGTTCCGAAGAAAAATCTTCTCTGATCAGAGGTCTCTCAAAGAAAATCGCTTCGGCCCATTCGGGATTGGATCAGGCAAACGTTACTTCGTTCGTTTCTACTGATCCTTTGAACGGGGTTTCATCGGATCCTTTGAATTGGACCTCATCGAATCCTTTGACTTTGGTTTCCTGCGATCCTTCGACTTCGGCTTTTTTCGATCCGGGGATTCCGGGAGAACAAAGTCCAGCGTCTGGTCCAGCAGGTCCAGGGTCTGCAGCCTTTCCTCTTCCATCTGAGCGGTGCTTACCGGGAGGCTGGACTCCGTTGAAGCGACTTCTTCCATCAGATGATCCATCGTCAGAATGTCCCGATTTGATTCGGCCGGCTTTGGTCGGACAGACAATGTACGAGCCTTCCGTTTCACTTTGGGTTCCCCTGCTCCGGGTGTTCCGCCCGGTGCTTCATCGGTTCCGGCCTCTTTCACCGCCGGTTCTTTGGGGGAACCCAACCGGGACTGTATCCTGTCCTGGTCTGTCATCGCCCGGGACTGCCTGGTCCGGGCTTTTTCAAAAGCATCGATCAGAGTATAAAACCCGGGAATCACGGGGATCGGGTCATAGGACAGCCGGACGCCGGAAGTGGGCGGCTCCTGTCCTGACCGTTCGGGATCCAGCCGGACTATTTCATCATCAAAGGTCCGGTAGAATGTCAACGGCTGACTGCTCCCGGATTTTTTTTCGGTCTTTTTCTCAGTTTCTTTCCTGGCTTCTTTTCCGGCCTTTTTCTTTCCTTCTTTCCTGGCTTTTTTCATTCCTGCTCCCTGCATCCGGCTGGGCAGACTTCCCTCTTGGGGGAAATCAGTTCAAAAGAGGCTCTCTGCATCCGGCAAAGAGCCCTCGATGCTAAGGCGCCGGGATCGTCATTTCCTTGGCATCTTTTGCTGCGCTGGGCAGTTCGAAATCCGGTACCTGGTTAAAGTCTGAATAAACCATCTTGATGTCGGCATCGATGCTCATTTCAGCCATCTTCATTTTCATTGTCATGTAGGTTTCCGTGTTGCGGTATTCCTGATCCAGAAGCATTTCCATCTCGTAGCTGATGTCCAGATCCTCCAGGTCTTCCATTCCCTCAGGCACGGAACTGTCCGATCCGGGCGTTCCCAGCTTGGTCAGTTCATCCATCGTCAGCGGCCGCCGGGTCTTGAGGCGGTAGCCATCCGCCGTGGATTCAAAGACAAACATATCCTGGAATTCAATTTCACTGATCTGCTTAAGGGATTCTTCCGGTGGAATCTCTTCGGTGTCAATCTTGATGTACGACCAGGAACCATCTGGCATCTTAGAATAGACTTTCTGATCCACCATGTACGATTCCACCTTCACACCGGCGGCCTCGGAAACCATCTTGTATTTGCTCTCTTTCGGGAAGAAATCCATGACGGATGTCGATTTGGTGGTCTGTCCCATGACCTGGGTGGTGGACGTGGTGGTCATACGGTAACTGTCAAGGGACGACATCCAGGCTGCCGATTTCAGGAAGGCGGTGGAAACCGGTCCGCTGCCTGTACCGGAGGCAGAGGTGGTGGAAGGAACGGTAGCCGGCTGAGTCGCAGGGGTGGTGACTATGGCCGTGGTGACGGGGGGCATGGTGGCAGGCGCGGATGTGGCTGGCGGAAGGGTCGATGGTGTTGTGGTGCCGGATGCTGCGGCGGTGCCCGTCGTGCCTCCGGAACAGGCCGTGAAGGTCAGCGCTGTCAGCGCCGTTGCGATCAGAATTCGAATCGTTTTCTTCATACTGATTCCTCCTCTGGGGATGCGATGGCCGGGGTTCGCGGCGAATTCATGAAACTTGGTCACAGGTCATGATTTCTCGTGCTCGGCTTATGATATTATTATCCTGTATAATGATTAAGAATCTATGAATGAGCAATAAAAAGGTCATGGACCGAAAGGAAATAATCATGAGTCAGGTTTCAGGGATGCTGAAGGATCTGGTCGAGCGAAGGAGCGAAAACCCACCGGGTGAAGAGGCGGCAGTCAGTGACTGGATGCAGCAGTATCTGACCGACCGCGACATTCCATTCATCCGCCAGGAAGTGCTCCCCGGACGATGCAATCTCGTTGCCCGCCTGGAGGGCGATGATCCGCACCCCCTGATTTTCACCGGCCACATGGACGTTGTCCCGGTCAGCCCGGCAGAACGAAACCGCTGGGACAGTGATCCCTACCGGGCCATGATCCGAAACAGCCGGCTCTACGGGCGGGGCGCGACCGACATGAAAGCCGGTCTGGCAGCTGCCCTGGCTGCCCTGTCCGCTCTGAAGGCATCCGGCATCCGGCCACCCCACGATATTCTCCTGGCCGCCACCATTGATGAGGAAGACCGGATGCGGGGCTCCGCCGCCCTGGTTCAGGCCGGACTGATCGGCACCCCGGCCGGAGTGATTGTCTGTGAACCGACCGGGCTGGCCATCTGCTCCTCCAGCCGGGGCCGGACCTTCGGAACCCTGCAGTTTCAGGGTCAGACCGGTCATGGCTCGGATCCGGGGAGCAGTCTCAATGCCATTGACTTGGCCTATGAGTTCATCCGGGAAATGAAAGAAGTCCGGTTCCCCCAGGAACCCGGCGACGGATCCGACCGCACCTTCTGGCAGGCTCTGTCCATTCAGGCCGGGGTCGAACCCAGTGTCGTGCCCGATCAATGCCGGCTCGGGATTGATGCCCGACTGGCCCTGGGATACTCTCCCACCGGGATCTGGGAGGAAGCAGACCGGATTGTGGAACGGCTGAAATCCAGATATCCCGCCATGATCTGTGAGATCATCCGTGAGGATGAACGGGAACCCTGGACCACCAGTCCAACCGATCCCTTCCTGGTTCAGTTCGAGCATTCCTGCCGGGAACTGGGACTTCCCGTTGAACATCGGACCTTTCCCGGGACCACCGATGGCACAAAACTCCGCCGGTCCGGCTGTCCCTGTTTAATCGTCGGTCCCGGTGAACTGGCTTTGGCTCATCGTGAAAATGAATCCGTCGCCCTGGCGGAGGTGGAACAGGCCGTTCTGCTGTATCAGCATTTCATGGAGCACTTTATGGGGAACCGATAGGTTCCCCTTCTATTATTTCTATTTCTTTGTATCTCACGGCTATTTATCGATGAAACCATCCGTCCGGAACCAATCAAACATCCGGTCGATGCAGGTCGGGTTATTGTTCAGTGGGCCTCTCTCTGTTATACAGTCAAATCCCATTGTCCGCCCCTGAGGGACTCCTCAGCGGCTGTTGTTGATTTTTTGAAAGATTATGCATGAAAAAGCGCACTTCAGGGAGATTTTCTGCTGATATTCTGATTCATATGCAATTCAGCTGAAGAATTTAGAGTGAACTTGTTTTTGACATACCCATCTTCTATTTTGATTGTATGCGCTTTAATTGATTGCAATATTTCTTATATTTCCCAATTGAAAACCGCTCAATTGAAATGATCCGAGAAATGAAATTTTATGCCTCCGGCCGAATAAACTCAATCTCCGGCTGCTGCCGGTTGACCCGGAACACCTGAACTTTGCCGCCCAGCCGATCCACCACCAGCTGCTCAATGGCAGCCATGGCCCGATCCAGAGCAGGGTCCCCGGCAAAGCCGGCCAGCTGGAAAAAGACCCTGGTGGTGGCTGTCGTTACTTTTCCCAGCTCTGACTGACGCCAGACCCATTTGCGGGTCTGTACCTCATGCCCTGATGCAAACACCATTTCACCGGCTTCCACAGCCTCCCACTGCGTCTCGCCAAAGGGCAGGAACATATCTCCCGGGCGGCTGAAGCGCACTTCCAGGTTCTCCTTGATGTCGTTCAGGTCGTGTCCGCCCAGAGACAGAGTCTGTTCAATGGAGACCGCATTGGCCAGATCCACCAGAGCATTGATGAAGGGCAATCGATTGCCTTTGGCTACGCGCTTGAGCATCGCTTCCACCGAGGGCGTGAATTTATTGGGATTAATGCCCGCCTTCTGTAATACTTCCCGATAGGCTGCAACCGTGGGCAGGCTGCGGATCTCCTCCGCTTTGCACCTGGTCTCCAACGCCTCCTGGGCCTCTATGAACCGGGCCTGATCCGCCTCATTGGAGGGGGTGACTTTCAGATCGGTGGCCAGAATAATGCCGAATTCCAAGTTGGGTGCAAGGTCAAAAATTGCTGGATCAACGATATACTTCATGTGGTATCCTCCGATATTAATAATATGAACATATTGTATCACCATGCAGATAGAATGTATATTATTCGCTCTCATAAGCATTAGACCGCCAATTTTCGAAACGAAATTGATGGTGAAATATCTTTTTTATTAAATAATTCATTTTTTAACGTTTTTATATTGCATAGTCTAATGAAAAGTATAATAATTATCTTATATAGAATAGATATATAAATGGGAGGTGCAAAACATGAGCCGAAACTACTTTTTAGTCCGATTGAAGCCCGGCGGAATCGATCGAACCGAAGAATGCCTGAGAGATAATAAAATAGCTCTTGGCTGGAGCAAGACAGGTGACATCGCGGAAATGAGCAAAGACGAAGTCCGCGATAAAATGGAAGCAGAATACAATTATACCGGGATGGCTCTTTCCGGCAATCTGACTTCACTGATGACGCTGCGCGACCGGATCCAGATCGGAGACCTGGTGGTGACAGCCGATGGCCCCAACATCAGCGTGGGCGAAGTCAAATCAGAGTACTACTTTGATGAGGATGCCGCCAAGGAAGATTATGGCCATCAGCGCAAGGTCCAGTGGATTCTGAAGAACATTGACCGCAACGACATCCCGGATGAATTGCGTCAGGCATTGCGCGGTCAGAAAGCGACCTATCAGATGAAGAACGTTGAGAGCACGCTCGAATTGATGGTATCACCGGATTTTGACACTGCGACCCTGACAGCGCAGAAACCGAAAAAGAAGCGCGGCCGCCCCACCAAGGCAGAAAGCGAAGCCCGCAAAGCGCTGCTTGAGGCCGAAAAGGCGAAGAATCCGCCAGCTGCCCAGTTTAATCCCGCTGACGCGATCTTTAACGAGAACGTCCGTCTGGTCAGCCAGAATTACCTGCTCCGTCCCGGAGATGACGACACGGAAAGTGTATGGGTTCGCTTCTCCTTCCCGGCCGATACGACCAAGGAAGAGGCTGCCCGCATGGCTGCATTCGTCAGCTCCTGCTACTACTCCGAACAACCCGCTCCCAAGCCAACCGAAAACTAGGGTACACTCATACAGATAGAAGAAGGTAAGCATAGAGCTGTCGCCGGACAGCAGCCGAACGGACATCGCAGAATCTTCGACAGATTTGCGGTGTCCGTTCGATGCGTCTTTCGGACGCAAACCGATGCAAAAACAAACCGCCCCACTGTCAAGGAGATTGAAATGGAACCGATTGAACTGATCACGAGCCGCCTGAGGCTGAGAAATTACACCAGCGCCGATTTAGACTTTGTCATGTGTATGTGGAACGATCCCGAGATGGGCAAGTATATGCCAGATCCAGCTTATGACGATATCGACGAGTCCTACCGCAAAGCCCTGAATGAACTTCAGGACGATGAGGAGTGCCGTTATCTGATCGCTGAACGCTCCGACACCGGTGAGCGGATCGGCGCCTGCAGCTTCCTGCCCAGCCCCGACGGCCGGATCTATGATCTGGGCTACAGCGTTCACAGCGATCACTGGAACCAGGGGTATGCCACCGAAATGGCTCAGGCGATGATCGATCATGCCCAAGCCAACGGAGCCGAAAAAATCACCGCGCCGGTCCACCAGGAGAATATCGCATCCAATGCCGTGATGAAAAAGCTTGGCTTCACCGTCATCGGAGAAACTTCCTGCAAAAAATACGGCACCGGCCGCCTGCTCCCGGAATACCTCTATGAGCTGAGCCTTTCCTAAGGCTTCTCTCAGACTTTGGAAAGACTATTCTAAGACTATTAAAGACCGTTCTTGGGCTGTTCTTAGACTTTCCTGAGCCGGTTCCGGGGCTTTCTCAAGACAATACGTAGTTCCCCGGGCAGATTCAAAGCAGAGCAGCCTTTCAGAATCAAGTGAATCAAGTGAATCAAGTGAATCAGGAGAATCAGGAGAATCAGGAGAATCAGGAGAATCAAACGAACCCACTGATTCAACCGATTCGAGACATACACAAAAAAAGGGAGCTGACGCCCTCCGGTCATCCGGTGTGGGGTCAGCTCCCGTTGTTCGCTTCGGTCTGTTAACGGCTGTGCTTAGTTGCCGTAGAACAGTTTATCGGTGGCATAGTCATCGTCTGAAGTATAGTCGATGCCCAGGGCCCGCAGCGTTTTCTCATCATTGGTATTGAGAATGGTCGTGGAATGGAGGTTGGTTCCGTCCAGCTGGTCGATACAGGCAAATGCCGCCTGAGCCGAAGGATTGGTCGCGGCGGACATCGACAGCGCAATGAGGATTTCATTGAGGTCCAGCAGCTGCTCCTGCAGGTGGGAGGTCTTGCGCTTGAGCTCGCCAATGGGTTTTAAGACGACCGGCGAGAGCAGATAAATGTTGTCAGTGATGCCAGCCAGGTATTTCAGGGCATTCAGGACGCAGGCAGCGGTGGCCTGCATCATGGATTTGCGCTTTCCGGTAATGATGGTTCCGTCCGCCAGCTCCAGGGCGACGACTGAAACATTTTCCACGTCGCTGCCTGTCATGGTAGCGGCCAGGCTGCGGGCAGCCGGCACAACCAGCCGGTCAGCTTCCGCCAGGCCCATTTTTTCCATCAGCATGCGGCTGCGTTCGAAGGATTCCAGATCGACCCGGCCTTTCTTGTAGTCAACCAGCGCCTTGAAGTAGCGTCGGATGATTTCCTGATTCGCCGCCCAGGAGACTGCTTCATCGTCAAAGATTCCAGTACTGATGCAATTGACGCCCATGTCGGTGGGGGACTGGAAATCGCTTTCCCGGCCGGTTATCTTTTCCAGGATCCGCTTGAGGATCGGGAATGTTTCAATATCCCGGTTGTAGTTCACCGCCATCTTGCCGTAGGTTTCCATATGATAAAAATCGATCATGTTCAGATCTTTCAGGTCCACGGTGGCTGATTCATAGGCCACATTGACCGGGTGCTTCAGGGGCAGGTCCCACACCGGGAAGGTTTCGAACTTGGAGTATCCCGCAATGAGTCCGCGCTGGGCCTCATGATAAAGCTGCGACAGGCAGGTCGCCAGTTTTCCGTTGCCGGGCCCCGGGGCCGTGACCACGACAATGGGCTTTTCTGTTTCGATGTACGGATTGATCCCATATCCAGCTTCCGAAACGACGGTATCAATGTCCGACGGATATCCGGCAATTGCCCGGTGAATAAACACCTTGATGCCGCGCCGATCCAGCTTGTTGACAAAAATCTTGGCTGCCGGCTGGTCAGCATACCTGGTGAGAACAACGCTGTTCACCGGAATGCCATGGCTCTTCAGATCGTCAATGAGCTTCATGACTTCCATGTCATAGGTGATGCCCAGATTTTCGTTGATTTTGTTCCGCTCAATATCGCCTGCGTACATGCAGATGATGACCTCGATCTGATCCTTGAGCCGCCTGAGCAGCTCCACCTTGGCATTAGCATCGAATCCCGGCAGCACCCGCTTGGCGTGCATGTCGTTGAAAAGCTTTCCGCCGAACTCCAGGTACAGCTTGTCGTAATTGTATACCCGTTCCAGAATGAATTTAGACTGTTCCTCCAGATACTTCTTTGAATCAAACCCTACTTTCATCGTTTTGTTACCCCTGTTTTTCTTCGTCGTTGTGAAACCTGACAGCAATTTTAAAAATACAAACTCATTCTATATGATAACCCCATCCATGCTCCCTTTCAATGACAAGATGAAAAAATCTCACTGTCTTTTTAAGGTCTTTCGCTTGTGTTTTTTCCGCACTGATTCCAGTGGTTTTTCAATCCGGAGCATCCCTGCAGATCTGTACAATATCATCTTCTCATTACCAATGAGAAGATTCCCGCGGCGAAGGGAATTCCGGCAGCTGTGGACATTGCCTTGACCAATACCAGACACCCGGCTGTGGGCACTCCCTTGACTGAGGACAGTCCCCCGACTGAAGCCAGTCCCTCGGCCGCGGACTTTCCTTTGCCTGAGGGATACTGTCGTTCCAACCGGGAGTCAATGATTGACTTTCTGTTAGGTGAAAGGAAGTTTTTTCAGCTAAATTGTTTTCAAGATAACCATTTCACTTGATACATGCTAAAATAGTAATGTATTCACCATGAATATTTCCACTTCCGAGTCTGACGCGCTAACGAGTTGTTTCCATGCGCTCAGACCGTCAGGGTACCGGGGGAAACCCTTGTGCCTCCCGCGTTTGGAAAGGATCTGGAGTAAAGCAATTTACCAGATGAAGGAGTGTGGAAAAATGAACGGTTACTTTGGAAAACTCTTACGAGTCAATCTCACAACGGGTGAAGTCAGGGTGGATCCGCTGGATCCCAACACCTGCATGGACTACATCGGCGGACGCGGACTGGGTACAAAGCTGTTTTATGAAGAGGTGGGTCCCCTGGTGGAACCGCTGAGCGAGGAAAACAAGCTATTCTTCATGACCGGTCCTCTGACCGGAGCGGCAGTTCCTACCGGCGGACGCTACATGGTCATCACCAAGGCGCCCCTCACCGGCACCATCGGATCCTCCAACTCCGGCGGCCACTGGGGCGCTGAGCTCAAGTACGCCGGATACGACGGACTGGTGGTGGAGGGTAAATCGGCCCATCCGGTCTACCTGGCCATTGAGGATGATAAGGTCGAAATTCGCGACGCCAGTCACCTCTGGGGGAAAGTCGTTTCCGAAGCCACGGATCTGATGGCCCAGGAAACATCTCCCCGTACGAGAGTCCTGTGCATTGGCCCGGCGGGAGAGAAACAGTCCCTTCTGGCCGCCATCATCAATGATGTCTACCGCGCCGCGGGTCGCTCCGGGGTGGGTGCCGTCATGGGTTCCAAGAACCTGAAGGCCATCACCGTGCGGGGCACAAACAAAGCCCCCATTGCCGATGACGCGAAACTGAAGGAAGCCAACCGCTCCGCTCTTGAGAAAATCCGTGCCAACGGCGTTACCAGCACCGGCCTGCCCACCTATGGCTCTGCTGTTCTGGTCAATATCATCAATGAGAACGGAATTCTTCCGACCAATAACTTCCAGGAATCCCATTTTGACGATGCCGAACAGATTTCCGGCGAACTGATGGCCGAGAAGTATCTGGTCCGGCGGGATCCCTGCCATCACTGCCCCATCGGCTGCGGCCGGTATGTCCGACTTGACGGCTGGGAAGGCGGCGGACCGGAATATGAAACAGTCTGGTGCTATGGCTCCGACTGCGGCGTCAAGGACTTTGAAAAAATCATCCTGGCCAACAAGTGGTGCAACGAGTATGGCCTGGATACCATCTCTGCCGGCGCCACCGTAGCAGCAGCCATGGAACTGTACCAGAAAGGCTACATTAAAGACGAAGAACTGGACGGCGTCGGTCTGGCTTTCGGCGATGGCGACGCCATCGTGGAATGGACCAAACGGATGGGCGAGCGTCAGGGGCTGGGTGCCCGGATGGCAGACGGTTCCTACCGCCTGTGCGAAGCCTACGGTGTGCCCGAGCTGTCCATGACCGTCAAGAAACAGGAACTCCCCGCCTACGACCCGAGAGGCGTCCAGGGCCAGGGCCTGTCCTATGCCACCAGCAACCGCGGCGGCTGCCATGTCCGCGGCTACCTTATTTCACCCGAAATCCTGTCCATGCCGGTTAAGATGGATCGGTTTGCCACCGCCGACAAAGCGGCCATGACGAAAGTCTTCCAGGACCTGACCGCCTGCATCGACTCCCTCGGCGTCTGTCTGTTTACCTCCTTCCCGCTGGGCGCACCGGATTATGCCCAGATGTTCTCCGCTGCAACCGGCGTAGAAACCAGTGCCGAAGAACTCCTGAAGAAAGGCGAGCGGATCTGGAATCTGGAAAAAGTATTCAATCTGAAAGCCGGCATCACCCCGGAAATGGATACCCTTCCGCCACGGCTTCTGGAAGAACCCATTCCGGAAGGCCCCTCCAAGGGCGAAGTCACCCATCTTGACGTCATGCTGCCCGAATACTATGAACTGCGCGGCTGGGACAAGGGCGTGCCTACCTCCGAAAAGCTCCGAGAGCTGGGACTGGAATAAATGGTCACCGAATCCTCCGCCAACCAGACCTTCCTGCTGGTCAAGCTGTTCGCGACCCTGCGGGAAGGCCGGCAGAAGACCCTTCAATTCCCCTATCATCCCGGCCTGACTGCAGGCGAGATCATCGACGCGCTGGCTATCCCCCATGAAGAAGTGGCCATTCTGCTCGTGAACGGCCGGGACGCCGGATTTGACCGGATCCTCCAGCCCGATGACTACATCTCCCTGTTTCCCCCGGTAGGAGGAGGATAGAATGGAACGCTATCAAAAGAATGAACAGGCACTGAGCCCGGCTGAAAACCGGGCTCTTCGCCAGAAAGCCGTTGTCATCGTCGGTCTGGGCGGACTGGGCGGCTACGCAGCGGAGTTTTTTTCAAGACTCGGCGTCCGGCGCCTGACACTCATCGATCATGATGTCTTTGTCCCCACCAACCTGAACCGGCAGCTCAATTCCTATCCCGACCGTCTGGGTGAGAGTAAGGCGGAAGCAGCCAGGGAACGAATCAACCGCGTCAACCCCGGCATCGAAGTCATCGCGCATCAGACCGAACTGACGGCGGCCAATGCCGCCGACCTGCTGACAGGTCATGACCTGATCATGGATTGCCTTGACAGCATCCAAGCCCGGCTGATCCTGGAGGATGCGGCCGAAGCACTGAACCTCCCCCTGATTCACGGGGCCATCGGCGGGTGGACCGGGCAAGTCAGCGTGATTCTGCCCGGCGATCAAACCCTGCACCACTTGTACCGCAATCAGACAAAGGTTTCCGATTACTGGGGCAACCCGGTATTCACCGCGTCCGCCATCGCCTCCATTCAGGTCAGCGAAGCAGTGAAAGTCCTCCTTGACCGCGATGATACCCTGCACCGCAAACTCCTGGTGGCGGACTTCTCCCTCCCCGAATTCATCATTCTGGATCTTCCTGCGGCGGAATAAATCACTGCGCGGCTGCACCAGCGAGGTCCTTCTCTCCGATGGAGAAAGCTCCGACCGATGCCAAAGCTTTCAGCCGCCAGAAACTATCAGCCGCCAGGAACTTTCTGCCGAATGAGCTTTCAGGTGATCCGATCGATCCGATCGTTCCTCTGTCCGGTCCTCTTACCAAACAGGCCGGTCCTCCGGCCAAGACAAAAAAACAGAGACAGGCAAGCCCAATGGGTTTGCCTGTCTCTGTTTTTTGCAGTTCTGTTGAATATCTTCAGCTCCCTTGATTCATGGGAACATCATGTGACTGCGGCATCGGTTTTCAAAAGACCAACTTAGGTTACTTCCTGGATCGCTTCTTGGATTATTTCTCTAAGAACCTCTGATCGAGCTGCTTTCTGCTCCATCCGGTGATGCAATTGGACATTCTTCAGGCCCTGCGGGGCTTCTTCGGAACCAGCCAGACATAGGTCAGAACCATGGACATGGCGTACATAAGGATCGTCCAGGCGAAGAGCCAGCCAAAGGCAGTCAGCAGACCGGCGGGTCCGAAAAAGCTGCGGAACACACCGGAGAAGGTTGCAGCCAGAGCCCAGCCGATGTTCCAGCTCATGGCATTGAGTGCCGAGAACATGGGGCGGTCACCCTGAGGGAGCTTGCTCATGGCGAAGGCGCTGAACACTGGTCCGGCCGCATTCATCAGGGCACCGCGGGTGAACAGGGACAACACCACCAGGAAGAATGCCGGGGAGTATCCCAGCATGACCAGGAATGGCAGGCTGGCGGACTGCACCGCTACGACCGCTTTGATCTGACCCAGCTTGCGCACGATCCAGGGCTGAATCAGGACGGTGGCTGCCGTGGCCAGGGAGGTCCAGCCAAACAGGCTGCCCAGCTGGCCGTAGTCAATCCGGAACTTGGCTTCGATGAAGAGATTCAGGTAGGGAATCGTGGCCCCCGCCCCCAGTCCGACCAGAACGTTGGGGATTATGAGCTTGGCCATGAGGACCTTGTCTTCCACCTTGAACGCGTCAAGCCGGTTCAGCGAGGCCGCCGGCTGGTTGGGCTGGTTCTGAATCAGGAAAATCGGCAGGGTGCCCACCAGCTGGAACACGACCGCAACCAGGATAGCCGCCCGGACCGCCGCCAGCGAATCAGCCGGCACGCCGGCGTAGCGGGCATAGAGCGTCGGGATCTGCCCGCCCAGCAGGTTGCCCAGAAAGCCCGCGCCGGTCATCAGCGCCATCTGCAGGGAGAATAAGGGAACCCGGTTTTCTTCCGTCGTTTCCGCCGCCATGAAGGGGGAACTGGACACCATGACCAGTGCACTGCCCACCCCCTGGATGAAGGAACCGGCCAGGGCCATGGCTGCGCCATTGGACAGAGCCAGCACCAGCATGCCCGCCACGGCAAGGAGGGATCCCAGCTTGAGGGTCAGCACCTCGCGCAGCCGCCGGGCAACCAGCACCGCCGGAATGGCGATGACCGCCGACACAAAGGCCGGGAGCGCATTGATCAGTCCCTGCATGCCGCCGTCGATCCCCAGAGCCCGCAAATAAAAATTTAAGAAAAGCATCGTGAAGGCCTGCCCCATCCCAAAGCTGAAGGATGCGGTCAGAAACAGCCAGATTCTGCGTGAAAATTTCCAATTCATACTAATACCACCTGTATTCCAGTCTCGAAATCCAGTATAGCACGATCCCTGCTCTTCCCCTGACAGTACAGCCGCCGAATCTGATATCATTCCCTCCGCGGAATGTCTGGAAAGGGCCAGGGCGGAACGACTGTCCCGCTCTGGCCCTTTCCTTGGCTGCGCTCGATATTCTATTCCGCCAGGATTACTGTCCCCTGAGACGCCGCCCTCAGGGTCAGGATCCGGCAGGACGGGATCCGCTGACTTAGCTCATTTGCAAGGTCCGAAGCCTGTTCAGACCGGACGGGGATGATGCAGGTGGGACCGGCTCCGCTCAGGAAGATCGGATCGCCCTGCTGCAGGCAGTGATCCCACAGCCTGCCGTAGGCTTCATCCAGCTGCCGGATCAGCGGCAGCCGGTATTTCTGATGGAGTTCATCATGGAGGAGTTCCGGCAGCTGATCGGTTTGGCCCTGCCTGAGGGCCTCAGTCAGCAGAATGACCCGGGACAGGTTGGACACGGCATCCCGATGCCGGATCATGACCGGGATGGCCGATCGGGCACCGGCGGTGGAAAACTCAAACGGCGGTATGATCGTCAGATACACCAGGTCCGGATGCGGCTCGATCCGGTGACGGAGAATCCGGGTGCCGGTATCCAGGGAAGCGGTCAGAGCGCCGGTCCAGGCCGGCACGATGTTGTCAGGATGACCCTCGATTCGGGATGCCGTCTCCAGGACCACCGCGTCCTCCAGGGGCCTGCCGTTAAGGGCCAGAGCCGCGCAGACTCCGGCCAGGATGCAGGCAGCGGAGGATCCGAGTCCCCGGGATTCGGGTATGGCGGCCGCAACCTGCAGCCGGAACGGCACTTTCTCCAGCCCCAGGATTTCGCAGGCCAGATTTCTGGCGCCAAACACCATATGCGTGGCCAGTTCCCGGTCTTCTCCGATCAGCGCATCCTGCGCCCCCGGTTCGATGACATACTCATTGTATAAATCCAGCGCCAGGCCCAGGGTGTCATACCCGCAGCCCAGGTTGGCCGATGTGGCCGGAATTCGAAGCTTCATCTGACACCTCCCATAAAACGGAGAAACTCTTCCCGCATCTCTTGCGGATCAATCGTCCGGTCAAACCGCACGGGCCGCTCCAGGATTCCAGCCAGAGCCGGGTGAACCGGCGCAAGGCTCGACAGATACGCCAGGGCTTCCCGTTCCTCCTGCCGCTGACCGGTCAGAGCTTCCTGAATCACCGCCGGGAACTTGAAGGGGCTGGCTGTCGCGAGAATGACATGATCCGCCGGTCGGCCCAGTTGGTCCCAGGCTGCCCAGGCACAGGCCGTATGGGGATCCATGAGGTAACCGGCTTCCTCATACACTGTGCGGATCGCTCGCTGCACCTCCTCTTCGGAGGCAGACTGCGCGTCGAAATCACGAAAAGCCGCAGGATCCGCCTGATAGAATCCCTGATCCCGCAGCTCGTCCATGAACCGGCGGGTTTCCCGCGGGCCGAAGCAGTGGAACAGCAGCCGTTCCACATTGGAGGAAACCAGAATATCCATGGAGGGAGATGAGGTTTTCACCAAGGGACGCCGGCGGTCATACCGCCCGGTCCGGAGGAATTCCTCCAGTACCCGGTTGTCATTGGTGACGGCAATCAGCCGTTTCACCGGCAGACCCATGGCCTTGGCGTACCATCCGGCCAGAATGTCGCCGAAGTTTCCGGTGGGAACCAGGAAGGACAGCTCGCGCTGACCCAGCTGGCTGGACGCTTCAAAATAATACGGAATCTGGGTCAGGAGTCGGGCGATGTTGATGGAATTGCAGGAAGAGACGCCCTGGCCGGAAAACTCCTGCAGAATCGCCTTGACGCCCCGCTGGGCATCGTCAAAATTGCCGCGGATGGCCACCACGCTGACGTTGTCACCCTGCTGCGTCTGCATCTGCAGTTTCTGCAGATGGGATACGCCTTCCTCCGGGTAAAAGACCATGATTCTGGTGCCCGGCTGATTCCGGAAGGCTTCCAGGGCGGCTTTTCCGGTGTCCCCGGAGGTTGCGGTAACATAGACTGTTTCCCCGCCGCCGGTCAGTGCCTCCAGCCTGGGCAGCATGGTCAGGGCCACATCCTTGAAGGCCCCGGTCGGTCCGTGAAACAGCTCCAGAAATGTCCCGGCATCCGTTTGGACCACCGGAATGGGGAACGCCCGGTAATTCTCCTGAAGCGCCCCGGCCAGTCCGGCCTCCTCCAGCTCCGGCACAAAAGCCCGGAGTACGCCCAGCGCTGTCTCCCAGTAACTGTCCGCCGCAGGCTTCGGATCCAGGACCGGCAGTTTTTCCGGCACAAACAGCCCCCCGTCACTCGCCATGGCTCGCTTCATCGCCTGGGCAAAGTCAACGGGCCGGCCTGATCCTCTGGTTGAAATAAATTTCATAAAATCCCTCCCGGTCATCAATTCCAGTTCAAATCATGGTTTTTGGTTCATCCGTTCCGCCGACCGTCTCAGTCCGGCAGTCATCTGATGACTCCCTCGACCGGATCGGCGGAATGTTGTCCTTGAATTGAATTATACCGCAATCCCACGCTCAGCGGACAAGTGTATCTGACCTGAAACAGCTTTCCTAAGATCTTTGCCATATTCTGCAGCTTTCGCCGCGATTCGAAAAGCCACCCGGAACGCTCCGCATTCCGGGTGGCTTTGTTCTGACATTGTGAAGGCCGGTCGACCTGGAACTTGCTCCCGGTCTATCCGAGTTCTTCCGTTCCCTGGTTCAGCCGGTAGTAGCGTCCCTTCTGGCGCATCAGTTCGTCATGATCGCCCCGTTCGACGATTTCGCCGTTTTCCAGGACGATGATGGCATTGGCGTGCCGGACGGTGGACAGCCGGTGGGCGATGACAAAGGTGGTCCGGCCCTTCATCAGCTGATCCATGCCGCGCTCAATGAGCTGCTCGGTTCTGGTATCGACGGAGGATGTGGCTTCGTCCAGAATCAGAACCACCGGATCGGCAATGGCCGCCCGCGCAATGGACAGGAGCTGACGCTCGCCCTGGGACAGGCTGGTGCCGTCATTGCCGATCACCGTATCATAGCCGTTCTTAAGCTGGCGGATAAAGCCGTCGGCATTGGCCAGCCGGGCTGCCTGGATGACATCCTCATCCGTGGCGTCCAGCCGCCCGAAGCGGATATTTTCCTTGATCGTACCCTCGAACAGATGGACATCCTGGAGCACCATGCTCATGACGCTGCGCAGGTCGATTTTGTTGATTCGCCGGATGTCGATGCCGTCAAAGGTAATGACGCCGTCCTGAATCTCATAGAACCGGTTGATCAGATTGGTAATGGTGGTCTTGCCGGCGCCGGTGGATCCCACCAGAGCGATCTTCTGTCCCGGCTTGGCGTAAAGAGATACATCCTTCAGAATCGGTTTGTCTTCGACATACTGGAAGTCGACGTTGTTCAGGCGCAGATGGCCTTCCACGGGGACATACTCCAGGCTGCCGTCGGTGCCCGGAACAGTCCAGCACAGTCCCCGGCCGCCGCCGCAGTCGTTCTGCAGGCGGACTTCACCGGCCACGTCCTCTTCCCTGCCATCGAGCATTTCAAAGATTCGTTCGGCTCCGGCGATGGCCGCGAGTATGGAGTTCATCTGATTGGATACCATGGTGATGGGCCGGGATACGGTGCGGGTGTACTGCAGGAACGCGGAGATATTGCCCAGTGTCATGGTTCCGGCCATGACCCGGCCGGCGCCCAGAATGGCAATCACCGCATACTGAATGAATGAGATGTTTCCCATCAGCGGCATCAGCATGACGCCGTAGGCCGCCGCCCGGGAAGCGGATTCGCGCAGATGGTCGTTGATGTCGTTGTACTGGGTCATGGCCCGGCCTTCATAGCCGAACACCTTGACCACTTTCTGAGCGGAAACCATTTCCTCCACATAGCTGTTCATGTCCGCCATCACGCTCTGACGGTCCCGGAAATAGCGGGACGAGCGGCCGGCCACGATCTTGATGAGGTAGATGGAGAGCGCCATCATGATCACCATGACCAGCGTCAGCATCGGCGAGAGGAACACCATCATCAGAAAGGTACCCACCACAGTAATCAGGGAGGTAATGACCTGTACCAGACTCTGTTCCAGCGCTTGGCTCAGCAGGTCCACATCATTGGTAAAGGAAGACATGATGCGGCCATGGCCCTGGGAGTCATGGTAGGCGACCGGCATCCGCTGGATCTTGGCGAACAGCTGGCGGCGGATGGTATGGATGATTTTCTGGGACAGCCGGGCCATGAACAGACTTCCCAGATACTGGCTCACAGCGATGCCCAGCACCAGGGCGATCATGATCAGAAGATAGCGGGTCAAAAGGGGCAGGCTGCGGTCAATGGTTACGGCATCGATGATGGGGCTGAGTATGCCGTTGGCTGCCACCTGGAACACTGTGCCCAGGATGACCAGGATAATGCCGGCGGCGAAGAGCAGTTTATGGTCGCCATAGTAGGATAACAGGCGACGAATGGTTTTCCGCGGGTTGGCGGGCATCATTTTCTGTTTCATTATACGGCCAGCCCCCTTTCCTGTGACTCGTTGATTTCGCGGTAAATCGGAGACGTCTCCAGGAGCTCCTGATGAGTTCCCTGGCTTTCGATTTCACCCTTTTCCATGACAATGATGCGGTCGGCATCCTCGATGGAAGAAATGCGCTGGGCGATGATGATGGTGGTGACATCCGCCAGGTTCTCCCGGAAGCTGCGGCGCAGCTTCGCGTCGGTGGTCATATCCACCGCGCTGGTGGAGTCATCCAGAATCAGAATCCGGGGCTGCTTAACCAGGGCCCGGGCAATGGTAAGGCGCTGTTTCTGACCACCGGAGAAGTTGGAGCCGCCCTGTTCCACGGGATGGTCCAGCCCGTCGCTGTACTGGGAGACAAATTCCCAGGCCTGAGCCCGGCGCAGTGCTTCGATGATCTGCTCATCGGCGGCGGCTTCATCACCCCACTGCATATTGCTGCGAATCGTCCCCGTGACCAGGGTGTTCTTCTGAAGCACCATACCGATGCTGTGGCGCAGTGTCTCCAGGTCATAGCCCCGGACATCCTGACCTCCAACCAGCACCTGACCGGCACTGGCGTCGTACAGCCGCGGAATGAGCTGGACCAGGCTGGTTTTGGCCGAGCCGGTACTGCCGATGATGCCGATGAGCTGGCCGCTGGCAATGGACAGATCGATGTGCTTGAGGACATCGTTGGAATTTCCGGGATAGCGGAAGGACACGTCTTTGAATTCAATCCGACCATCCGCGACTTCGCCTACAGGCGACTCGGCGGAGCGGATTTCCGACTCGGTTTCCAGCACTTCGATGAGTCGGCCGGCGGAGGCGGTGCCCCGGGTCAGCATCATGAAATACATGGACAGCATCATCAGAGCCATCATGATCTGCGTGATGTACGTCACAAAGGCGATGAGCTCTCCGGGCAGCATGGTGCCGGCCATGATCTGCTGACCGCCGAACCACAGGACCGCGCCGATGCAGGCATAGATCACCAGATTCAGCACGGGCATGAGCACCATGATGAGATTGACTGCTTTCAGGACCATATCACGCAAACCGTCATTGCGCTGGGCAAAACGCTCCTCCTCATGGCTCTGGCGGTTGAAGGACTTGACGACGCGAATTCCGATCAGGTTTTCCTGCACAATCGCGTTGAGATGGTCCACCCGTTCCTGAATCGCCCGGAACATGGGGTTGGCGTATTTGAGAACAACCAGCAGGATCACGACAACCAGCGGAATGGCCACGGCAAATACCAGGGACAGTCCGGGATTAAAGGAGATAGCCATGATCAGGGCCAGAATCATCATGAAAGGGGCCCGGATCGCCATGCGCAGGCTCATCATGGCCACCTGGGCGAGCATGTCGGCATCGGCGGTCAGCCGGGTAATCAGCGTCGGTGGATTCAACACATCCAGATTGGCAAAGGAGTAGTTCTGAATCCGGGCAAAGGCCTCCTTGCGAAGTTCGGCGGCAAAGCCAAATCCGGCCCTGGCGCCAAAGAAGGAGCTGACCACTCCCATGAACAGCCCAAACAGAGCCAGGAGAATCATCAGCAGGCCCATCCGAATCACATAGGCCATGTCCTGGTTTTTGATGCCCACGTCAACAATGCGCGACATGAGCACCGGAACCAGAATATCCGAGGCCACTTCCAATATCATCATGATTGGACTGAGAATGGCGTATTTGCGGTATTTCTTCATAAATGGCAATAATTTTTTTAGCATACTGTCACTTCCCTTCCGTCAGGCTGACCGCCCGCTGCGCCGTCTGCCGGAGCAGACGGATCATTTCTTCCACTTCTTGTTCCGGCAGACCCTCGGTGATCCCGCTGACCCATCGATCCAGATCCTCCAGAATCAGCGGCTTGACGTCGCGTCCCGCCTGTGTGAACTCGACATCAAAGGCGCGGCGGTCCGTCCGGCTGCGCAGCTTGCGCACCAGACCCTTTTCCTCGAGACTCTTAATCACCCGGGTCGTCTGGGCGTCGTCCATCCGAAGATGAGCCCCCAGCGATTTCAGCTCCGTCGGTTCGTGTTCCCTGATATGGATCAGATACACGAACTCCGCTGAGTTCAAACCGTATTTTTTCAGTTCACTGTTTAAATAGATCTGGGTCTTGCGATGGATCACAGACACCAGCCCGCACAGTTCTGTCTTAACCAATTGACTGTCCCCTCCTGTCTTGTTCGTTCAGCAGCATTCGTCAATGAATCATTCCAGGCTGCCAACGCAGCTATCGATCCATCGCCCCTTGCTCCTTCACCGGCTGTCAGTTCTCCGGATATCCTTGTCCTCTCGATTTAGAAACCAGTACCAAGGATTATTCATACAATGAATGCCGAATCATTGACAACTCAACTTAATGATTATGACAATATTTTCTTGAGTTGTCAATGATCTACCTTCCGGAGATAGTGTCAACTTACTTTCGGTTCAAAAATTGAATAGGCCTGCCGTGCGGATTCCAAGTAGCCCGGGTTTTACGATTTATACCACCCAAAATGAGGCGTTGCATAGCTGATTGAACCTTGTTTTACCGGGTAGACCCGGCTATTCTTCACGATCCGTTTTTCCAGCCTCAAAAGTCGGGCTTCCTTCTTCTTTTCTTTCTCTTTGGCAGCGAAGTAGCCCATGAGATCCCCGCCATTGAGGACGAAAACTCGCATGCGCGCTATATTCTCAGCACCTACTGTGCTCCACCCCATCGGGCGTGATGATAACCGTGAGGAAAGCACATGACTGACATGCCCTTCCGCACTGCAGCCCTGATAGCCCGACTTGGCCGCGTTCTGGATCGATTCCCAGTTGGACAAAAGATAGGTTTTCATCTCGCCTAACTTCTTTTCCTGGGTCTTTTTAAGCGGCAATCCCGCCGCTGATTCGAAGAATGTGTTGATGTCCTCAAGGGAGTCCATGCTGATGGCGTCTTTGAGGTACCAGTAATATTCATCCTTTGTCCCTTTGTAGGAATCAATCGGCGTTGCCGCCTGGCGCAGGGCCTTTTCCAGGTGGAACTTATCCAGATAGAGCTTGCATCGAGGCAGAATCTGGGCACCCATCTTGATCCAGGACGCCCCATCCCCTGATAAGGAGATTTCCTCGATCTTATCCACTTCATAAGCCGAGTTCAGGTAATCGAACACTTCGTACCACAGTTCATCCGAGTTGCCCTTGTAGAAGCCTGCAAATCGACGTACACCCATTAAGGCCTTGCGTCTCTTCCCGACACTCTGCTGCCCCTCATGGACGTAGATCAGCCGCATCTGCTGATTGGAACCGTCCTGCATAGCTACATGATCCTCATCGGCCTCAATATAGATCCGAGATACCACTTTTTTCTGAGGCAGGGGTCCCTCAGAAGACTCAATGTTCCCCAGTCGATGGACCAGATTCATTACCGTAGTGCGGCTGGTAATTCCGCTGCTTGCATAGCGCTCCACCGTCCCCTGGTAAGA
Organism: Clostridiaceae bacterium HFYG-1003; assembly: GCA_024579835.1. Lineage (NCBI taxonomy): Bacteria > Bacillati > Bacillota > Clostridia > Eubacteriales > Clostridiaceae > Clostridiaceae bacterium HFYG-1003. The sequence goes on from CP102060.1 coordinate 2,442,789, forward strand.
AATATCTTTAGCACTGGAGAGAAGACACGAGGCTAGTTCCCGGCTGATTCTCTGATGGGGCTCAAGGCCCAGAAGACGATCCACCAGACACACATGGTGATTAGTCTTTTTATCCCGAAAGTACGTCCGGTCAAAGACCACAGGTCCGGCTGTAGTAGCGATGGTTTTTGTTTGATTACGCCGTTCGATGGAGTAATCCTTTTTGCGTAACTGTGAGTTCCTCAGGCGCTCATCGAGTACCTGAACATAATCCTGGATCTGCTCACGGGCAATCCGATCCGTCAGCTCGTGAGTCTCCTGGACCACCTGATCCATGGTGAGGGTACCGCTTGCCATTCTTGAATCAAAACCTTGTCTGAGAGAGGTGAACATTGAGTTGAAATCTGTTAAGATAGGCATGAGAATAAGTCCTTTCGTGTAGTTTGTTTGTTGTTGTTACTAACATTCTAGCACTTGGGCTTATTCTCTTTCATTTTCGACCTACAGTAACTTTACACTAAGCCTTCCGGAGCACTTCCCTCTGTGATGCCTTTTCAGCGCAAACGGGAACAGATGCTGACGAACAGAATACAGAAAAATAATCCAAGAAGAGTAGTGTTTTCGGAGTAGGTTGCCGTTCGGACTACGTTGCTGTTTCAGAGTATGTTGCTACTTCAAAGCATATTGCCGCTTCAAAGCATATTGCCGCTTCAAAGCATATTGCCGCTTCAAAGCATATTGCCGCTTCAAAGCATATTGCCGCTTCAAAGCATATTGCCGCTTCAAAGCATGATGCTGCGTCGGAGAACGAAAAAGCTCCGCTGCAGGCAGCGGAGCGGATGGGTCTTTGGAGAAGGCAGGAACCTTCGGTTGGCTTTGGAATTACCCTTCGGCTTTCTTGGGAGCGACAGGGGTTCCCTGGCCGCGGAAGGCCTGACGGTCGAGTTCCTTTTCCCGGATTTTGCGTCGGGCATGCATAACGAGGGCCAGGGCTACAATGCCGTAGGAAATAACCATGCGGGAGTATTCCCCGATCATGGAATTTCCGGTCAGGGTCGTGGCAGCCGGCGGCATCAGGACGAACAGTGTGTGGAACAGTCCGGTACCAAGGATGGCATTGAGAATGCCGGCCGAGGCGACGGAGGCACCGCCGATGAGCAGGGAGGCTGCGGAGTACAGGGCGCTGGACTCATGACCCGTATAGGTGTTCATGGTACCCAGGTTCTGCAGGTAGATGATCTGACCGATTCCGGCCAAAATGGTGGAGATGGAGATCGCCCAGAGCCGGGTCCGGTCCACGTTGATGCCGGAGTTGGCGGCTACTTCCATGTCCTGTCCGACCGCCCGCATGTCCTGTCCGAGCTTAGTCCGGGTAATCCAGACAGTGAACAGGCAGAGCAGGACGATCAGGAGAATGGTAAAGAACGGGATCTTGAAGTTCCCGATATACAGCGGCGAACCGAGCAGGTTGGTCAGGAAACTGTCACCCAGCTTGTCAAACGCCTGGGAGCTGGTGAGCTCCAGGGTATTGCGCACGCCGACGCCCTTGGACAGGATGATGCTGCGGTTGGCGTTGAAGGGCAGGATCGAGGATCCGAAAATGTAGAGGATGACAAACTGGTAGACTCCGTTGATCAGGAAGGCCAGCATCATGGAGGTGATCATTTCCCGGCCTTTGGCCCGGTTGAGAACCTGGCCGGCAAAGATGCCGAGCAGCAGGGCTACCGGAACGGAGATCAGGATTGCGGCAAAGAGCGCCTCAGGGCCTTTCATGCCCAGGCCCTGCACGGTGATGAGTCCGATCTGTCCGGCCATGGCCCCCAGTGACAGGGCAAAGTTGATGCCCATGCCGGCCATGATGGGAAGCAGCAGCGCCAGAACCAGGAAGGAGTTACGCACCATGCGGATCATGACCTGCTCAGCGATGTACTCAACCGGCAGTCCGGAGGGCTTGATCGCCAGGGCGCTGATGATCAGGAACAGGGCCGGAACGGCCACAGACATCAGACCTTTTTGAAAGCGGTTTGATTTCATTATTTCTTCCTCCTTCTGGTCAGCGCATAGACAATCAGTCCGTTGGTTACGACCACACGGATGATCTCAGACAGGTCGATCTTGATCAGTGAGTTGATGACCGACGGCGTCATGGTGACCAGTGCCTGGAACAGGAGCGTTCCCACCACCACGTTGGTGATGGTGGCCTTGTTGACGGAAGCTCCGCCCATCAGGACGGCAGCGACGGTCGGGAATACAAAGCCCAGGGGCGCGCCATACATTTCAATGAAGCCGAAGCTCTGCTGATACGTGATGAGGCCGACGGCGGCAATCGCTGTGGAAAACATGACGGAGGTTGTACGCATTTTATTGATGCTGATTCCAGCTGCCCGGGCATAGTCCGGGTTGGATCCCACTGCCGTCATGGCCGTGCCCATTTTCGTTTTGAAGAAGAACCAGACCAGCGCCGCCATGATAATGAAGACCAGCAGCATGCCGATGGGGATCTGCAGATAATTGTTGATCCGGATGACCGGGAGGGCGTCGGGCCGGGCAGACAGCGGATCAACCGTAACGGGATCCGACAGTGCCTTCCAGACCCCTTCCAGGGAAATGGTCTGGCGCAGTCCGCTTCCTCCATAGCTTTGGATGGACCGGGGATTCTTGAAGGGCAGGATAACCCAGAGAATGTTGAAGAAGAAGATGATGACGTAACCGACATAGGTTGCGATGACCATTTCTTCGCCCTTGACGCGGTTGAGCAGTTCGCCGTAGAAGAAGCCGAACAGAAGTCCGAACAGCGCGCCGATGATCATGGCGACAAACAGTCCGGCAATTCCCCCAATGCCAAGTTCCAGCGACAGGACCGAGCCGAGCAGTCCGCTGATGAAGCCCACCGGGATGCCGAAGTTAAGTCCGCAGCCCGACTGGATCATCGGAACCATGGACAGCACCATAATCGAGTTGATGCCGAACCGGAAGAGGATGTCCGTGATGGATTTGTCGATACGGATTCCGGCCGGTCCGGTCAGAAGGAACAGCACGATGAGGAATCCGGAAATGATGAGGTTGGGAAGGCCGAAGCTTTCCTTCAGTTTATTCAGTTTTTCCATTATGACTCTCCTCCTGTCACTTCAAGACCCGACATCAGGAGTCCGAAATCGGCTGCCGGGGTATCCGCCGGGACAATGCCGAAGACCTTGCCCTCTGTGATGATGGCAATGCGGTCGGCGACGGAGCGCAGTTCTTCCAGCTCCGAGGAAACCACAACGATGGTGGTGCCGTTTTCGGCGTTATAGCGTTCCAGGGATTCCAGCACCAGGCGCTTGGCGCCGACATCGATGCCTCGGGTGGGTTCAGATACGAACAGGAGCTCCGGATCGGTGGCAAAGGCCTTGGCCAGGCAGACTTTCTGCTGATTGCCGCCGGACAGGCTGCGCGCGTGCTGGGAAGGTCCGGTGCATTTGATCTCAAGCTGTTCGATATACTTCTGGGCCGTTTCTTTCAGTGCCTTGTCATCCCGCAGCCGGATGGGTCCCAGTCGGCGGATGAACTTGTCCTGGACCTGCATGGCATTGAATCCGATGTTCCAGTCAATCGCTTCATCCAGCAGCAGACCGACACCGCGCCGGTCCTCCGAGACGAAGGCGATGCCTTCCAGCAGGGGAACCTTGGGGTCGGTGAAGTCGAGCTTCTTGCCTTTGAACAGAACGTCGCCACCGGCCGGATACAGGCCCATGATGCCGTTGGGCAGACCAATCTTGCCCTGGCCGGCCAGACCGCCGATGCCCAGGATTTCGCCCCGCCGAATGTTCAGATTGACGTTTTTCACCGTTTCTCCGGGCATGTCGACCCAAAGATTCTTAATTTCCATGATGATATCCTTATCCGTTTCCCGGCGAGCCACGTGACGGGCTGACTCGTCCACTCCGCGTCCAACCATCCACTCGGCGATGTCGCGGACGCTGACGCCTTCCACCGGGGTTTCCTTCACCACGATGCCGTCCCGCAGCACGACAATCTTGTCGCAGCTGGTGATGATCTCGTGGAGACGGTGAGAAATAAAGATAATGCCGATGCCCATATCCGCCAGTTTGCGCATGGCTTCCTGCAGATAGACGGCCTCTGATTCAGTCAGGACGGCGGTGGGCTCATCCAGAACGAGCAGCTTGACGTTTTCCCGGTTGATTTCCCGGGCGATCTCAATGAACTGCTTATGTCCGACGGGCATCTCCGCGATATAGGTTTTTGCGCTGATATCGACACCCAGTTTGTCTATGGCAGACTGGGACTCATTTTCCATTCGTTTGCGGTCCAGGGTTTCAAATTTTTTGCCGGCAACCGACGAGACCACGTTCTTTTTGGTCTTTTCCATGTTCAGCTGAATGTTTTCCGTCGCCGTAAAGCCCGGAATCAGGGAGAATTCCTGGTGGACCATTCCAATGCCGGCGGCCAGTGCCTGGTCGGGGCTTTTAAATTTCACCTGGTTTCCCTCGATAAATACTTTCCCCTCGAAGCCTCCGGTTTCATGGATGACATTCATCCCGAACAGGATCTTCATCAGGGTGGACTTGCCGGCTCCGTTTTCACCGACCAGCCCAAGGATTTCCCCTTCATGGAGAGTAAAATTGACGTCTCTCAGGACTCGATTACCGTCAAATTCCTTGCCGACTCCCTCCAGACGAAGAAGTTCTTTCTGTGAGGACATGCTTCCACCTCTCTTACATAAATACTGCATGAACGGCTCATCCGAGCCGTCCATGCATTGAATTGAGACCAGGATTGATTAGTTGTTCTTGATCTTGAGGTATTTTTCCGGAACGGTCTGCTTGGTAGCTCCCATGTAGCCTTTTCCGAAGACGTAGGTGTCCTGGTAAACCATGACGTGGTTGGTCTTGGTTTCGCCAGTCTGCTGGTCGATGTAGTTGGATCCGTTCCATTCAGCTCCCGGAGTAACGGAAGCGAAGGCTTTCAGAAGGTCTTCCTTGGAATCATACTTGTAGGTGCCTTCGAGAACGCCCTTGGCGAATTCGCCCATACCTTCGGATCCGGTGAATCCGTAGGAGTAAGCCCAGGTTCCCATCCGTCCGTTTCCGGCGGTCTTGGCAACAGCGGCTTCGACTTTGGCCAGGATGGCCGGCCAGTTGCCAGCTTCCGCGGTCAGGTCGATGTTAAGAGCAGCGGGGTAACCCATGATCGGAGATGGGAGATCCGGTTCCACAAAGATTGCTCCCAGGGAAGCAACCCGGTTGAGCAGCGGCTCGGTCTGAGCATCGTTGGTGCAGAAGAACGCGGTGTCCTTGCCGTACTTTTCAACCCATGCGGGCATCTGATCCTGGATGTACTTCTTGGCTCCGGCGACCTTAACGTCGGACAGCGGATCCGGTGCGGTTTCGCTGATGAATTCAAGTCCGAGATCCTTGCAGGCTTCTTCCATGATCTTGCGTCTCAGAGAGAGCAGTTCAATGGACATATGGCGCGGGAAGGAGATGTGGACAAATTTCTTGGCGCCCAGCTGTTTGGCAACCCAGATCATGAGGTAGCCGCGGTTTACGTTGTCCGGGTCAACCACGATGTCAGCTGCTGATTCGATCATCTTGGGATCTTCCTGTGAGGAGTTGGCCAGAAGCAGGATATCCTTTCTGGTTTCGCGGATTTTCTTGAAAGCCGCAACGGTTCCGGGGATTGCCTGGTTGACGATGATGGCCTTCATCTTCGGATCGTTGGCCAGTGAGGTGATGGACTGGATCACAGCTTCCTGTTCCTGGTCGAAGTTGTCCGGGTAGTTGACGTGCTTGATGATTCCGCCGTCCTCTACCTTCTTGTACTTGGCAATGAGAGCTTCCGCTCCTCTTTGCTCATCTTCCGCCTGGGATACGGTTCCGGTGACGATTCCGATGTGGAAGCTGCCGGGCTCGAGCTTAGCGAACTCATAGCCGGTTCCTGACGCGGTCGGCTGGGTTCCTGCGCTGGTTCCTGTGCTGGTGCCTCCGGCGGTGGTGTTTTCTGCCGGCTTGGTGCAAGCGGATAATCCGATGACCATGGACAGTGCCAGTGCGGATGATAACAGACGTTTTAACATGTTATTCCCCCCTAAATTAGTCTGAGCGCTGAAATCCATTGATACAGCCGCCTCAGTGATAGCTAAATTGTAAACCTTTAAGTAACATTATTCAAGAAACGTTTATATTTATTGACACCTTGATAAAAAAATAGAGGCGTAGCAAAGATCACAAGTATTTTTATTAAACAGAGACGTTTGTAAATTAACAATTCAACAATAATAACCATAAGACATCATCAACGTTTCACATCCATCGAATGAATCAGGAAAAAACTGTAAAATGAATATTTATACATAACTAAACCATCCCATTGACCACGCCCCATCACCCCGGAATAAACAGTGCCGCAGCACAGACCCCTGTACCACCAGGGCACAAACTTCGGGAGAAACTCTGGGACGAAATAACCCGACCGATCGATCCGATTCAAAGAAACCTGATAGAATGAGAGGGATAGACTGCCCCTTTGGGGCGGCAGTCAGGGAGAAGGAGGTTCAGTTATGTCTGTTTTAGTTTGCGGCGGAGCCGGCTACATCGGTTCTCACTTTGTCCGACGGCTGGTCCGGGAAGGCGAGGATGTTCTGGTGCTTGATGACCTGTCCACTGGCCATGCCCAGGCCGTGGATCCTCATGCCCGGATGATTGTCGGTGATATCGGCGATCAGGCCCTTTTACGGGATATTTTTCGGCGTTATCCCATTGAGGCTGTCATTCATTTCGCTGCCAGTTCCCAAGTGGGAGAGTCCATGAAGAACCCCCTGGCCTATTACCGCAACAATGTCTGCAATACGCAGCGCCTGCTGGAAGTCATGGACGAATTCTCCACCAGATTCCTGGTATTTTCTTCCAGCGCTGCGGTGTACGGCGATCCCGGCACGGATCCCATCACGGAACAGACTGCGACCCGACCGGTCAATCCATACGGTGAATCCAAGCTGGCCATGGAACGAATGATCCACTGGACGGCACAGGCCGGCAGCCTGCGTTATCTGTCCATGCGTTACTTCAATGTTGCCGGAGCCTCGATGGAAGGAACCATCGGAGAGGATCACCGGCCGGAAACCCACATCATTCCCCTGGCTGTCAAAGCAGCCCTGGAGAACCGGCCCTTCACGCTGTTCGGCCAGGACTACCCCACCCCCGACGGAACCTGCATCCGGGACTATATACACGTTGAGGATCTGGCCGATGCCCACCTTCTTGCTCTCAATGCGCTGCGTGCCGGTCACCCTTCAGATGTCTTCAACCTTGGCTCCGGCAGCGGTTTCTCCAATGGAGAGATCATCCGGGCAATCCAGGCGGTGACCGGCCGGGAATTTCCCGTTCAGTCCGGACCCCGCCGAGCCGGCGATCCCGCCCGCCTGGTAGCTGTGTCTGATCGGATCCGGCGGGAACTGGGCTGGAAACCAGCTTACGATGACATCGGGGCTCTCATTCGCACCGCCGTGCAATGGCACCGGCAGCATCCCCAGGGATACCGGGACTGACCGGAATGAGCTCCGACTCATACCGCTCCCGCCTCCACAATGCATAGAGCTCAATCAGAAATCGTATAAAAATTCAGAATCATCAGTAATTCCGCCTCAGGCCATCCAGATCGTCTACGCGCTTCAATCCCCAGTCACCCGGCAGTCCCTTCGAATGAGGGTTTCGTTTTTGACGGAATACTGCCTGGCATGAAAGTGGATCCCATCCCTTCTTCGGATGGATCCAGGCTTCAGTTGGATCCGAGCTTTCGTTGGATCCGGGTTTTAGTTGGATCCAGGCTTCGGGTGGATCCAGGCTTCGGGTGGATCCACTCCAGTCGGACATTGCATGACACAGCAAAGAACAGCAAAGAACAGCAAAGAACAGCAATCGAGTAGGAGGTAGCTGATTAATTCAGCTACCGACCTCTCACACCACCGTACGTACCGTTCGGTATACGGCGGTTCAATCGCTTTAGTGCTTACGCATTCGCTCGTACTGATTAAGGATTTCAAAGTATCCTGCCTGTACGAGCTTTTCGTTTGTTATGGAGCGTGCCAAGACCGGACTTCCGGCAATACGCCAATATCCCAGCCTGGAATTTCCCCACTGGTAGGCTTGCCATGCCGGGATTCCCAGTTTCCGCAAGTTATCCACCCTTGTTCTGGGTTTCTTCCACTGCTTCCAGATGTACATTCTCAGTCGTCTTCGAAGCCATTTATCCCACTCAATCAGCGTGTTCTTGATTGAAGCGATGTAGTAGTGGTTCAGCCAGCCTGTGATATAGGCTTTGACCTCTTTCATGACTTCTCGTACGTTCTTTCCCCGGTTGCGCCTGGTTTTCTCCTTCAACTTCTGCCTGGCTTTCTTCAGGGAGCTTTTATGGGCTCGTATGTAGTTTCCATTCTTATTCTTGCCCATGGCGTAGCCCAGAAACTTGAACTTCCTCGAATAGATACTGATGGCCCGGCTCTTTTCCTGATTCAGTTTTAGCTTCAGCTTCTCTTCCAGGTACTTTCTGCTGGATTCCAACAGACGCTCGGCGGCTCGCTGGCTCCTTGCCAGTACCACGATGTCATCGGCATACCGAACAATGGCCACCCCTCTGCGCTTCATCTCCCAGTCATATTGATTCAGGTAGATATTAGCCAGCAGGGGGGAGAGCGGCCCGCCTTGCGGTGAACCTTCCTCCGTTTCGGTGACCACCCCTTTTTCCATGACTCCGCTTTTCAAATAACTCTTTATGAGCTGTGTCACTCGTTTGTCCTGGATCTGCTGACGAACAAGATTCATCAGCAGTTCGTGGTTGAGTGTATCGAAGTATTTGGACAAGTCTACTTCTGCAACATGGATGTAGCCTTCGTCTGCATACTCCTTGACTCTCGCCATGGCCTTCTGACAATTCCGGTCCGGTCGGTAACCATAACTTTCATCCGCGAACACCGATTCGAAGATCGGGGTCAGTTTGAGGGCAATGGCTTGCTGGAGTATTCGGTCAATGACCGTGGGAATCCCCAGCATGCGTTCGCCGCTTCCATCTGGTTTGGGAATCACTGCGCGTCGAACCGGGTCGGGTTTATACTTCCCTTCCCGGATCTTCTGCCTGAGCTCTTCCACATTCTCCTGCAACCATGGCAGTACCGCCTCGACGGTCATTCCATCGATGCCAGGTGCTCCGCGGTTGTCCTTGACCCTTTTGTAGGCTTCGAACAGATTTCTCTTATCCAGAATTTCCTCCAACAGGTCCTTAGCACCGCCTTGTTCGCTCCTTTTCCGAGCCTCGACGCTCTGCGCTCCTGCATACTCTTTGTGTTCCGCACTATCCCTTTGCAGGCAGCCCTTTCGGTATTCTGCTTTCACACGTCGACCTCCTTCTGAGTCGTTACTTAAGACTTACGATTGTTCAGCCCTTCCCAGAAAAAAAAATCCTGGTACTATGGCCTCGGCTGACTTCTCACAGCAAGCTTTACTCCATCCTTCGGATTTCCTGATGGATGTCTGTGAGACCTCCCCGGGTAAGAACGATAACCTTCATTCCATGTAGCCGTCCCATTTACCACAATTTAAACATAATGTCCGGATCTGGGTAGCATTGGACTTCTTCTTGTCTTGCAGAGTCGTCCTCCGGTTGTGGCCTTATATGAGATTTCTGTTCGTCGGCCCAGAACTTTGCCCGCCAGAACTCCTCGCCCTGACATCCGGCTGCCTTCAGATTCCACCTCGCGATGGACACCGTTGCCTTCGGCTAACGCTTCCTGCTACCGAGCGCGTAGTGGACTTTCACCACCAAGTTATCGCCCATGCCGGGCGCACCAGCAAAGGACCCAAAGAGAAGCCTCTTTGGGTCCTTTGCTGCTTATTCTGCTTTCGTGCCGTCGGAGTAGACGACTTTGACTTTTTTCTTCAGGTTTTTCCGACCCCATTCCAGTTCCCGCTTCATGCGTGCTGTCTGAGTCGGAAAATCTTTTTCATACTGCGTGATATCCCCTTCAGGGATCACTTTGTACTGTTCTTTCCCATTGACTTTCCAGCGCAGATTATACACCAGCGTGGAATCCAGGCCACTCACTCGAATTTCGCCATTCCTGCGTTCAACCGAAATCTTGAAGATCGCTCCCAGGTTAATGTAATCCATGTTTTTCACCTGTCCCTGCCACAGATTGCCGGTGGACCAGATGACGGCCTGAGTCTTCGTTTTTCCCTGGTAGGTGATTTCGCGCAATTCCATGGGCTGGAGCCGGTGCGGGTGACTGCCGATGATGACGTCCACCCCTTCCTCTGTGAGGATCCGGTAGGTATCCATCTGTTTCTGGGAGGGGTAACCGGTATATTCCCTGCCCCAATGAATGTGATAGACAATCAGCTCTGCTCCCTGGGCGCGGGCTTCGGCTATTTCGGAACGGATCTTCTTGGCAGTATTGAAATTCACCGCGTAACTGACCGGCACCGGAATATAGTTCGTCCCGAAGGTTGAGGCGACAAACCCCACTTTGATGCCGTTAATGTCACGAACCAGCGCCGTGGCGGCTTCTGCTTTCGTCCGGAAGGTGCCTGTATGGTCCAGACCAATCAGATCCAGGTTGTCCAGCGTAGCTCTCAGCCCATCCATGCCATTGTCCATGGCATGGTTATTCGCAGTAATCGCCAGATCAACCCCAAGTTTCTTCAGTGTCTGGGAGAGATTGACCGGGGCGTTGAATCGGGGAAATCCCCGATAGCCAAAGTCTTCACCGGCTGTGGCTGATTCCAGATTAACCAGCGTATAGTCGGCATCAGCCAGCAAGTCTCCGATGGGAGCAAACTGAGGCATAAAATCGTAACTGCCGTCCTTCTGACGGGCAGCCCGGGTATTGGTGATATGACTAAGCACATCGCCCGAGGCGACAATGGTAAACTCCGTGTCCGGAAGCGGAGGATTCGGAACCGTCTCAGCCGCTTCACCGGTCACCGGAGCGGTTGAGGGGGATCCGGCGGCATCCGTTCCCGGCTTGGTCGCTGTCGTCTTTGCCGTCGTTGTGACGGAGACCGATTCTGCGGCGGACGTACTGCCCGCGGCAACACCTGCACTCAGTTCACAGCCACTCAGCAGAAGGATGGCAGGCAGAAGTATGGCAACTATTTTTTTTAACATAGGATTCTCCCGTCATATATTTTGCTTATTAACATATTATAGGGAAGACCTGTGAACATTTCCACCGCCTGCCGGTAAAAAATCCTTGAACCAATTGTGACGTACGACATGAAACATCACAATGCGAGCTCCACACCTGATGCAATCGACTCTCCGCCTCACGGAAGTTTTTTATATTAAGTCAACCGGGTCTTCGCCTTTATGCCATGCACAGGATGTCATGAACACGATGCCGTCCCCATATTTTTTTCCATACCGGAACCTATAGAAATTAACTGAAAAATTAATCCTTTAATTAGTTATTCCTTCGTTTTTTCTCTTGTCAATACTAAAAAATGTCCGGATAATACTCTATAATTAGGATATGGTGTTAACGTTTACTTCATTCTACGAAGTAAAGCCTGCCATACCGTGATCCCTGGGGTCTCGGAAAATATAAGATGACAGGGGGATTTATGAAGAAACAAATCGCAGCCATTCTTTCCATCGTTCTGATTCTTGGCACCACAGCCTGCAGCAGTTCAGGTAAGTCCACCATTGACCAGCCCGTCAGCAGCGCCGCAGAAAAAGGTAAGTCCACGACCACCGCGTCTGCCGGAACAACGAAACCGACAGTCACCTCTGCCGAAACCAAACCCGCTGACACCAAGCCGACGGAAACTCAGCCGACAACGGGAGAAGTGTCCATCGAAAAGCAGGTTCTGCTGGAACAGAAAGACGTCAAAATCACTGCCACCGGCCTGGAGCGTGACGGTTTGTTTGGAGCAACCCTCAAAGTCCTGATCGAGAATAATTCCGATACTGATTTGACGATTCAAACACGCAACGTCTCCATCAACGGCTACATGATCAACAGTCTGATGTCGGCGGATGTCAGCGCCGGCAAGAAGGCTAATGACGAAGTGACCTTCATGAACTCCGATCTGGAAGCCGCCGGCATCAGTGACATTGCCGATATGGAAATTACCTTCCACGTCTTCAAGTCCGAGGGCTGGGATGAATACTTCGACAGCAAGCCGATTCAACTGAAAACCTCCATCGCCGACACCTATGAGTACAAATTCGATGATACAGGCAAAGTATTATATGATAAGAACAACATTCGGATTATCGCCAAAGGCATTTCCAATGATGACTCTATGTTTGGCCCCGGGCTGATCCTCTTCATCGAGAATAATGGGAAGAAAGGCTTCACAGTCCAGGCCAGAGACGTTTCGGTTAACGGCTTCATGATCAACCATACCATGTCCACGGACGTTTCCCCCAAGAAGAAGGCCCTCACCGCCCTCACCTTCTTCAAGGATGACCTGGAAAAGAATGACATCGTGAAGATCACTGATGTTGAGCTGGCTTTCCATATTTTTGACATGGAAAAATGGGATACCATTGCCGACACCAAGAAGTTTGAACTGAGCTTTGATTAACCGGACGGCCGGAATAGAGGATCGCAAACTGACGCTTATTTTGTTCTGACGAAATGATATAAAAAAACAAGTGGCTGAAATCAAATTTCTTGATTTCAGCCACTTTTATGGTTGCGGAGGTAGGACTTGAACCTACGACCTTCGGGTTATGAGCCCGACGAGCTACCAACTGCTCCACTCCGCGATATTGCCTTGAATCAGGCTACTTATATATAATAAGTCAGGAATGAGAAGTTGTCAACCACTAATTTCAGGAAATCTAAAAAAACCGCAGAAAAGCTCAGAAGCTCCTGCATCCGCAAGGACACAGGAACCGTCAAATGATCCGCTTGATGGGTTCAGCGAAGATCCGATGACTGGGAATTATGACCCTTCCAGCTCCCGGACTTCATCAAAGGTGCGGGTGCGCACGTAGAACAAGATCCCGTTGGCAACCATAGCGACCCCGGACAGCAGGAACCAGCGGTCGATTCCGATCACCTCGCTGACCGGACCGGCAATCAGCAGCCCTACCGGCATGGACAGGGTCATCAGCATCATAATCAGGGAAAATACTTTCCCCATCATATCCGGAGCGATGGTTTCCTGAATATAAGCCATCAGGGGAACGTTGATGAAGGAACCGGAGAAGCCCATGACCAGGCAGCACACGACAAAGAGCCAGAATTTATCAGGATTCACCGCCCCGCTGGTCCAGGCACCCAGGCCCATTACGGTGATGGCCATCGATACCATGAGGAAGCGTTTTTTCAGTCCGCCCCACACACCGAGAAGGAGTGAGGATACCAGCAGACCACCGGCAAAAAACAATTCAACCAGGCTGTTGTGCCAGGCATTCCCCTGGAAATGTGTCCGAACCAGCAGCGGGAACAGGGATCCCAGCGGCATATAGAGAATGTTCAGCAGAAGCATCGGCAGAAATACCGCCATCAGCGCTTTGTTTTCCCGGACTGCCGCAAACCCGGATTTCACATCGGCGAGCATGTCCATGTCTGGCCGGGTCCGCTGTACATCCGGAATTCGAACGAACATCAGACAGCCCACAGCGAACAGGGCACCCGCGATATCAACCAGCATAATGGCCCAGATGGGCAGGACCGCCATCAGCGCGGCTCCAAGTACAGGCCCCAGCATGTTCGACAGAGAATTGATCAGATTCGCCCACCCGCCCGCTTTCGTTAACATATCAGCGGGAACCAGCGTCGGAATTGCCGCCTGCATGGCCGGAGCATGGAATGTATTGCCGGTGCCGCGCAGGAACAGAATCAGATACATGAACCAGACAGGCGGAATTGGCCAGTACCAGAAGGCAATGCCCAAAATCACGCTGGAGAGCGCGACCATCCCATCCGCCAGCATCATGACGGTGCGGCGGTTCAAACGGTCGATCCAGACCCCGGCAAATGCCCCGAACATGAGGAACGGCAGCATGGAGACCACCGCCGCGATGGACAGCGTCAGAGCGGACTGAGTCTGAATCGTGAGCCACCAGATGATGGCAAACTGGACAGCCGCCGATCCCAATATGGAAAACGCCTGCCCACTGTAAATGATCGCAAATTGCTTTTTCCAATTATTTAACATACAAGATATCCTTTGCCGTTTGATTGGTTCTATCTTTAGTTTAACCGACTTTGCGCCATTTGACGAATCTGGATTCATACCAGCGAATAAATCCAGATAGCCGGTAGCTGCAGCTTGTTCTGTGGGTATCTGACCCAAAGATCTCCTGATTCATCGAAACCACCTCAGCAGGTACCGGTCAGACCTGATAATCGATGCTGCAATAAAAAAGAGATACCAAAAATGGTATCTCTTTTTTATCAAATGGAATGGTGCTGAAGACCGGAATCGAACCGGTACGGTGTGTTAGCACCGCAGGATTTTAAGTCCTGTGCGTCTGCCAGTTTCGCCACTCCAGCAATTATGGTAGCGGAAATAGGACTTGAACCTACGACCCTTCGGGTATGAACCGAATGCTCTAGCCAGCTGAGCTATTCCGCCATATTCGATCTGCCTTTGATAGCGACAAGATTTATTATAAGGCAGCCCTTTCCCCTTGTCAACAAGATTTCATTGGAAAATCATCCAAATCCGATAAAGTTTTTGGGGGATCCGGATGCTGACCCTGGATGGGGATCCAGAAACGAAGCGGACGAACTCCTTCATCCGCTTGCTGGTCATCAGCTCTTCTTGCGTTTGACATTTCCGCCCGGTTCCTGACGGCGCTTGAATTCCGAAAGCTTCTCCTCAGAGTCTTTCTGGAAGCGCGACATCATATCCTCAAAGGACTGGGGTCCTTTTTCCAAGGCTCTTGGACGACGGTCCCGAGCCCAGTCGTCATCACCGGACCGGTTGTAAGGCTTCTTCTCCGCAGGCGGCCGGGAATCAAAGGTTCTGGGCCGGCCCGAGGCAGCACCAAAAGACGGTCTCAGAGCGGCCGCTTCGGAGGAAGGCGTTCCTTCCTTAGGCTTTAGATCGGGATTAGCCTGCTTGATGGAAAGGCTGATTTTGCCATTGGGTTCGATCTTCAGAACCTTGACTTTCATCTTTTCCCCTTCCTTCAGAAAATCCTTGATATCCTTGACATAGCTGTCTGCCACTTCGGATATGTGCACGAGGCCGGTTTTGCCCTCGATGTCCACAAATGCTCCAAAGGTGGTAATGTTGATAATCGTACCTTCCAGAATGGCTCCTGCTTCGATTGCCATGTTTTTTAAAGATTCCTCCTTGAACCTGTCGTTTGCTAGGGGGCGGTGTCTGTGGCAGCCGGGGTGGTCGTTGACGGCATATTGATCACCGGGATCTCATCCGGCTTGATCATCTGCAGCCGTTCCCTGGCCTGCTTTTCGATATATTCTGTTGAATTCAGCTGATCGACCTGCTCGAGCAGCCGCTTGTTTTCACCCTGGACCTCCTTGAGCAGATTCAGCTGCTCTTCCTGCGTGCGGTTAATCCGGTCCATTGTCACCCGTTGATTGGCAAATTGGAACAGAGCAAGGAAAGCCAGCAGAACCAGGGCAATATGTTTTAATTGCAGTTTTTTCATCGCTCCTCCCTTCCATTCTATTCCATTTTAATATAAACCCCTGGTATTTCAAGAAGAAATATATCTATACAGGAAGAATCCATCTTTTCTGCTGCAACGGTCGACCCTGGTTTAGTCGATCTCCGCACCTTCCAGGATTTCGTACAGGGCCGTCGCTTCCTCTTTCCGGACGGTTTCCCGGATGTCCAGAATACGGGCGCGCACCTTCTTGGAGGCGTATTCAATTTCGATGATGTCATCGGCCTTGACTTCCGCCCCGGCTTTGGACACTTTGCCATTGATCTTGACCCGACCGGTATCGCAGGCTTCCTTGGCGACCGGGCGCCGCTTGATCAGGCGGGATACTTTCAAATATTTGTCTAGTCTCATGAGCAACCTCTCTTCTTAGCGTGCGCAGCACGGAATCTGCCGGGCCTCCCAGGGCTGCAGGCATTCCGGATACCTGTACCTGGCGGGTTTCCCAGGCTTCGACTGCTGTGGCCGGCAGTATAGTCGGATTATATCATTATTGCCGGCTGAAAAAAAGATAAGGCTCCAACCAGGGAGCCTCGTTATCTGATGTCTATTTCTTTTTGGATTTCTTCTTCGGGACCGGTTTGTTGACTAAGCCCTTGAAGTCTTTGCCCGGTTTGAACACGGGAACTTTCGATGCCGGAATCTGAATGGTTTCCTTGGTTCTGGGGTTTCTTCCTTCTCTGGCAGCTCTTTCTCTGACTTCGAAAGTTCCAAAGCCAACGAGTTGAACTTTGTCACCAGCTTCAAGCGCACCCATAACGGCTTCCTTGAAAGCGTTTAATGCAACTTCAGCTTCTTTCTTGGTCATCTTGCCGGATTCTGCGATTTTGGTGATTAATTCCGCTTTGTTCATTGATTAACCCTCCTCTGAGTATTGGAAATAGCAGATTCTCCGCTATCTATACATATTCTCTATCAAAAAGGGCGTAAAATCCATGATTCGCTTCACTTTTCACAGATATTTAACAAATGAATCCCACAACCATGCCGATTTCAGCCCCTTTTTGCGACATTTTCTAGATTTCGTCGCTTTTCGTCAGGTGTTTGATCTCCTGCTCCACCCGATGGGTTAGCAGCTCCTCGGGCTGGAAGCCGGCTCCATCGAGGAGCAGCACCGTGTAATAAAGCAATTCCGCCAGGTCCTGCTCCTCCTCCAGATTCTCGTTCAGAATCCGCCGGATCTGTGCCAGCAGTTCGTCGCGCGACCGTCGGGGGCGACCGTAGGCTTCCGCCTTT
Source organism: Clostridiaceae bacterium HFYG-1003 (assembly GCA_024579835.1). Classification (NCBI taxonomy): domain Bacteria; kingdom Bacillati; phylum Bacillota; class Clostridia; order Eubacteriales; family Clostridiaceae; species Clostridiaceae bacterium HFYG-1003. The sequence goes on from CP102060.1 coordinate 2,459,649, forward strand.
TTGGCCACCTCAGCCGCCCGCATGGTGGCCGGAATGGATTTCGGCAGGGATTTCAGCTTGTCATCCAGACTGACTTCTCCCTTTTCCGTTTTCTTGATCTTTTCCCAGTTGCTGAGCACTTCCTGGGAGTTTTTCAGATCCAGCGTGCCAAAGACATGGGGATGGCGCGAAATCATCTTGTCGTTCACGCTGCGGATGATATCCAGGATGGTAAAATCCCCCTGCTCCTCGGCAATGCGCCCATGGAGCACAACCTGCAGCAGGACATCCCCCAGCTCCTCTTTCATATCTTCCAGGTTGCCCTGGGTAATGGCATCCGCCGCTTCATAGGCTTCCTCAATCAGGTAGCGCCGCAGCGATTCATGGGTCTGCTCCCGGTCCCAGGGGCACCCTCCCGGCTCGCGCAGCGCGTTGATGGTGCGGCGGAAATCCTGGAAGCCCGGCTTGACCGATTCGCGCTCGATAAAAACCGTCGTGAGATGATCCACATCCTCCTGCCGGTCCAGCGCCCACAGCGGGATGCGCCGCACCGTCTCCTCGCCCTTGATGCCCGCGTTGCGAACATAAATAATCTCCGCTTCATCATCCAGATAGTCAGACAGCGCCAGCTTGACCTCGGAGGCAATCCGCCGATTGTAGACCTGGGTCACCACGGTGTCCGTGTCTCCCGACAGTCCCTTGTCCCTGAGCTCGGTGGCATCCAGAATCAGCAGTCCCCGAATCGGATCCCGCCGCAGCACATCCAGGATGGTGTCAATAAAGCTGACTGCCGGATGAACGACATAGGGAATGCCCTCCTGTTCCAGCCTGCTGATCAGCTCGACCACCGACTGTTCGGCAATCATGGGATTTCCCGGGACGCAGTATGTAAGCTCCGTTCCTTCCCGCCTCCAGGCGGCTATGACCTCCTCCGCCAGGGAGCGGTAGACTTCCTGGAAGCTGGCGTTCTTTTCGTAGAGGTGATCCAGGCTGGCATAGCGGATGCCCCAGCTGTCCAGAGCCGCCACCGTGGGATGGATGCGGGTTCGTAGCAGAACCCTGGTCCGTTTCAGCAATTCAAAAGTTTCCATCGTAAGGGAACCGGGATCCCCCGGGCCCAGGCCCGCAATGTGTATCATAAGTCATCTCCTGTGCAATACAACGTTCAGTCTTGCGATGAACCGCATCCCCTGAAGGGTCATCATCAAGCGTTTCATCCATTTTGATCAGTTTCAGTATATCAGAGCCGGCGGCAAAAAAGCAGGGAAGGACCTCCGCTTTTTCCCGGAGATCCCTGCCATCGATTCATTATTTGGTTGTCGCTGCCGGTGTCGTGGAACCCGTGGCATCCGGTGTGGTGGAGCCCGCATCCGGTTCAGCCGGTACATCCACATTCATCGGGATTTTCTCCGGGTATTTCTTTACGTCGTAAGCAGTTTCCCATTCCTTCAGAAGCTCTTCCAGCCGGGCTTGCTTCTTCTCATTGAGAATGTTCATGCGCACATTTTCCTTGACGGTGATTTCCTTGCCGTTTTCCAGGGGGAGCATATCCGTCAGAGCCAACACCTTGGGCTCAGCCACAACATTCGTGACTTTGATCAGGTGCCAGCCGAAGCTGGTTTTCACCGGTGCCGATATTTCGCCTTCCTTTAATTTTTTTGCTTCAGCCATGAAATCCGGCGAGAGCTCCTGGTTTTCATAGGGATAGTTGCCCAGCAGGCCGCCCTGGGTGGCTGTTCCATCCTTGCCATATTCCTTGGCCAGATCCTCGAATTTTGCCCCCTTGTCCAGCTTGGCCTTGGCTTCCTTGGCCTTGGCTTCTGCATCCGCTGAGTCCGGCTCGCCAAAGAAGATGTGGTAGATCGTCGCTCCGGCGCTCTGGGTATAATTCGTTGCCTTTTCCTCTTCATAGGTTTCATTGATTTCGGCGTCGGTGACCTGAATGTCCTTGGTCAGTTCCTCCGCCACTTTCTTAAAGCGCAGCGACTTGAGTACTTCCGCCTTGTAGGATTCCGCCGTGAACCCGGCATTTTTCAGGATCTGATCAAACTGTTCCTGTCCGCCATAGCTGGCCAGGTTGTCCTTCATGATCTGCTCGTACTTGGCCAGAGCTTCCGCACTGTCGGAGGCGATCTTCATTTCATCCGCCTTCTTCAGCAGCAGCGCATTGCGCACCAGCTGATCGAGAATGGATGGCTTCTGCTGCTGCAGCGTTGCCAGAGCACCGTCCACCATTTCGCTGGTATACTGGGCACGCAGGGAATCCAGCATTTTGTTGAACTCCTCCTCAACCTGACCGGAGGTGATGCTGATGCCCTCGCCTTCTGCCAGAATGATGGAAGGATCAATCGCCTTGGTAATGACGGCGGGCATGGTGGTTGTGGTGGAAGCCGCCTGACTCTGAGCCGCGGTCGTTTGGCCGGCGTTGCTGCCCGGGACCGATGTGTTGGACGGGGATGCCGGTGACGGGGCACAGCCTGCGAGAGCACCCAGAATCAGCGCCATGCTGACCAATTGTTTAATACGTTTCATTGTAATCTCCTGTCGTGGTTTCTTATCGTAGTTTCTTATCGTGGTTTTTCCTGGTAAATGCTGAACCGATACCTCCCTGTCTTAAGGGGACGTCAATCGAAAGCTTGCGTCATATCAGTTACAAAACAATATGATTATACCCCAGGAAGGGGGTCAAGGGGTTACAAAACAGAATGTATTTCAGGAAAAAACAGCCGACCGGATTCTATCCCACTGACCAGGCGGTTTCCGGTCAGCTCCGGTTTTCGCCCCACGAAGGATCTGTTCCCCATGGACAAACCCTTGGTCCCCGCAGTGTATTGAGTATATTCCGTCATTGATCATTTTTATGATGGTATATCTGTGCTATGTTTTCTTTAAAACCGGATCGTCATCCAGACAATACCTGCACCGGGCGGTCTTCCTCCATCGCTCCCGGCGACCGCACGAGACAGCATGAGGAATCCGGATGGTCCGGAACAGGAAGGAGTGAGTCCAATGAAGCAGTAAACCAGACGCCGAGCATCTCATTGAGGTTGCACTGGGGACAGAATTTTGAGTACGGGATGGGCAGGCAGAAAACATCAGGTTGCTGCCTGCGTTGAATCTTTTCGGCCGAAACAGGCCGGATGGGAGAAGCGCTATGATTAACAAGATATTTCATGGACTCATGTGGGGAATCGTCGGTGTCTACCTGGTCATGAAATTGTATGTGAACCCTGACGCCTTTACCAGCAGCATCTTTCATCTGATCTCATACACCGTCATCGCTTTGTATGCGATCTATACGGGTTATTCAAAAAAGGAACTGCATGTTCAGATAATCGGCTTGTTACTGCTTGTTATGGCCGCTGCTGATTTTTGGCTATAAATTCGACGCGACGGTTCCCCCCGGGATGAAGTAACGATGACTCATCCCTGGGGGAACCTTTGCTTTGAACGGACCGGAGGATCCTGATCCGACCGGTCTTTTCATGGTTTTGATACGACTTAACCTTTCATTAACTTCCTTTCATTAACTTCCTTTGATGGACCCCCTGGTTGGAGAGCCTTCTGAGGTCAACAAAGGCGGCAGCTGCGAATTCTCTTCGCAGCTGCCGCCTTTGTGATTATCTGACTGGCAGGCCAGGATCGGCCTGCTGTTTTAATTACTTCGTTTCCGTGGGAGTGGTGACACCCTGGCTGGTGGGAGCCGGCGTCGTTGTTCCGGGCTGAGTGGTTTCTGGTTCCGTCTGGTATTCCATGGGGATCCGCTCCGGATAACGCTTGACGTTGTACTGAGCTTCCCATTCATCCAGCAGAGCCGCGACTTTTTCGTTCTTTTTGCTGCTCTTGAGCGTCGTTTCGATTTCTTCCTTTACCGTCCGCTCCACGCCGTCATCGCCGGTTACCTTATCCGTCAGAACCAGCACCTTGGCTGCGCTGAGCACATTGGTTACCTTGATCAGATGCCAGCCGAAAGAGGTTTTAACCGGACCGGAAATATGGCCTTCGGTCAGCTTCTTGGCTTCCGCCACAAAATCGGCACCCAGTTCCTGGGTGTCCCAGGGGAAGGTTCCCAGAAGGCCGCCTTCCTTGGCGGAGTCATCCTGGCCGTACTCTTTGGCAATATCCTCGAACTTGGCTCCGCCGTCCAGCTTGGCCTTGGCTTCCTTGGCCTTGGCTTCCGCGCCGGCGTCATCGGGCTTGCCGAAGAAGATATGGTACATGGTCGCACCGGGCTGCTTGGTATAGGTCGTTGCTTTGTTCTTTTCGTAGTATTCGTTGATTTCCGCCTCAGACACCGTAATGTCCTTGGTGACTTCTTCGAGGAGCTTTTCCAGGCGCAGGCCCTTTAGAACTTCCTGCTTGTAGGAATCCGCGGTGTAGCCGGCGTTGGACAGCGTCTTGTCATATTCTGCCTGGCTGCCCAGTTCGGCAACGGCATCCTTGACGATTTTCTCGTATTCCTGAATCATTTCGGGAGAGTCCGTCGGGATCTTGAGCTCATCCGCCTTCTTTACCATCAGCTGATTGCGCAGCTTGGTATCCATGATCTGAATCTTCTGCTGCTCAAACTGAGCAGCCAGAGACTTCATGGTCTCTTCACCGTACTGAGCCGTCCAGGACACCATCAGCTTCTCATAATCATCCAGCACTTCTCCCAGGGTGACTTTAATGCCGTCCCCTTCCGCCAGAACAACCCCGCGCTTTTCCGCCTCTTCCCGGGCGATCGCTTCTTCGGTCTTCACGACCAGGCCGCAGCCGGCAAATACCGACAGGCTCATGCCAACGGCGAGGACCGCCGCAATTTTCTTTAATCCGATCACTATTCTTTACACTCCTAGCATGCCTCTTGACCGAGGCTGATTTTCATTCCGCCGGCACTCCGGCAGATGGACATTTTTTTAACTCAAGGTTCATTATAATCGTTTTTTTGACGGGAGGCAACTTTGGACCGTTTCGCCGGACAACCCCGGCAGGGGCTGTCTGACTAGGCTTTGCGCCGCTCCAGCTCCTTCTTCTGCTCTTCTCCCAGTGCGTCAAACAGCCGTGACAAATCCCGGAGCAGCACATCCCGGGTGGTCCGGTATCGGAACTCGATGACGGGCTTTTCGCCGGCGATAATGGTGCTGCGGTCACTGTAGGGCGGGTTAGCCAGGACTCCGACATAGGGCGAACGGAAGGCATCGACATTCTGGAAGGTCATCGTGACATAGCTGCCGCGGTCGCGAATCTCGCTGATGGCAAGGGCTTTTGCCTTGGACCGCAGCAGCGCGACATCCATGAGATTATAGGTGGCATCGGGTATATCCGAGAACCGGTCCTCCAGCTCAGCCTTGACCTGGAAATAATCCTCCTTGGTCTCAATGGCGGCGATCTTTTTGTACATCTGGATCTTGAGGATCTCATCGGCGATATATTCCCGCGGAATGTAGGCATCCAGGCGGATGTCCACCACCGTGTCCGGCGCGTCGCCCCGGCTCTGGCCGGTCAGTTTCTTCACCGCCTCATCCAGCATCCGGATGTACAGGTCATAACCAACGGCTGCCATGTGTCCGGACTGAGCCTTGCCCATCATATTGCCGGCTCCGCGGATCTCCAGATCGCGCATGGCGATGCGGAAGCCGGAACCCAGCTCGGTAAAGTCCTTCAGCGCCTTCAGCCGCTTTTCCGCCACCACCGTCAGCACTTTGTCCCGGCGGTAGGTCAGATAGGCATAGGCGATGCGGTTGGTCCGGCCCACCCGGCCGCGCAGCTGATACAGCTGGGACAGACCCAGCTTGTCTGAGTCATAAATGATGATGGTATTGACATTGGGAATATCCAGGCCCGTTTCGATGATGGTGGAACTGACCAGCACGTCGAAGCGCCCTTCCATGAAATCCACCATGACATCTTCCAGCTCCCGCTCCGACAGCTGACCGTGGCCAATGCCGAATTCCACTTCAGGAACCAGCTGCTTGAGGTAGTTGGCCATGCGCTCGATGTCCTGGACGCGGTTATAGACGAAATAGACCTGACCGTTGCGGCTCTTCTCGCGCAGGATGGCGTCCCGGATCAGCTGCTCGTTGTATTCCACCACATAGGTCTGAATCGGGTAGCGGTCATCCGGCGGCGTTTCAATGAGTGAGATGTCCCGAATCCCGGTCATGCTCATGTTCAGGGTTCGGGGGATCGGTGTGGCCGACAGGGTCAGCACATCCACCGCCTTTTTCAGTTCCTTGAGCTTTTCCTTGTGCTTCACGCCAAAGCGCTGCTCCTCGTCAATGATGAGCAGGCCAAGATCTTTGAACTGGACGGCCTTGCCCAGGAGCTTGTGGGTCCCAATGAGAATATCCACATTGCCCTCCTTGAGCCGGATGAGAGAATCCCGAACCTGAGCCGCCGTGCGGAAGCGCGACACCATATCGATGTTCATGGCGAACCCTTCAAAGCGCCGCCGGAAATTATTGTAATGCTGCTCGGCCAGAATCGTGGTGGGTACAAGCACCGCCACCTGCTTGCCGTCCATGACCGCTTTGAAGGCAGCGCGCATGGCCACTTCCGTTTTGCCGTAGCCGACGTCGCCGCACAGCAGGCGATCCATCACCCGGGGAGACTCCATGTCTTTCTTGATCTCCTCGATGCTGGTCAGCTGATCCGGTGTTTCATCATACTGGAATTCATCCTCAAACTCCCTCTGCCAGGGCGTGTCCTTGCTGAACTCGTAGCCCCGGACCTGACTGCGCTGAGCGTACAGCTCCACAATCTCCTGCGCCACCTGATCCACATTGGCCCGGACCTTGGCCTTCGCCTTGGCCCACTCCTGGCCGCCCAGCCGGGAAACCTTCGGGGCGGCCGCTTCATTTCCGATGTACTTCTGGATCAGATCCAGCTGGTCGACCGGAATGAACAGCCGGTCATTGCGCTCGTAGCTGATCTCCAGGTAATCCTTGACGGCCCCCTGGGTTTCGATCTGCTTCATGCCCTGATAGACGCCGATGCCGTGGTTGACATGAACCACATAGTCGCCCTTCTTCAGGTCATCGTAGGAGTGGATCTTTTCAATTCCTTTGCCCTTGACGGCCCGGCGCTTCTTTTTCTGAGAAGATTCGCCGAACACCTCGGCATCGGAGATCACCGCCAGGCGGATGTCGCGGAATTCATAGCCTTTTTTCTGATTGCCGAAGGTGATGACGACTCCGCCCGGGCCGACGGCACCGACGTCATCGCGGTAGATCGCCTCGATTTCGCGGCCGCGCAGCGTTTCTTCCAGCCGTTCGCCCCGGGGGCGGGTGCCGGACAGAACCACGGTGCGCCACCCGCCCGCTTTGCGGTGGGCGATGTCATCCACCAGCAGATCCAGCTGACCGTGAAAGTGATAGACCGTATTGCTTTCAAACTGAGCCAGATGCCGGGGTGGCAGCGCCCGATCCGTCTTCATCAGGTCATGGAGCGACAGTACCGGCCGGTTCAACAGCTGGGTCTGGATCACCTCCGGATCCAGCATGATGCGGGACTGCCCCGCCAGAATCTCTCCCCGGCTCAGAAAGGTTTCGTACTGTTCCCGGAATTCCAGCGCGGCCGACCCCAGTTTGCCCATGGTGCGGATGGAATCATCCAGCACGACAAAGTGCTCGCCGATATAGTCCAACAGGCTGGCCGGCTGCTCAAAAAAGTACGGCAGGCAGGAATCGATGGTTTCAAAGCTCCACGTTTCCTCCAGGGCTTCCAGATTCTTCTGCACGATGGCTTTCAGCTTCTCGAAGGCTTCCGGACCCAGGGCTTTGCGCGCCGCTTTATTCTGGGTCAGTTCCTCCATTTCTTTCCGGATCTGATCGCGCCCGCGCAGCAGCGACGGCTTGTCGATGATGATTTCCTTGCTGGGAAAGATCTCGGTTTCGGTGACCGGCTCGATGGAGCGCTGGGTCTCCGGATTGAAGGTCCGGATGGTGTCGATCTCGTCGCCGAACAGCTCAATCCGCACCGGGAACGGAGCCACCGGTGAAAAAATATCCATGATGCCACCGCGCTGGGAGAACTGACCGCGCCCTTCCGTCACTTCCGCCCGCTCGTAGCCGGCTTCGATCAGGCGCTTCGCCAGATGGTCCAGGTCCAGCACGTCTCCGGTTTTAAGGTGAAAGGTATAGCGCTGGAAGTAGTCCAGCGGCATCCAGGCCGAAAGCAGCGCTTCCACGGAGGCCACGATGATCTTCTTCTGACCTGAGGCAATCTCCCGCAGAACCTTCAGCCGTTCCCAGCGCAGATCGCCGGACACGGCGTCGGCATCATAGAACACCAGCTCCCGGGCCGGCAGGAAATAGACCTCCAGCTCCCAGAGCAGCAGGTCATCATAGATGGCGCGGGCTTCCAGCTCCGACCATGAAAAAATAAACAGCGACTTCTCGGTCGACTGGTAGAGCGCAGACAAAAAGGCGGCCCGGGCGGAATCGGAAATTCCGTACACCCCGATCGGATACCGCTTCTCCCGGATTCCCGCACGAACCTGCTCAAAGCCCTGACTCGTCTGAATCAGAGCTTTGATGGCATCCAGCCTCATGATCTCACCTCGGAGTCCGAATCCGGTTCGGACGGATTCTCGGTCACAGGATCGACTGAGGATGGATTCTTCGGCAGCGGTTTTTGATGCAGCAATTCTTCCGGGTTACGATCTGCCAATGGCTTATGGGGCAAGACATTCTCCTCGGACGAGCTGTTCAGCGACGCACTGTCCGCAGATGTGCTGCCCGAAGCCGCACTCTCCGCAGAGTTGCTGTCCGAAGATGTGCTGTCCGAAGCGGCAGCGCCGGGTTCCCCGGACTCCCTGGGCAGCTTCGGTGCCTTGGGCGGTTTGCCGGAGGAATTATAGCGGTTCATGGCATCTTCCACGGCACCGGTGACGATGACTTTCACCGCGTCCCGGGCCAGCTGCAGGCCCTCGGTATACAGAGGTTCCTCCGTGGGCGAGAACTTGCCCAGAACATGGGAGATGACATTGCCGCGGGGGCCACCGACACCGATGCGCAATCGGGTAAAGTCATCGGATCCGGTGAGTCCGATGATGCTCTTCATGCCGTTGTGGCCGCCGGCGGATCCTTTGACCCGGATCCGGATGGCTCCGGGTTTCAGCGCCATGTCGTCATAGACCACCATCCACTCGTCCGGACGCGGTTTGAAGAAGTTCAGGGCGGCCACCACGGCTTCCCCCGACAGGTTCATATAGGTCATGGGCTTGATGAGGACGACCTTTTGGCCGCCAAGGAATCCCTCCCCCACCATGCTCTTGAATTTGCTCTTATTGATGTCGATATTTGCCTCATCGGCAATGAGGTCCACCAGGTCAAACCCGGCATTGTGCCGGGTCCGGGCATATTGGGGCCCCGGATTGCCCAGGCCGAAAATGATAAACAAGCTGATTCCTCCTGACATGGGAAAAACCAAGGAAATCATTCCTTGGGTATTCCGCGGTTCGGGTCACCGTTTGGGTGCCCGTCTTATTCTAATAGATTTTCATGGTAAGGGAAAGAATTTCATTCAGACGCGAGAGTGTCACCTGCAGGGAATCCCCTGCCTTCTTGCCCTTGAGATAGCTGTCGATGGCCCGCTCCCTGGTGACGGGCTGTCCGTCGATGGTCAGGAGGATATCCGTGGGCTGAATTCCCCCGCGCTGGGCGGTGGAGCCTTCTTCCACTTCCAGGACATAAAAGCCGGGCTGCTTCAGGGACGGTACTTCCACCAGATCCCCCTGGACTCCAAATTTAACGGCAGAGGCCTCATCCCGCGACAGGATCCGCTCCACCACCCTGGGCAGCTCACTGCCCGGAATCACAGCGGTGTAGGGCGACACGCCCAGACGCTGGGTCAGCTCACTGGATGCCATGCCCGCCAGCCGTCCCTCCATGGTGACGGCCGCTCCGCCGTCATTGCCCCGGTAGACCGGGGCGGAGGTCAGAAAGATCGGCACCTTGGTATCCTCTCCGCCCGAACGGACGGTGTAGAGCGCTTCCCTGGAATGGATCTCGCCCATGGTAAGATTTCCGCTGTCCGGATCTCCCTGGGGCAGGGCGATCAGGAGAATGGTCTGAGCCAGCGCCGGCTTGACCGGAGTCAGATCCAGCGGCTGTTCCCGGTTTAGCGTCGGAACATCGATCAGACCCAGTCCGGTGGCTTCGTCCACACCCATGACAATCCCGTTATGGACCTTCAGCCGGTCGGCTTCCTGAATCTGGACATAAACCTCCGTCTGTCCCCGGACGCTGGCGGCAGGAACCAGGATATAGCCCCGGACTCCATAGATCAGGCCGCTGGACAGCTTATCCGGTTCATTGGCATGCAGGGCCGCCCGGGAGGTCGTAACCCCGACCAGATTGCTGGCGAACTTATCATACGCTGCCCGGAAGTTCTCCCGCTCGTAGAAGCGCTTTTCCAGTTCATTGTACTGATTGGATTCTTTTTCCAGATAATTGTTGGTTTCCGCGATTTTGCGATCCGTATAATTTTTGGTCATCAGCAGGATGACGATGGCAAACAGCAGGACTGAGCCTGCCGCCAGGAGCGTCAGGATTCCTTTCCGGTGGGTCTGATACCTCAGCTTCTCCCGGTTGGAGATCCGGATATGCCCTTCCTGGACTTCCGGTGCATTCCGATTGTTTTTCAAGGGTCACCTCTTATGTTTTGCTCAGGGTAAACTGGAAGACAACACCGGTCTCCCGGTTTTCCACCCAGACGTTCTCCCCGAGCTGGCTCAGGATATTGCGCACAATGGGAAGTCCCAGTCCCGTGGATTCCTTCTGCGTCCGCGACCGGTCCGCCTTATAGAACCGGGACCAGATGTTCTTCAGATCAGCATCGGAAATTGGCATGCCGTCGTTGTAGATGGCCACCGTCACTTTCTTGCCCTTCACTTTAGTGGACACTTCAACATGCCCCTCGGCCGGAGAGTGCTTGACGGCATTGTCCAGGAGGTTGGTGACGACCTGAATCAGGCGGTCGCGGTCGGCCGCGACGTACTGATGCTCGGAATCCAGCGAAATGTCCACCCGAAGTTTCTTATCATTGATTTTGGTTTCAAACTTGACGATGGAGGCCCGAATGACCTCGTTGAGGTCCACTTCCGTCACATTCATCGAGAACCGGCCGGACTCCATGGCGGACAAATCCAACAGATCATTGATGAGCCGGGTCAGACGGTTGATTTCCTCATATACGACATTGAGATAGTAATTCTCCTTGTCCTTGGGAATGATGCCGTCCAGGATTCCGGCGACGAAGCCCCGGATCGAGGTGATGGGCGAACGCAGTTCATGGGAAATGTTGCTGATGAAATCCCGCCGGTTCTGGTCCGTGTTCTCAATGGATTCCGCCATAAGGTTGAAGGAGTTGGCCAGATTGCCGATTTCATCCTCGGAGGATACCAGGGCCCGCTGGGTGAAGTCGCCCTTGCTCATCTTGTCGGCCACGCTGTTCAGTTCATACAGGGGACGAATCAGGATCTGCTGCGCAAAGTAGTAGATCATGAAGATCGAGGCGATCAGCGCCAGGAAGGAACTGATCCAGATGATGAAGAAGACCCCTGAAATCTGCTTGCGCAGGACTTCCTCCGGCGTCATGATGACGGCGGCGCCATGGTAGATGCCATCCTTCAGGATGGGCGACACATAGACAAAATACTCTTTCGTGCCATCCGGGCCGGCCAGGCGGGAGATTTCCTGAGCGCCGCCGCTGGCCAGGCGCTCCAGGTTCTCCTGGGGGAACACCTTGAAAATCCAGTCAGACAACTCTTCCCTAGACACCAAAAACACCATATTGCGCTCATCCAGAACCAGTACCTCTGAATCATTGAGGCCCCGGCCCAAATACTGCAACGTGGTGGTCAGAATGGGCTTTTTGATTTCACTCGCCTTGAACCGCTCTACATTGTACTTAATAAGCTCCGCGGATTCTTCCAGACGGGTTCGTCTTTCCGAGATGTAGCCCTGCTGCACCCAGACGGAAAGGATCGTTGCGATAATCATGTAGCTGATGGCCAGGATCACAAAGAACGTGGCCACCAGCTTGAATACGATACTTTTACTTTTCATCGGTTTGGTTTACTTGACTTCGAACTTGTAACCGACTCCCCAGACTGTTTCCAGCTGCCAGTTCGGGCCGCCGTGCAGCTTTTCGCGCAGGCGCTTGATGTGGACATCCACCGTGCGGGAATCACCGGGATAGTCATATCCCCAGACTTCGCAGAGCAGCTGTTCCCGGGTGAAGACCCGGTTCTTGTTGGAAGCCAGGTGATAGAGCAGTTCAAATTCCTTGGGCGGCATTTTGACGTCGTTGCCGCGATAGGTCACGCTGTAGGAGTTGACATCCACGGTCAGTTCCGGGAAATTGAGGACTTCCTTGCCGCCGCCCTCGACATTGAAGCGGCGCATGACGGCCTTGACTCTGGCCACCACTTCCTTCGGTTCGAAGGGCTTGACCATGTAGTCGTCGGCACCCAGTTCCAGTCCAAGCACCTTGTCAAAGGTCTCGCCTTTGGCCGTGAGCATGATGACGGGTGTTTCGTAGTCCCGGCGGATCCATTTCAGGACATCGATCCCGTCCACAAAGGGCAGCATGATGTCCAGCAGAACCAGGTCCGGCTTGTAGTCCACGAACACTTCCTGCGCAGATTTTCCGTCCCCGCAGACCTTCGTATCGTAACCGGAGTTCTGAAGATACATTTTCAGTACTTCGCTGATATTTTCATCGTCATCTACGATCAGAATCTTTCCAATTTTTCCTTCCATTCAAATCCTCCTGTGTCCCACAATGGGGATAATGGTTGAAACCAGTTAAGTATATCTTATATGAACGATGCAAAAAAACAGAATGTTTTCCGCAAAATTTACAGTTCATTCACCAGCGGTGCCCTCGCTTCGGTCAAACAGAGCTTTGGATCAGCTGAAAATTGTCGACACCGGTTCATTCTCATGCACCCGGTGGATCGCTTCGCTGAACAGATCTACGCAGGACAGAATCCGGAATTTGTCCCGCATCTTTTCCGGCTCCATCCGGATGGTATCCAGCAGCACCACCTCCGTCAGAGGCGAGTCCTGCAGGCGGTCCGGGGCGTTCCCGGACAGTACTGCATGGGATGCCGCGGCATAGACTTCACGGGCGCCATGCGCCATGAGGGCGCAGGCTGCATTGGCAATCGTGCCGCCCGTGTCGATCATGTCATCCACCATGACGCAGCGCTTGCCGCTGACATCGCCGATGATGTTCATGATTTCCGAAACATTGGGACGGGGCCGCCGTTTATCAATGATGGCAATCGGAGCGCCCAGCCGTTCCGCAAATTTGCGGGTCCGGGTCACCGAGCCAATGTCCGGTGCCACCAGCACCACATCATCGGCGCGGTAAAAGCCTTTGTCGGTAAAATAGCGGGACAGGATCGGCCCGCCGATCAGATTGTCCATGGGGATGTCAAAATAGCCCTGAATCTGTTCGGAATGAACATCCATTGTAATGACCCGGTCTGCTCCGGCCTGGGTCAGGAGATTGGCCACCAGCTTGGCGGTAATGGGATCCCTGGCTTTGACCTTGCGGTCCTGCCGGGCATAGCCGTAATACGGTATGACCGCATTGATCCGTCCGGCCGAAGCCCGGCGGAAGGCATCGATCATGATCAGCAGCTCCATCAGGTGATCATTCACCGGAGTTCGGGTGGACTGGATCACAAAGACATCACAGCCCCGAACGGTTTCACCGATGCTCACCGAGATTTCTCCGTCACTGAATCGTTCCACCTGGGCAACCCCCAGAGGCACCCCCAGCTTCCGAGCGATTCCCAGCGCCATCTCCGGCTGAGAATTCCCCGAAAAGATCTTCATACTCTCACACGTCCATGACTGAACCATACGATCCGCCTCCCCTGCTTTATTCAGGCATCAGTCCTTTTTCAGGCCCTTCTTCTCGACCCAGTGCTCCTTGATCTCCTGGCGAGCCCGGCCGATGGCCAGGGCGTCTGCCGGAACGTCCTCGGTGATGGTAGAGCCCGCCGCCGTATAGGCGTTGCGGCCGACCCGCACCGGTGCCACCAGATTGGTGTTGCAGCCGATGAAGGCGTTGTCCTCCACTACGGTCTTGCTTTTCACTCTGCCGTCATAGTTGACAATGACCGTACCGCAGCCGAAATTGACATGGGAACCGATCTCCGCATCCCCCAGATAGGTCAGATGGGATACCTTGGTGCCGTCCCCGATGGAGGTCTTCTTGATTTCCACAAAATCACCGATTTTCACATGGGAGCCGATCACAGAGTCCGGCCGGATATACGCAAACGGCCCCACTGTGGTCTCCTCACCGATGGAGGAATCCAGAATCACGGATTCCTGAATTTCGCAGTAATTGCCGATTCTGGAATTGCGGATCCGGGTGCCCGGATACAGAATCACCCCTTCGCCGATCACACAGGCGCCCTCGAGGATCACCCCGGGATAGATGACGCTGTTCGCTCCGATGACTGATTCCTTTGACAATATGATGTTCTCGGGATCCACAAAAAAGACCCCGTTGTTCTGATGTTTCTCCACCCGGGCTCTCGCCCCGTCCAGAGCTGTCTTCAGCTCGCGGATTTTTTCCAATGCCTTTTCTGATCCTTGTGCCATATGATACTCCTGTGTTTCCTGATAGATTTTATGTCATTCTGTTCCAATGCTGATTCTCTATTCCCATGCTGGGACTCTGTTCCCATGCTGGGACTCTGTTCCCATGCCGGTACTCTGCTTCACTGCCGATCCTTTTCTGATCGAAGATTTCTTCTCGGAGCAAGGGGAACATGGTTATCTGAACTGAATCAGACAGAGCCGCCGCCCCTCCTCTTTCTATTTTAGACGGAAGCGGCGGTTGTGTAAACTTGTCGGGAGTGGTGCTGTCCTGCCGGAGATCAGGCCCATAAAACCAGTCAGCTCAATCTTATTTCCCTGACAGGTGAGCCAGCGAGTTCAGGCAGGTGATGCCGCGGCCTTCTTCCAGTGCCACCCATTCATGGATGCCGGTATCCCCGGTAGTCACCCAGACATTGTAATCCGCCGGAAGCCTCAGAAAAGCCCGGAAGAGCTGATTGATCATCCCGCCGTGGGTCACCAGCACAACATGGCCCGTCGGATGCTCATACAGGATTCGGGAGATCACCCGCTCCGCCCGGAAGCGGAATTCCAGACGAGTTTCCTGTCCGTACACCGAATCATGGGCCGGTACATTGGGCACCACGGGATAGCGATGACCCACCTCAGTAATCGGCACACCTGCCAGCTGTCCGTTGTTGAACTCCATCAGGTCATCCAGCTCCGTCACCGATCGACCCGCAGCTTCCGAAATGGCCTCGGCCGTCTGGCGGGCTCGCAGCAGCGGCGAGGAGTACACCGCATCCACCGGATAGGTCCGCGCGATCCAGGCGGCAGCCAGTCTGGCCTGACCCAGTCCTTTGGCAGTGAGCGGAAAATCCGCCCGGCCTTCACAGACCCGCCGGATATCCGCCTCCGATTCACCATGGCGTATGACAATCAGTTTCATAGAGACTCACTTCCTTTCGATGAATACATTGCGCCAGGTCTTTGGGATCCGGAGCCTGCTGCAAACATTCTTCGGTACATCCAAATCCCATTCCAACTTTAGGCTTATTTTCTGGATCGATTCGCATCGTTCTGGCGATGAAATAATAATATTATACGCTTAATAATTATTTTCATAGAGGTTTCCGTTATTTTCCCACTGCAAATGAAAGCTGAGGCAATGCCGCGATGACATTGCCTCAGTGGATCCCGTTCCGGGTTACTGGTATGGATTGGGGGCGCCGACACTGACTTCCGCTTCGGGAAGGTTCAGGCGGTCGAATCCCGGTTCGTCGTCTGACGGTTCACTCATGATCTTTTCATACTCATCCAGAATAGCGTGCTGTAATTTTTCCCTGGTTTCGGTATTGATCGGATGGGCTATATCTTTAAACTCTCCATCCGGTGTCTTTCTCGACGGCATGGCAATAAAAAGGCCGTTCTGGCCCTCGATAACCTTAATGTCATGCACCACAAATTCATTCTCGAATGTCACTGAAACGATTGCCTTCATTTTCCCCTCCGAGGCAATCTTCCGTATCCGAACGTCGGTGATCTTCATTGAGTTTCCTCCTCGCTGTGGTATAAAAAGTCATGTCCCGATTCTTCCACCGGGGGGATCCCTCGCTCCGGATGGAATGATTCTTATTTAAAGAATAGCATGGTAAACGATTAAATATAAGACTGTTGGCACATTTTTACAATATTAACAATATACGCTTATTTTGTTCATAATCTATAATGAATTTGAATCTTTAATATTAATTTCACCATTCGAATCGATACCATAATAATCACAGAAATTCACGAAGGGGACTCCGATGGTCTTTTCCATGTCCTTGGAATCCACCATGACGCCCACGCCGACCAGGCTGGACTCAAACTCATGGAGCAGGTCAATGATGCCGCGAACCGTGCCGCCGCCTCTCAGAAAATCGTCAATGAATACCAACCGGGAGCCGGCCCGGATGCTGCGCTTGGACAGGCTCATCACCGAGAGCAGACCTTGATTGCCCGTCAGATAGTTGATGGAAACCGCCGTTCCTTCGGTGATTTTCGTGTTGCGGCGCACCACGATCAGATGGATGCCAAGATAGCGCGCCACCTCATAGGCCAGGGGTATGCCCTTGGTTTCCACCGTGATGATGTAGTCGGGTCGGGTCTCCAGGAAGTGCTGAGCCAGAATGGCTCCGGCCATCCTCACGATGCGGGGATTCTGCATCAGATCGGTTACATAGAGGAAATTACCCGGCACGATCCGGCTGGGATCTTTCAGGTATTCCAGAAACTCTGTCCGGAATTTCTGACGTTCCTTCTCGGAAACGGTCACCTGATATTTCACTCCGCCGCTGGCGCCTACCAGGGTTTCCACCCGGCCTTCGCCAAATTTCTCCAGGGTTTCCCGTACAATCAGCAGATCTTCGGAGATCGTCGATTTGGCCGCATGAAACAGATCCGCGAAATAGTTCAGGCTGTAGATCCGGTTCGGATTTTCAACCAGCGTTTTAGTAATGATCGCCACGCGGGCGGTTCGGGTATGTTTATCCATGATGGAACGCCTCCTCTTTTGTCCCCATTGTACTTAAAATTCGTACGATACGCAATGAAAGGATAACGAATGTTCGTTACCCTTTCGTGTGCATTATAACGGGACTTCAATAAGACTCCCTGTTTTTAGTCAGAACATCCCAGGGGCGATGGATCGGCCCTGATGAGCCAGAAGGGAAATCCGTAATTTTTACATACAAAGTCAGTCTTTCCAACCAGCCTTTGATCCGGCCCTTTTTATTCTTCGTCCAGCGGAACTTTTACGACCCAGCCTGCCGGTCCTTCGATGTCGCCGTACTGAATGCCGACCATCGTATCATAGAGCTTTTTGGTAACAGGGCCAACTTCTGTCTCAGAATGGAAGACATGGCGCTCTCCCTTATAGTCGATGGCTCCGATGGGGGTGATGACAGCTGCGGTACCGCAGGCTCCGGCCTCGGCAAACTCATCAAGTCCGTTGATGGGGCAGTCCCGTTCGATGGCGTCCATCCCGAGGTATTCCTTGGCCAGGTGAAGCAGGGAATACTTGGTGATGGATGGCAGGATGGACGGGGAATACGGTGTTACAAATTCATTGTTCTTCGTGATGGCAAAGAAGTTGGCTGCACCGACTTCCTCGATCTTGGTATGGGTTGCCGGATCCAGGTAGATGCAGTCGGCATAGCCCTTGTCCTTGGCCAGTTCGTGGGGCAGCAGGGAAGCTGCGTAGTTTCCGCCGACTTTGGCTGCGCCGGTTCCAAACGGAGCAGCCCGGTCATAGTCTTCGGAGACCATGAAGTTTACGGGACTCATGCCGCCCTTGAAGTAGGCTCCTACCGGCGTGCAGAATACTGTGAAGATAAATTCGGGAGCGGATTTCACCCCGATCTGGTCACCGACTCCGAACATGAGCGGTCTTAAATACAGGGAGGCACCGGTGCCATAGGGCGGAACAAATTCCGCATTGGCGGCTACAACCTTCTTGCAAGCTTCAATGAACTGTTCTTCCGGAAAATGCGGCATCAACAGCCGGTCGCAGCTGGCCATCATGCGCTTGGCATTCATGTCCGGCCGGAACAGCTGAATCTCTCCGGACTTGGTGCGATAGGCCTTCATGCCTTCGAAGCACTGCTGCCCGTAGTGGAGCGCTGTAGATGCTTCTGAAATGTGAACCCGGTTGTCCCCCGTCAACTCACCCTCGTTCCAGGCACCGTCCTTCCAGTGCGCGATGAAGCGCCAGGGTGTCTTGATATACCCAAAGCCGAGATTGGCCCAGTCAAGGTCCGCAATTTTATGTTTCATGATTTCCCTCCTAAACAGGTGTATTATATATATGTTAACTTAAAACGTTGTCAGATTACAGTTCAAAGCCAAAAAATCAGAAAACCGAAAGGAATGAATGTCAGCGTCACCTTTCTTGCTATGGCTTTCGCTCTGCATTAAAATATTGATATCGAAGGAGATGATTTTTTTGTCATTTGATTTGAAAGAATATAAAGGTAAGAAAGTGCACATCGTCGGAATCGGTGGTTCCATGATGAGCGGAATCGCGGGAATTCTGCTGGACAACGGCGTTTCGGTTTCCGGAACCGACCAGGAGGATTCCAAAACCCTGGACTGGGTCCGCAAAAAAGGCGCGTCCGTCAAAGCCGGCCATCACCGCGATTACGTCTATGATCAGGATCTGGTCGTGTATTCCGCCGCGGTCAAGCCCGACCATCCGGAACTGATCCGGGCCCATGAACTGAACATCCCCACTATGACCCGCTCCCAGTTTCTGGGCTATCTGATGAAGAACTTCCGGTACTCCGTCGGCATTGCCGGCACCCACGGCAAAACCTCCACCACCGCCCTGCTCACCTCCATCACCATGGGAGCGGGCGAGGATCCCACTGTGCTCATCGGGGCGCCGGTGCCGCTTCTGAAGTCCAATTACCGGGTGGGAAAATCCGAAGTCATGGTCGTGGAATCCTGTGAATATCAGCGATCCTTCCTGGACTTCCCGCCTCACATCGCGGTGCTGCTCAACATTGAGGAAGATCATGTGGATACCTATAAGGATCTGGACGCCATCAGGGAGGCCTTCCATACCTACGCCTCCAGGGTTCCGGCCGACGGGCTGGTCATTGCCAACGCGGACGACCCCAACTGCATGGCAGCGGCTGAAGGCATCCAGGCCCCGCTGATGACCTTCGGTCTGGAACAGGGGGATGTCCGGGCCGTCGGCATCACCATGGACAACAAGGGCTGCGGAACCTTTGATGTGGTCCGGGGCGAAGAGGTGCTGTTCAACCTGCACCTTCCCATTCCCGGCTCCTTCAATATCTACAATACCCTGGCCGCCACCTGCGCCGCCCTGGCCCTGGGCATCGAACCGGAGGACATTCGCCGTGGCCTTTTGAGTTATCAGGGAGTCGACCGCCGGCTGCAGGAACTGGGCACCGTCAACGGCGTCCGCTTCATCGACGACTACGGCCACCATCCGACGGAAGTCCGGGTCACCATCGAAACCGTCCTGCACTACGATTATGAGCGACTCATCGTACTGATGCAGCCCCTGACCTATTCCCGGCTGCACCACTTCATGGCTGATTTTGTCCCCCTGTATGACAAGGCCGACCTGTTAATCCTGCTGCCGGTCTATACCTCGCGGGAAGTCGACACCGGACTGACCTCGAGCAATGTCCTGGGCGATGCCGTTCGGGCCCGCCACACTGTGGAGTGCATCAATGCCCTGGATTATCAGGATGCCGCCAACCTGATCCTGCAGCGCGCCAACCCCGGCGACATCGTGCTGTCCATCGGCGGCGGCGAGGGCTACAAGGTTTATGACCTGCTGGCCATCAACGAAGAGCTCAAAAAAGCAGGTCCGCGGCGCTAACCGGTCTGCTGCTCCCTGCCCAGCAGGGGTGCGCCTGTCCGTTCGTCTGGCGAGAACACCAGTACAGAGGATTTTGTGTAATCCTGTACTGGTGCTTTTTGTTGCAACGATTTTCCGGCGCCTATAAGATGATAGTGGTGTCTCAATCAGACCCAAAAGGAGGGAAACGATTGAAGCGAATTTTTGACATGCTGTTTAAATACTGGAAACAGCTCATCTTCCCCACCGCTGCCCTGTTGGCTACGATCGCCCTGGATTCCGCCAACCCGTTTTTAAACCGGATGATCATTGACCGGGCACTGCCCCAGCGTGATCTGAACCTGCTGCTCTGGATCCTGGCCGGACTTCTGGCCGTTACCGCCGGACGGGCTGTGCTTGGCTTCTTCAAGGAGTACATCTACGACCGGGTGGGCATCCTGGTGTATCGGGACTTGAAAAAGGTCCTGTTCGACCACATTCAGCAGCTCCACTTCCAATACTTTGACCGGATCAACACCGGCGAACTGATGTCGCGTCTGGGCGAAGACCTGGAGAACATCTGGCGCAGCCTGGCCTTTGGCTTCCGCCTGCTGGTGGAACAGGTGCTCTACTTCCTGATCGGTTTTGTCATTCTGGCCAGCATCAACTGGAAGCTGACCCTGATTATCCTTCTGATCATGGCACCCATCGGCTTTTTGGCCATGAGCTTTGAAAAGAAGATCGACCGGAACTTCGAGGCGATTTCTGATCAGACCGCCATCTTGAATACCACCGCTCAGGAAAACATCGCAGGGGTCCGCCTGGTCAAGGCCTTCGCCCGCGAACGCCACGAAATCCAGAAATTCCTCGGGAAAAACAAGCAGAACTATGACCTGAACAATGAACAGGCCAAAATTATCGCCGATAACTTTCCGGTGATCGAACTGCTCACCAATCTGGCAGTCATTGCCATGATCGCCATCGGCGCCATCTTTGTGACCCGGGGCGAGATGTCCCTGGGTTCCCTGGCGGTCTTTTCCGGCTTCATCTGGAATCTGATCTGGCCCCTGCGCGAGCTGGGCTGGCTGATGAACATGGCGGCTCAGTTCAACGCCTCCGCTAAGAAAATTCTGGCCATTCTCGACACACCGTCCGAGGTGACGGATGAACCCGGGCTGGCGCCCCATACCGTAACCGGCGCGGTGGCTTTTGACCATGTCAGCTTCTCCTATCAGGAGGAACCGGTTCTGCGCGATGTGTCCTTCCAGGCCCGGCCGGGCGACACCGTCGCCATCATGGGAACCACCGGATCGGGCAAAAGCTCCCTGACCGCGCTGATCGGACGCTACTACAACCATCAGTCCGGTTCCGTCCTGATCGACGGCATCGACAGCCGCCGGCTCCGCCTGGATGACCTGCGCGGAGCCATGAGCATCGTACCTCAGGATACCTTCCTGTTTTCGGAATCCATTGAGAACAATCTGAAATTCGCCAATCAGGACGCGACGCCGGAAGCGGTCCGGGAAGCCCTGCGCATCGCCCGCGCCGAGTTTGTGTTTGAGCTCGAAGACGGGCTGGACACAGTCATCGGCGAACGCGGCGTCGGACTCTCCGGCGGGCAGAAGCAGCGCCTGGCCATCGCCCGGGCGATACTGAAGCAGGCTCCCCTGCTGGTGCTGGATGATGCCACCTCTGCCCTGGACATGGAAACAGAATACCAGCTCCTGAAGAATCTCAAGGAAGTGGGTCAAAACCGGACGATCTTCATCATTGCCCACCGGATCTCCGCCGTTAAGAACGCCGACCAGATCCTCTACATGGAGAACGGCCGGGTCGTTGAAGCCGGAACCCACGATGAACTGGTGGCCCTGGGCGGACGCTACTACGAAGTGTACAGCGAACAGTTCCAGGATTTTGCCAGCCTCAGGGAGGTGGTCTAAATGGCGAAAAACATCGTATCCCAGGATGAAAAAATCAATCTGACGGAAAAAAGCTATATCATCCGCCGTCTCTATACCTACATCCGGCCTTACTGGAAGGCCGTTCTGGTGATCATGGCGCTCATGGTGTTCACCATGCTGGTTGGCCTGATCAATCCGGTCTTTGTCAAATTCACGGTGGATCAGGCCATTGCCCAGGGCGACACCCAGACCCTGATCCGGCTGGCTCTGGTCATGGCCGTGCTTAATCTGCTGGCCGCCCTGGCCAGCCGTCAGCGCCTCCTGTCCATGGGCCGGGTTTCGAACAAGATTGTTCTGGACATGCGGGAAGCTCTCTATCGGCACATCCAGCAGCTGTCCTTCGCCTTTTTCGACTCCCGACCGGTGGGTAAAATCCTGGCGCGGGTCGTGGGCGACATCAACTCCCTGCAGCAGCTGTTCACCAACTCGGTGACCTCGCTGATCCCTCAGGTGCTCCAGCTGGTGCTGGTCGCCGTCATGATGCTTTTTACCAATGTCTGGCTGGGCCTTGCCACCATGGTGGTCATGCCCCTTCTGGTCTCGGCGATCTTCTTCATTGAGATCAAGGCCAGAGTCCGCTGGGGTGAGTGGCGCGGCAAGCGCAGCAACCTCAATGCCTTTACCCATGAGAACTTTTCCGGAATCCGGGTGGTGCAGGGCTTCCGTCAGGAAGCGGCCACCAGCACCCGACACCTGGACATGGTCACCGAGATGAACGAAAAATTCATGGGGGCCGTCAAGCTCAATGACCTGTTCTGGCCCATGGTGGAAATCTCATGGGGCGTCGGCTCCATCGTAGTCTACCTGACCGGAGCGATCCTCTACTGGAGAAATCTGGTCAGCCTGGGCGATATCTTCGCCTTCACCATGTTCATCGGGCTGTTCTGGCGCCCGGTCATGTTCATCTCCAACTT
The DNA here is from genome assembly GCA_024579835.1 of Clostridiaceae bacterium HFYG-1003. Taxonomy (NCBI): domain Bacteria; kingdom Bacillati; phylum Bacillota; class Clostridia; order Eubacteriales; family Clostridiaceae; species Clostridiaceae bacterium HFYG-1003. The sequence continues at coordinate 2,482,426 of CP102060.1, forward strand.
CTACAACACCCTCATCACCTCCCTGGCCTCCGCGGAGCGGATCTTTGAAATCCTCGACACCAAGCCCGACATCACGGACCGCGAAGGCGCCGCTGAGATGCCGCAGATCCAGGGCGAAGTCACCTTTGACCACGTCAGCTTTGAATACGATCCCCAGGTGCCGGTGCTGCACGACGTATCGTTCACGGTCCGTCCCGGGGAGAGCATCGCCCTGGTCGGCGAGACCGGCGCCGGCAAGACTACCATCATCAATCTCCTGGCCCGCTTCTATGACCTGTCCGGCGGCCGGATCCTCATTGACGGCCAGGACATCTCCCAGGTCCGCATCGAAACCCTGCGCAGCCAGATGGGCATTATGATGCAGGATACCTTCCTCTTCTCCGCCACCATCCGGGAAAATATCCGCTATGGCCGGCTGGACGCCACCGATGAGGAAATCGAGCGCGCCGCCAAAGCCGTCAATGCCCATGATTTCATCATGAAGCTGGAACAGGGTTACGACACTGAAATCCGCGAACGCGGCTCCCGCCTGTCCGTTGGCCAGCGTCAGCTCATCTCCTTCGCCCGGGCCCTTTTGGCCAATCCCAGAATCCTGATTCTGGACGAAGCCACCAGCAACATCGATACCCAGACCGAGCGGCTGGTCCAGCAGGGCATTCAGCTCCTGCTCAAGGGCCGCACCTCCTTCGTCATAGCCCATCGCCTCTCCACCATCCGCGACTGTGACCGCATCCTGGTCATCCACGACGGAGCCATTGTGGAACAGGGCAGCCATGAAGAACTGCTTCAGGCCAAAGGCTACTACTACAAGCTCTACCTCGCCCAATACCGTTTCCTCAACGAAGGTGCCTGATGCATTCGACAGGCATCCCTGAGAAAAGACTGAGCCTGGGGCAGCAGGCAACCTGATCAGGGCATATTTAACCTGATCAGGACATATTTAAAAGGCAAGGTCCCGGAAACCTGGTTTCCGGGACCTTGCCTTTTTATTGCACTGGTGGCTGAATCATTGGTTCGTTCCCTTGATTCACCAGATGCCTGCTTCCGTTGAATCTGGGTTGTGACCGATTGGTTCGAGGTTCCTAATACTGCGGTGTGGTATCCCTGATCCAGTCATTGAAGATGCCGGCAGTGGTCTGGGATTCGTAGGCCTTGACGAAGGGCGTGCCCAGTCCGAAGGGGATCGAGCCCAGGATGTACCATCCGATGAAGGACAGCCCCAGAACAAACAGACTGGCTTTCTTACCGCTGGTGAGGAGCCGGCTCTGGGCAAAGGCCTCTTCCGTGGGAATCTCGGGATTGCGGCAAAGCAGGTACGGGATCATGCTGTATTCGTAGGTCTTGATGATTCCCGGAATGATCAGGAGAAGCGACCACAGGATTATGCGCAGCGTCATGGTAAACATGGTTTTTACGATGTTCAGGTAATGGGGTGAGCGGAATGCCCACAGCAGTTCCTTGATGTCACCTGGTTCCTGGCCCAGGTCATTGGCTCTGAAATACTGAATCGCACCCAGGGACAGCGGCGCCAGCACAAAGGCGTTGAATGCCAGTCCAATGGCCATCACGATGAGGAATAGGGGGAGAATGATACCGACCGCCGGGAGAATGTTTTCTCTCAGGAAGTTAGCCGCTCCGCCATAGGGAATGATTTGCCCGGCCTGGTTCATCATCCGGTCGCCTATATCCGGATCAGCCTGAAAGTTGCGGTTGTTTGTCCGAAAATTAATGACATCCTGGCCCGTGCTGATCATGAGAACGACGGCCACCAGGGCAGAGATGAGCCATTTCCCCTTTAAATTAATCTTGGCTCTGGTCTTATAGAAGATCCGATCAATCACTTTATTCCACCCCTTATTATCGATACTTTATATCTAAGCAGCGATGATTGCTGTTCAAAAGTAATTATAACTATCATCAATTAAAAATACATGAACTGCAGATTATTTCCACATGAATCCACCCGTTGCCAGGCCGTCGATTCGTCAGGAAATCCCCCTTCCTGTCATTGGTCTGCCCTGGCTGTCTGAAAAACCGTTGGTTGCGCCTCTGAGTGAAACAGGGCCAGAACGATCTGCGCTATGATCATTCCGGGAATAAACTGATTTTTTTCATTTTTTCATGAAAATCCTCTGGATCTGTGGTATGGTATAAAAAACGCCTGCTTGCCGGATGCTGATGGATCCCTGGCATGATCTGCACGAAGTTGAGCCTGACCAAATCCTATGATAGCGACCCGGGCGGCAATACAAGGGGGCATTGAAGATGGATGATGTGAGAAAAACCAATTCAACAAAAGAAAATCTTCTGAAAATCATGCTGATCACCATAACTCTGGCAGCAGTGGCCGGATCCCGATTGGGCCTGCTGGACCTTCTGGTGAAGCGGGTTCTGATTGTACTGTCTCTGGGCGGCATGGCGGCTTTGACCACCCATCAAAGAATTCGAACGGAAGGCTTCTCCCTCTCGGCCCTCGTTCATCTGGCGGTTTTTCTGGTGCTGGTCGTGCTGTTAGTCCTGTAGCCTTATAAGTATTAACCAAGATCAATCCGGTCGTTCCGGAACTCACCCTGACACCAGCCGGAACGGAAGGCTCGCCTTCGATTCCGGCGGGTTTACCGGTGGATCCCAACACCTCGGAAATTCCAGCACAGAATTCCAGGCTGTCTTTACAATTAATTTCCATACATTTTCTATTTACAAAGAAATTTCCCTTAGGCGGCAGGATCATTCTCCGACATCTTGATTTCACCTTTTCCCTCATGTATCATAGGTAGGAAACCAGATAGCAAATGCGAAGAACGGAACGAGTACGTGAAGTCCTGCCTCCAGAGAGCCGGCGATGGTGGAATGCCGGCAGCAAGGATCACCGAAAGAACGACCGGGAGCAGCCATTCCGAACCAACAGTAGGTCTGGACGTTCATCACGTTACGAGTCAGAGTGGAATGACTTTTTTGTCATTTCAATTGGGTGGTACCACGATCAAATGCTTCGTCCCTTTAGCGGACGGGGCTTTTTTATTTGGTCCCGACCGTCCATCTGCTAATGATTTTAATCAGATATTTCGGGAAGAATCCCAAACAGGAGGTAAAACTAATGATCAGTGTCAAAGAACTGTATCGCGGCCCGCAAGAATTTGGCGGCCAGGTCATCGAAGTGTCCGGCTGGATCCGGACCATGCGCGTATCCAAGAATTTCGGGTTCATCGAACTCAACGACGGCACGTTTTTCAAGAATCTTCAGATTGTATTCGAGGAAGGACTGAACAACTTCGAGGAAGTATCCCGCTTCCCCATTGCCACCGCCATTTCGGTTCGGGGACAGCTGGTGCTGACGCCGGATTCCAAGCAGCCCTTCGAGCTGAAAGCCGAAAGCATTACCCTCGAAGGTCCGTCCAACTCCGATTACCCCCTGCAGAAGAAACGCCACAGCTTTGAGTATCTGCGTACCATCGCGCACCTGCGGCCCCGCGGCAATACCTTCAGCGCCCTGTTCCGGGTTCGTTCCCTGGCTGCTTTTGCCATTCACCAGTTCTTCAACGAGCGGGGCTTTGTCTATGTCCACACCCCGATCATCTCGGGATCCGATGCCGAAGGTGCCGGAGAAATGTTCCGGGTCACCACGCTGGACCTGGCCAACCTGCCGCAACGGGAAGACGGTTCCCTGGATGCCGCCCAGGACTTTTTCGGCAAGGAAACCAATCTGACCGTATCCGGTCAGCTCCAGGGCGAAGCTTATGCCCTGGCCTTCCGCAACATCTATACCTTCGGTCCCACCTTCCGGGCGGAAAACTCCAACACCAGCCGGCATGCGGCTGAATTCTGGATGATCGAGCCGGAGATTGCCTTTGCCGACCTGAAAGACAACATGCAGCTGGCGGAAGACATGCTCAAGTACATCATCAGCTACCTGCTGGAGCACGCCCCCGAAGAAATGGCCTTCTTCAACCAGTTCGTCGATCAGGGGCTCCTGGAACGGCTGACTACGCTGGTTAACTCCACATTCCGGGAAGTTACCTACACCGAGGCCGTGGAGCTGCTGCTCAAGAGCGGCCAGGAATTCGAGTTCCCTGTGGAATGGGGCATGGATCTGCAGACGGAGCATGAACGCTATCTGACGGAAGAGATCTTCAAGGGTCCGATCTTTGTCACCAACTACCCGAAACAGATCAAAGCCTTCTACATGCGCCAAAACGAAGACGGCAGAACCGTGGCCGCCATGGATTGCCTGGTGCCCGGTGTCGGCGAGATCATCGGCGGATCCCAGCGCGAAGAGCGTTACGATGTCCTGATGGACCGGATCAAGGAACTGGGCCTGAATCCGGAGGATTACTGGTGGTACATGGACCTGCGCAAATACGGCTGCGCCAAGCACGCCGGCTACGGCCTGGGCTTTGAGCGCCTCATCATGTATGTCACCGGCATGTCCAACATCCGGGATGTCATTCCCTTCCCCCGCACCGTCGGAAACTGCGAATTCTAATCAATCGGATCCAAACCGGCAAAAACCGCCGGAAGCAATCGCTTCCGGCGGTTTTCAATGTGTTTGGCTGACTGCTTGGATTTCTGCCGGGGCAACCCCGGCAGAAACGCTCCCTGAGAGGATGAGATCGCTTGATCCGTACCTGTCGCTGAGTCGGAACGGCCCTGAGCCGATCCAACCCCCGGACTCCATAAGATTCATGGGCTGAAATGAAACTATCAGGCTCTTTCACCGGCCGCATCAGGGTCTCTGCTTGACAAAACCGATGCCGACACTGCCTGCGCCGATGTGGGTGCCGATGATTCCGCCAATTCGGGAAACCTCATAGGGGACATCGGGATACGTCAGCTTGAATGTCAAAACAACTTCCTCAATGTCCTTGCGATCTCCGGTATAGCCCAGGAACGCCTTGTAACCGGGATCGATCCCATAGGCTGCCACCTGTTCAAACAGCATTTTAATCCCTGCCTTATGACCGCGGGCTTTGCCGGCGGTCACCAGGACTCCGTCCTTGAGTTCCACCAGCGGCTTAATGTTGAGCACCGAGCCAATGGCTGCCAAACTCTTGGGGATGCGCCCGCCCTTCTTGAGGTATTTCAGCGTATCAATCAGACCCACAATGGTTGTTCGATCCAGTAGCCGATTGATCTCCCGGACGGCTTCTTCCAGCGTCAGTCCGGCATCACGCAGACGTACGGCTTCCGCCACGATGACATTCTGGCTGAGAGTCCCCTGACGGGTATCGATGATGGTGACCCGCTCCGGATCTTCCAGCATTTTCTTCGCCAGTTCGGCGGAATTGACGGTGCCGGAGAGTCCGCCGGACAGGGCCAGAACGAGGATCGGCTCCCCCGGGTATTTCTGATAGAGATCCAAAAAGTCCTGGGGGGAAGGCTGGCTGGTCACCGGCAATTGCTCCGCTTTGGCCAGCTTGTCAAAGAACCGGGTGACATCCTCCTCTTCGTGCTGGATGATCACTTCATCGGCAAAGGTGATTTTTAGGTGGGCGATCTCAATCCCAAGTTCTTTCGCCCTGGTCTCTCGGAAATCGGATCCGGAATCCGTGATGATCTTAAACATGCCTTTCTCCTCTTGCTGCTAAAAACGACTGATGTCGAATTTGCGATATAATACATATTATAGGATTTGTCCACCGGTTTATCTATGACCAATTTGTTCGAAAGGTATTTTAACAGACGATTATAGAAATTCGTTGATAAATAGTGGTGTATGGGAGGCAGTATGGATCTGAGAGTAAAGCGAACGCAAAAGAATATCCGGGAAGCATTTATCAGCCTGGCTGAAAAAAAGAAAGTCGAACGGATGACCATCAAGGAACTGGCAGAAACTGCCATGATCAACAAGGCGACCTTCTATCTGCATTACCGGGATCTGGAGGATTTCGTCTCCCAGCTGGAGAATGAAGTCATTGATGATATTCTCAGTGAAATTGGCCAGGCCGATTCCTTCTTCCGCCGGGTCGATGAATTTTTCGAACGGTTCACCGTTGCTCTGATTCGCAATCAGAAGCTCATGGTGATCCTTTATGACAATGACCGGACCAACTCGTTCCAGAACAAGCTGGTGATCAGCCTGCGCGAAAAAATCCTGGCGGAGAACAATCATCTGGAGTTCACCCCGGAAATGAACATCATTCTGACCTTCATGCTTCGCGGCGTCATGGATATCAGTCTCTACGAAGAGTTTGAGGATCCGGACGAAGTGTTCCGGGCCCTCTCAAACACCATCCGTGTGGTCACTGATCACTATCGTGCCCAGGTTCACGCCCGACGCAGGGAAAAAGCCCAGCAGCAGTCCGGGACCGGACGTGCCGATCAGTAAATCGAAAGGATGCGTCTTAAACTCATATCCGAACCGTTTATCCGGGCAAATCATCCGACATCGTCCTTCGAAACGGCTGGGCCGGGTAAATGTGCAACCATCGATCAGAACAGTGTGTCCACGGAATATGCCCGGGCAGTACAACCAGGGCATCCGTCCAATCAAGCCAAATCGTTGCCGCTGCCCAGGCGCAGCAGGAGACCGGTCAGCGGTAATACACTGACCGGTCTTCTGTCTTGTGGTGATTGCTCAACGGCATCATTTTTTAGAGGACTGAATGCTCCCTGCTTTCTCAAGCCTTGTTCTGTTTCGTCACCTTTGGCAGTGGACAGGGAAAGGTTTCAGGGAGAGGTTTCAGGAAATGACCGAAGCTAGCAGCACCTGGTCTGATCGTTATCGCCCTTGCAGAAATAGTAGAGGGACTGAACCGGAATGCCGGTTGCACCGGCCGGACGGTAGCCGTGGGGCGCGTCGTAGGCTGAAGTTCCGGCGATGTCCAGATGGATCCATTTCTTGCCTTCGGTGAAGTTCTCCAGGAACAGACCCGCGGTGATGGAACCGGCTCCGCCCTTGACGGAGTTGAGCAGGTCCGCCCGCTTGCCCTTAACCATGTCGCGATAGTCGTCATCGGCCGGCAGCTGCCAGACCTTTTCGCCGCCCAGGTCAGATGCCAGCTTGAATTCGTCCATCATCGCCTGATCGTTGGTGACCGCTCCGGTGTAATGGGACCCCAGGGCGACGATCACGGCGCCGGTCAGAGTGGCCACATCGATGATGCTGGATACATTCTCTTTGGTTGCCGTGTAGTAAATGGCGTCTGCCAATGTTACCCGCCCCTCGGCATCGGTGTTGCCAATCTCAATGGATTTGCCGGACATGGACCGGATAATGTCTCCGTTCTTGTAGGCTTCGCCGGAGATCATATTCTCGCAGGCCGCTACAACGGCGGTCACGTTCCGGTTCAGTTTGCTGGCGGCAATGGCTCTCATGGCGCCGATGACGGCTCCGGCTCCGCCCATGTCGGTATGCATGGCGGCCATGCTGGCAGCCGGCTTCAGAGCATATCCGCCGGAATCATAGGTCAGTCCCTTGCCGACCAGTCCGATGGTCTCCTGATCCTCGGAGGCACCGCGGTAGCGCATGATGATAAGTTTTGGTTCCCGGGCTGAGCCTCTGGCCACCGCCAGGAATGCAGTCATGCCCAGTGCTTTGATCTCTTCCAGTCCCTTGACCTCAACTTCAACGCCCAGCGGGGTCAGAGCTTCCTGAGCCGCCTTGGCCAGAGTTTCGGGATAGATCGCTTCCGCCGGTTCATTCACCAGACTCCGGGTCAGATCAATGCCGTCCAGAATGTTGGAAATCTCCGCCAGGGCGGATGTTACCTTGTCTTCGGTTCCGGCCACGATCTGGAACGCAACCTCTTCGAGAACCGGCTTCTTCTTTTCCTGGCTCAGATACTTGTCAAACCGATAAGCGGAATGATAGAGTCCCTCGGCCGCTGCTTTTACCGCCGTGCGATAGCAGATCTGGGGAAATTTCGGCAGATCAACCGTCACCTGGGTCAGTCTGGCTTTGGCAGCTTCCGTGCCTGCCTTGTAGAAGGACTGACGGTATGCCTGGGCATCCAGCTTGTCTGCTTCACCCAGTCCAACCAGCAGCGTGTTGCTGCCGTGAAGCCCCAGGTCGAAGAAAATCTCTCCCTTGGCTCCGCTGAACAGCTCTCTTTCCTTGAGATAAGCAAACAGCTCTTCCATGCCCTGGGGCACGGTGTCCTTCAGGACCGGAAGAATCCGGGCTTCTCCGATCCGGCCAATTGAAAACTTCATACAACACCTCACTGTGTTTTGCAGACTGGTGCCTGATCCCGGCAGGATGCTCCGAACTTCCCTCAACCGGGGTTCGGCCCGCCGTCCGCGAAACAGCCTGCAAATATTTTTGACTTACTCTCTAAGTATACTAAAGGCGCCTGGGTTTGCCAGCATACAGTTACCGAAACTATGCTGTAGATTGCAGGTGAATCGTGACAGAACCGATTCGAGCATTCGAAGATCGACTGACACACCTTGGAAAGAGAGGAAAGATCACTTGGGCGAGTCCGACTGAGTAAAAACCGCGAATACGCTCGGTTACAATCTGTTTGCGTAAAATTTTCTTTACTATGACACGAACCTTCGCTAATATTGGATTAT